>CAZONT010000022.1:0-32701 GCA_964581285.1 uncultured Planctomycetaceae bacterium | reverse complement strand
GAGCGGCGGCACGCCGGCGGACGCGGCGAACGCTATGCGAAGTTCCTTGTCGAAGAAGTGAAGCCGTTCATTGACTCGACCTATCGCACGCAGAGCGACCGCAAGCATACGGCCGTGGCCGGATCATCCCTCGGCGGCCTCATCTCGCTCTACATCTGCGAGAAGTATCCCGATACGTTCTCGATGTGCGGCGTCCTGTCGCCCGCCCTCATGTGGGCCGACAAGCGCATCATCCGTGAGTCGGCCGACGTGTGCGGCGCGCTGAAGCAATGCCGCATCTGGCTCGACATGGGCTCGCGCGAGGGCGATTCGCTCGGCGACTTCAGCCAGGCCATCGGCTGGACGCGCGAACTCGTGGCGGTCTTCGATCGCTGCGGCCTGGTGCCCGGCCGCGATTACTATTACTTCGAGGACGTCGGCGCGGTCCACAACGAGGGTGCGTGGGCCAGGCGCTTCGACAAGTTTCTCCTCTTCTTCTTCGCGAAGTAACCCCCATGCGATACCGCCGCTTTGGACGCACCGGACTCAAGGTTTCGATTCTCGGTTTTGGCGCCATGCAAATCGGCGATCCGATCGTTTCCGAGGTCGATGCCGCCCGCATGCTCAACCAGGTCCTCGACGCCGGTGTCAACCTGATCGACACTGCCCGCGGTTACAAACTGTCGGAAGAGCGAATCGGCCGCCACGTCGCCCAGCGCCGTGACGAGTTCGTGCTGTCGACGAAATGCGGCTACTCCATTCCCGGCTGCAAGGATTGGACCGGCCGCTGCATCACGCGCGGGGTCGACGAGGCGTTGCGCCGGATGCGCACCGATCGCATCGACATCATGCATCTTCACTCATGTCCATTGGCGACGCTGAAGAGCGGGGTCGTGGTCGATGCGCTGGCGCGGATGGTGAAGGCCGGCAAGGTGCGCGTGGCCGCATACTCGGGCGAGAACGACGCGAGACAGCATGCCATCGCGTCCGGGCGCTTCGGCAGCATTCAGACGTCGATCAGCATCTGCGATCAACGGGTGATTCGCGAGGCCTTGCCGATCGCCCGCAAGCGCGGCCTCGGCGTGATCGCGAAACGCCCGTTGGCGAATGCGTTTTGGCGATTCAAGCGCCGCCCGAAAGGCGACTACTGCGAACCCTACTGGAAGCGGGCGCGGACGATGGGCCTCTCGCCCGGTCGGCTTGCATGGGATGAATACGCCCTGCGGTTTGCGGCCTTCCTCCCGGGCGTGCACACCTGCATCGCCGGCACGGCCGACATCAAGCACCTCCGGCGAAACATCGCGCTCCTCGCGAACGGACCGCTCCCACGTGGCGTCCAGCACACGATCATCTCGTCGTTCAAGGCGTCCGACCGCGATTGGGCCGGGCAGGTGTAAGCGGTACTTCCGTTCATGGCCGTCTTACAACCCAAGCAGGATGGTGACGAATCCGGAGACATCCTCCGTCCCGACCGATCCATTCCCGCTGATGTCGGCGCAGGTGCAGTTGCTCCCGTTCACGCCCAGCAGACAATTAACAAACGTCTGCACATCGACGCCGTTGCGAAGGGTATTGAGGTCCATGTCGCCGATCAGCGCGCACGTCGGAACCGCCACCGGCCAGAACCCACCCACGAGCGAGTAGCTCCCACCGCTCATGGGAGCCGCAAACGAACTCGCATCGGGCTGGCCGATCGTGCCGGCGACTGCAAACGTCGCACCGACGCTGGCGTTGGGCGCCGAGCCCCCGCCGCCGTCGATGGTCGACCAGGAAATCGCATACTGGCTCAGCGCGATCGGTGCCGTGGCCATGACGACGAAGGTGGCCAGCGTTATCAATCGAGTACGTGTCATCGAATCGTCTCCTTGGCTCTCGCAGCCCAATTGTTAGTTGCTCACACCGGCGGGCTCGCGCTCCGCGGGCGCCTCCGCTGGCTTCGCCTGGTAGAACTGGCTCTTCTCGGCCGGCTGGCCATATAGTTCGGGTTGCAGGTAGGTGCCGATCTTGTCCGCCGGCTTTGCCGATTCCACAGCCGCCCCATACCTCTTGACGAAGCGATCGTTTCGAACGGCTTCCACGCGCCACGAGACCTCCATGCCGGCCTTGCCGCCCGCCACCAGGAAGCGGTTGCCCGCGATCTTCTGCTTCACAAAGACGGGTGCCGACTCGCCGATGGGCGTAAGCTGATACGACGGATCGCGATTGATTTCCGCGAAGTAGTCGGGCAGCGTTACCCACGCCTGGCCTGCGGCATCCAGCGTGACATTCCCGCGATAAACGTTGAGCGGCTCCGGACCCTCCGCACAGAAGTGAGTCAGGTACTTGTTCTCCGGGTCCAACGGGTGGTCGATCCGGAAACTCTTGGTGCCCGTCGCCGCCAATTCGCCGACGCTGAACACGCCGACGCCGCCCGCCCCATTACCGCCGGTGATACCGGTGAAACCGTTGGAAGTGCTCCACCCCGTGAGGCCGCCCCGGCTGCTTTCGAAGTACCCGGCGCGGTTTGTTCCGCTTCCGAAGACTGCAAGTTGCGCAAACGACGACGGACTCGTCGTCCCGACGCCCAGTGCGCCATCCGCCGCCAGCGTGACCCGCGCACTTGAATCGTTCGTGAAGAAATGCAGCGGGTGATTGCTTCTCGTTCCAAGCCATCCGCCGGTCGAACTGACGTACGATCCCATCTCCCGCGTCCCATCGGTATGAATCAGGCCATAACTTCCAAAAAGAGCGCTGGTCCGAATCGTCAACGGATAATTCGCGGTCGCCGTCCCGATGGACACCCTTCCTTTCACGACGAGATCGGTCTTGGCCGGGTTTGCGTAGAAGTAGTCATCCGAAACCAGCACGCCGCCGGCTCTCAGCCCCGACGCCGACGGGAATTGCAGACTGTTAAAGATCGAGAGATAACGATTCATCTCACCGGCCCCGGTCCCGGTCGCGATGCCCGCGTCGCCACCCGCGTCGAGCGTCAGGATGCCGCGCACATCCAGCTTGCTCGTTGGTGCTGCGGTCCCGATGCCGACGTTCCCGGCACTGTAGGAAAGATCGAGTCCGGAAGTCTGCCACGGCGCATTCGCGTAGGCCGCCGTCTGGCAATAGGGCGTCGAGGTCAGAGATTGCCGCGGCGTTAGCGGCGTCGCATTCACTGCAATCTCCAGCCACAACGGCGCGCCGCCGAACACTGCGCCGAAATCGAGTTCGACCGTGAACAGGCCGCTCGTGACGGCCGACCCGGGCAGATTGACCGTCGGCCCCACCTGGTTCCCGGCTGCCGCGTCATCCCAAAGCGTGAAACTCAAGTCGTAGCTCCCGTTCGCCGGAACACCGCCATCCTTCAATTGGCCTTGATATGTAAATGCCGTCCCCTGGCCGGCCGCAGACCCGATCATCGTCGCCACCAGAATCACTGGCACGGCAAACAATAATCTGCGGTTCACTCGCGATGCAGACTGCTGAACAAACATGGCTATTCCTCCACTTTCTGGCCGAATTCGGCCTGTTTTGACAATGAGGTCGGCCGGGAAACGGTCGCATCGGGCTTGGCCGAAGCGTGCGTCTGAATGGTCTGCGACATTCCCCCGCCCGCATTAACGATCGCGACGATTTTTCCATACATAGCGGGTAGGATTGTTTCGGGAGGGATTTCGCCTGTGAGCTCGTCCGAGCCCTCGAATTCAGCCCAGCACGAACTCGTCGCGGAAGCCGTTCGGGGAAACGGCGATGCTCTCAGCACGCTGCTGGCGAAGTTCGGCCCTTCGGTCGAGCAGGGCCTGCGAATCGGCCGTCAATGGCAGAACGTGATCGACAGTTCGGATGTCATGCAGGTCACCTACCTCGAGGCCTTCCTGCAAATCCCGTCGTTCCGACCTGACAACGCCGGGTCGTTCGAGGCCTGGTTGCGGCGGATCGCCGAAAACAACCTCCGCGATGCAATTCGCGGGCTTGAGCGCCAGAAGCAACCTCCGCCCAGCCGTCGTATTCAGCACGCCGCGCCCGGCGATGACTCGCACGCCGGGCTGTACGAACAACTTGCCGCCACCAGTTCGACACCCAGCCGCGCCGTGGGCCGACAGGACGTTCGCCGCCTGATCGAGTCCGCCATCGACAAGCTTCCGCCCGACTACGCCCGCACCATTCGTTTGTACGATCTGGAGGGCCGAACAATTGGAGAGGTCGCCAAGGCGATGGAACGCTCTTCGGGAGCGGTTCACATGATGCGCGTGCGGGCCCATGAGCGCCTCGCCGAGCTTCTCGAGACGGCGTCTGTCTGGTTTAAGGCCGGCGCGTGAATGCCCCGCCTGAAACGTCGCACTGGTCTCTGGAGCAGCGGTCGCTTTCCGCACAGCTCGAGGTCCTCGCGCGATGACGCCGACTCACTCATCCGCTGACCACGTCGAGTGGATCGCCCAGGCACGCCGGCAGGCCGAGCGCGCCCGGTCGTCGGCGGGTTCATTTGACGCCGCCGGGAGTGGCGCCTCGCTCGCTGCCTCAATGCGGCCCGTGCTTCTCGGCTATGACATTCGCCGCGAAGTTCATCGCGGCGGCCAGGGCGTCGTCTACGAAGCCCTGCAGCAATCCACCGGCCAAACCGTCGCCCTGAAAGTCCTCCGCGAGGGGCCATTCGCCGGCGGGAACGACCGCCAGCGCTTCGACCGCGAGGTCAGCATCCTCGCCACGCTCAACCATCGCCACATCGTCCGCATCATCGATCGCGGCGCCGCCGCCGGCAGCGATTACCTTGTCATGGACTACGTCGACGGCCGCCCGATCGATCGCTATGTCCGCGAGCACGACCTGTCGCTTCGCGATCGGCTTCGACTCTTTGCCGAAGTTTGCGACGCCGTCAGCGCCGCCCACCAGCGCGGCGTCATCCACCGCGATCTGAAACCTGGAAACATCCTGATCGACTCGGCAGGCGAGCCGCGGGTCCTCGACTTCGGGCTCGCCAAGACGACCGCCGACGGCGACGTCGTTCATGCCACCCAGACCGGGCAGTTCATCGGTTCACTGCCATGGGCTTCCCCGGAGCAATCGCTCGGGCAGCATTCCGACGTCGACGTGCGAAGCGATGTCTATTCGCTCGGCGTTGTGCTGTACCAACTGCTCACCGGCCAGTTTCCCTACACCACCGTGGGAGACCTCAGCGAAGTGCTGAACCGCATTCGCACGGCTGAGCCTATTCGGCCGCGGACCATTGAGCGCGAAATCGACGACGATACCGAAACCATCGTTCTGAAGAGTCTGCAAAAGGACCCGACGCGGCGCTACCAGTCGGTCGGCGAACTCGCCCGTGATGTCCGTCACTATCTCGCCCGCGAACCGATCGAGGCCAAGCGCGACAGCGGCTGGTATCTGCTCCGCAAGTCGCTCTACCGGCATCGGGCGGCTACCTCAATCGCGGCCGCGTTCGTCATCGTCGTCACCGGCGCGGCGATCGCACTGAGCGTCTTGTACGCGCGGTCGCGTGCTTTGGTCTCCGAACTCGAATCCTCATCGCTCAAAGTCGCCAGCGAAGCCACAAAGTCGCAACAGGTCGCCGGCTTCGCCCAGCAGATGCTGGCCGGAATCGACCCCGCTACGGCCGGCGGCATGGACAAGAAGCTCATGCGCGTTGTGCTCGACAACGCTGCGAAGCGCGTCGACACCGAGTTGACGGACCAGCCGGAAGTCGAGGCCGCGGTCCGCGACACCATCGGACGCGCATATATGGCGATCGGCGAACTGAGTTCCGCGCAAACCCACCTCGCCCGCGCCCTCGAACTGCGGCAACAACAGCTCGGTCCCGAAGCGCTCGAGTCGCTGGCGTCCGCTGAGGTCATGGCCGAACTGCGCCGCGAGCAGAACAACGACAAGGACGCCGAACCCCTCGCGCGCTCGGCCTACGAAGGCCGGCGGCGCCTCCTCGGCGACGATCATCCCGATACGCTCCGCTCCATGAGTCTGCTGGCCGAAGTACTGGAGGGTCAGGGCCGGAACGAGGAAGCGGAGAAACTGAATCGCGCGACGCTGGACGCACGACGGCGGGTTCTCGGCGAGACCGATCCAGACACGCTGACCTCAATGAATAACCTGGGCCAGGTTCTGTGGAGCCTGAATCGTCGTGACGAAGGCGAGCGACTCATGCGTGAGTCGGTCGAGATCCAGGAGCGAACGCTCGGCGAAGAACATCCGCATACCTTGCGATCCCTCAACAATCTGGCGGTGATGGCTGCCGAGGCCGGACGGCCGGAGGAGTCACTCAAGCTGCACGAACGCAATCTGGTCATACGACGGAGGGTGTTCGGCGACGGACATCCTGACACGGTCAACAGCATCGCGAACCTGGGCGAACTCTATCGCACGGTCGGTCGGCTGGAAGAATCGGAACGGCTGCTGCGCGAGGCGGTCGCGTCGCGACGGCGGATCATCGGCGGCGACGACCAGGATGTCGCACTGTACCTGGCGAGTCTCGCCTCCATAGCCGGTGCGCGGAAGGATTTCCCGGCCGCCGAATCCGCCTTCCGCGAGGCCCTGGCGATCTACCAGAGGAAACTGCCGGCCGATCACTGGTATATCGAATCTGCGAAGTTCAGTCTTGCCGTCAGCATCGCGAGCCAAAAGCGTTTTGCCGAGGCCGAGCCGCTCCTGCTCGAATCATCCGAGAGAGTCCTGAGCAAGCCCGAGGTCGCGGCGAATTGGCGCCCGGGGATTTACAGCCAGCTCACCCGCTTTTACGAAAACTGGGACGTCGCCGAGCCCGGAACCGGGAAGCGCGAGAAAGCCGCGGAATGGGCTGCGAAGCTTGAAGCGCTGCGCGCCGCGACTTCTGCGCCCGCGGCCGCGTCACCGCCCTGACCTCTCCGGCACTATGGTTTGGACATTGCCAACGGCTGTTTCGACGAACGCGACTGTTCAAGCGCCTGCAGCTTTTCGAAGTCAATGCCTCGTTCAGCCGTCAGTCCAAACGCCTCGGGGTACAGATAGCGGCCCCGCTCAGCGCCTTCTTTCTCAACCTCGACCTGCAGCGGGTGGCTCCGGGCATAGGCATCGCGCCGCACGCCGGTCACCTGCCAGGAGACTTCCATTCCCGGCTTCCCACCGGCGATCAGAAAACGATTGTTTGAGACCTTTTCTTTGACGTAGATCGGCGCGGGTTCTCCGAGGCAGGTCAGCTGATAGCGAAAGTCGGAGTTCAATCCCTCAAACCAGCGCGGCAGGTCCACCCACGCCTGGCCGTACTCATCGAGCGCGACGATTCCGTCGTAGACGTTTTTCATCTGGTCGCTCTCGACGCAGGCATGAATCAGGAACTTGTTTTCCGGTTCAGTCGGATGATCGATTCGGAACGATTTAACGGCCGCCGTGAGAGTCCCACCTACGTGCACTTTCCCGTTGAAGTAACCCGCGTACACGATCGAGCTGATTCCCCAGATGCCGTACGCGTTCGTTCCGTTCGTCGCCAGGCCCTGCACGCCGTTTCCATTGAATGTGCCTGACTCGCCGTAGATACCGTTGTAGCCATATCCCTCGACGCCGTTGTTGACGCCTTCGCCGTGAACGCCGCGACTACCACCGCCGAACCCTACGCCAAAGACACCGAAGTCCGTTCCGCCGAGTCCTCCGAAGCTCTGCGATGGGACGTGTTGCCCGAGCGCGCCGTATAGCCCGCCACCAAGACCTCCTCGGAATGACTGTGAGCCGCTGATGCCGTAGACGGAATAGTCGTCCTTGCCCAGGTAGCCGGTGTTGCCCGTGCTGAAGTTGACGCCGTACGCGCCGGAGTCGCCGGTGCCGAAGCCGCCGTAGTTATGCGAGCTTCCGTTCTCGCCATACGCGCCGACGGTCGGATGTCCAAAGATGCCGTAGTTGCCGGTCGCGCCGTGCCGTCCGGAGAGGGCCCACGTCGGGCCTCCGAGATAGCCATCATTGTTGTTGGTCGAATTACGGCCGTACACGCCGTTCCCGCCTCCGCTCACGCCGTGAAGTCCCTCGCCGGCGCCGGCATTGCTGACCTTCAGTCCGGGCGTGGCTGCCGACGCTGTTCCATCAAACGGTAGGCGCAGGTCCGAGGCCTTCTGAGCATATGGCGCACCGGTAAGCTGCTGCCTCGGACTGAGCACGTTCGCGTTGACCTCGATTTCGAGCCAGCGCGGCGGGCCGGTGAAGACGCCCGTACCGAAATCGAGCGTGGTTGTGAACAGGCCGTTTGCGACGGCGACTGCCGGCTGGGCGACGCTGGGGCCGATCTGGCTTCCGCCGCCGGACGCGTCAAAGATGCGAAATGTCATGCTGAAATTACCGTTTGCCGGCGTGCCGCCGACCTTGAGCTGACCCTGATACGTCAGGGCCGTCCCCTGCCCGAGGGCCGGATCGACACAGATCAGCCCGACAATGCACATGGCGAGTGAAAGTGCGGTTCGAGAGATGTGGCAAGTCTTCATTGGATGCGACCTCACAGTTTACGAAACCAGCAGGATTGCGACGAAGCCGGAAACATCTTCAACACCGACCGTGCCGTTGCCGCTGATGTCGGCGCAGCTGCAATTGCTGCCGCTGACGCCCAGGAGGCAGTTGACGAACCCCTGCACATCCACGCCATTGCGGAGCGTGCTCAGATCCATGTCGCCTGGCAGCGAGCAGGTCGGCACGGCCACCGGCCAGAATCCGCCGACGAGGGAGTACGTCCCGCCGCTCATCGGCGTCGCAAACGAACTCGCATCCGGCTGACCGATCGTCCCGGCGAGCGAAAGAGTTCCCCCAGTGCTCGACATCGCCCCGCCGCCATCGACCGTAGACCACGGAATGGTGTACTGGCCCAACACCACCACCGGCGCGACTCCGAGTACCAACCACACGATCCAGTCCATCCGAATTCGCATGACCAAGCTCCTTCAGCACGCTGGAGCGTCACTCTCCAGTTCGATCCGATGTTGACGCCGAGGGTTGCAGCTTCGCGCGGTAAAACAGACCCTTCTCCGCTGGCTGACCATAGAGTTCCGGGTGCTGGTAGGTACCCTTTTCAGAGCCACGCTTCTCGACCTCGACGGCCGCGCCGCGCTGCTGGATCCACAGGTCGTTCCGCTCGGCCTCGACGCGCCACGAGACCTTCGCTCCCGGTGCGCCGCCGGAAATGCGGAACGAGCAAGCGGGCGCGGCCTCGCCGACTGCGGCAATGGCGCCAGCGCTCAGCGCTGTCTCGTCGATCTCCTCAGCTACATGCAGCGCAGGCATCGGCGCGCCGACGGCGGTCAGTTGATAACTCGGGTTCTTGTTGATCTTGGCGAAGTAGCGCGGCAGTGTGACCACGGCCTCGCCCGCGCCATCGAGAACAATGTTGCCGCGATAGAAATTGATGACCTCCGGACTCTCGGCCGAATAGTGCAGGAGGTACTTGTTCTCGGGATCGTCCGGGTGGTCGATGCGGAAGGACTTTGTTCCGGTGGCGCCGATCGGACCATTCGAGTAGACGCCGAAGCCTGCCGGACTGTGAGTCAACCCCCAGACGCCGTAAGTGGTCCCGCTCGACGCATAGGCCTCACCGACCACGCCGCGGCCGGCGGTGCTGTAGCACGCGCCGTACATGCCGAAGTTTGTGCCCGTGGAAGCCGTGGCAAGCCCAAGCGTGCCGATACCGCCCGTGCTGGAGGTTTCCCCTTGAACCCCGTAATTGCCGCCGGTGGTGGAGTACGCTTTGCCGTAGACGCCCGTTCCACTCGTGCTGTTCGCCGCGCCGTACACGCCGTATGTCGTGCCGGAGGATGCGAGCGCATCGGCGAAAACGCCGCGCCCGTCCGTGCTGAGATTCGCGAACCGCCCGCCGTAGGTCGTCCCGCTCGTGGCGCTGGCGAAACCGTAAACGCCGCGACCGTTCGAACTGGTACTCTCGCCGTACACACCATGAGTAATGCCGCTGTCGGCGTAGGCCTTGCCGTAGACCCCGGTCCCGCTTGTGCTTCCCGAAGTCGCGAACACGCCGTAGGTTGTCCCACTGCTCGCCGCCGCGTGGGCGTAAACTCCAATTCCTTGCGTGCTGGCGCTCAAGAATTGCCCGCCGTAGTTCTGCCCGCTCGTGGCGCTGGCGAACGCGGCAATGCCCCGTCCATCGGAACTCGCGGTTTCAAAGTACCCTCCTTGGTTGATGCCGGTGGTGGCACTGACCAAGCCGAAAACCCCGGTCCCGGAGGAGCTGTTGCTCGAAAAGTAGCCGCCGTAATTAACTCCGCTGCTCGCGACGCCCAATCCAAGCACGCCGTAACCGCTCGTGCTCCAGCTCTCGAATCGACCGCCGTACGTCGTGCCGCTCCCAGCCGTCGCCGTACCAAAAAGGCCGAATCCGCCGGTGCTCGTGCTCTCGAAGTATCCGCCGTAGTTCACGCCGCTGCCGGCGCTTGCCAAACCATACACGCCGCGCCCGGCCGTACTGTCGCTCTGGCCGCGCATGCCAAAGTTCATTCCGCTGGTTGCAGTGACCAGGCCATACACTCCTGAGCCGGTGCCGCTGTCGCTTCGGCCATAGACGCCTCGGTTTGCGCCAGTCGTGTTGTTGGCGAGGCCGAATACCCCGTAGCCGATCGTGCTCTCGGTCGAGCCAAAAGCACCGATGCTATTTGCGGCTTGGCCGCCGGTGGCAGTGCCAGAGAGCGCGACGCCGTTCACACTGCTGGTCGTGCCAAGAACGCCCGTGTAACCCGTGCCGCTGATGCCGGCGCCGAATGTGTTCGTATTCGAAATTGCGAGCGCCGGTACTGCCTCGGAGTTGACGCTGCCGGAGTACGGAAGCGAAAGGCCGCCGCCGCCCGCAGGAGTCTGCCACGTGCCGTTTCCGGAGGCATCGGATGTAAGCACCTTGCCCGACCCACCCCCGTTCGTAAGCCACAAGCCCGTCATCTTCACCGTGCCGGCCACGTCCAGCTTCGCACCCGATGGCGCGGTCCCGATCCCCACGTCGCCGGCGTTGGTGTTGCTGATGCTGGCCCCGTTCGTCGCCCAGGGCTTTGTCGAAAACACGGCGAAGGGTGAGGCGGTTAGTTCCTGCCGCGGCGAAAGCGGAGTCCCGTCGACAGTCACTTCCAACCAACGTTTGTCGCCCGTATATGCTCCACCGCCGAAATCCAGCTGAACGGTGAACAGACCACTCGTGACTGACACCGGCGGCGGATTGCCTCCGGCCCCGTCATACGTCAGCGCCGCCCCGACCTGGTTCCCCAACGATGCGGCGTCAAACAGCTTGAACACCATGTTGACGCTCGCATTGACCGGGCTGCCGCCGTTCTTCAGCTGTCCCTGATAGGCGAACGCCGTCCCCTGCGCCGGCGCGGCGGCCGGCATGGCGCAAATTCCCGACAAGGCGATCAGCCCGAATCGAAAACGCATTGCAATTCCCCTTTGTCCAGTCTCACGCAATTCCAGGTGGGCCCTATCCGAGCAACCAAGCGCCACTTCGACGAACTGCCTGAGTTCTCTCTGCGTGCCTCGCCGCGCGTTCTTCACGCAACAAACTGCATTTCGCGTAAGCACATCGCGCGGGTGACCTTATGCCCTTCGCATGAGCCCGATCACCCGCGCGCTGCGTCTCCCGAACTGGAAAAAGGTCTCGTGAATGTTCGACGAACGAGTTCAGAAGAACGCCGTTGGGTCGGCGATAGTCTGAATGGAGTGGCCATCAGCGCCGTCGTCACCGTCTTCAAGGACGTTCGTGAATACGCTGGCAAAACCTCCCCTGCCGCCGTCGCCGCCACACGCGCCGCCGCCGCCGCCACCGGCCTGATGACCGCCCGCCCCGACGTCGGGTCCGATCCCGCCCAAGCCGCCGCTGACGTCGATCGTGCCGGTGACCGTGACGACCGGACTTAGAAGATGCACGATTCCTCCTCCTCCTCCTCCTCCTCCAGCGGTGCGCGTACTCACGCTCTTACCGTCACCACCCCGGCCGCCGCGGGCCAAAATCGATCCCGCGTTGGTGACGGTCGCCGGCGAAGCGAGGACGACGATGCCACCACCGCCTCCGCCGCGCCCCTCATCGGGGTACGGACCGTCCTCGCCATCGGCCCTGATTATTCCTTCATTCACCAGAGATGTGCGGGCGAGAATGATGAGGCGACCGCCGCCGCTGGCGCCGCGGAGTCCGGGTGTGGCTTTTCCGCCCGCGCCTCCACCGCGTGGATCCGAAGTGAGGATAAATCGCGCTTCCGCCGCGGACACCCCCACGCCGCCCATGCCACCTTCGCGACTGGTGGTGTCCACGCCAAAGTCGCCGTTTTCGGCCGATTGATGTGACACGCCCTGTCCCGGATCGGCGTGCGTATTGAAATCGGATGCTTCAGAGAACTGAACCAGGACTGATCCGGTGTTCTGAAACGATTCGCTGCACCGCAGCGTCGTTCCACTTGGAACCGTCAACGCACCGGTCGCGGTAATGACCAGATTGCGAAACTGCGTATTCCCGTTCAGCGCGATATCCGCGAGCGTTACGCTGGAGGTGACTTCGACGTCACCGAGCGAGCCGTCGCCGTAGATGCGAAGCGAACCGTCGGCGCCCGGCTGGCCGTTCTGCCCATCCTGACCGTTCAGGCCGTTCTGGCCATCCTGACCCGGCGGGCCTTGAGGTCCCGGCACCAACGGAAAAATGCTGATCGGACTGAAGAGACTGCCGCCTGCAAAGGTCGAGCATCCCAATCCGATGATCCCAATCGCTGCCGCCAGGAAAACCGCCATCAGTTCATTCGTTCGCATGAGTGCTGCTCCCAGTAATTCGCGGCGCAAGGGTTGGCCGGCGTGAACATGGTTGACCCGCAGTCCAAGCACTCTGCGGACGCCGAGTCGCGATCTTCACGCCGCAACTTGCAAATCGTGTAAACGCAACGGTAGAGTGAACTTATGCCGTCCGAGCGCACACCATCGCCGGAATTCACAACATCGATCGACCCCGTCAGCGTCGCCCGCGCCGTCAGCGGCAACCGCGATGCCCTGGTCGACCTCCTCGATCGGCATGGCCCAGCCGTCGAGCGCTCCCTCCGCATCGGCGCCGCGTGGCAAGGCCGCGTCGACGCCAGCGACGTCATGCAGGTCACGTATCTCGAGGCGTTCCTGCGAATCGGAACCTTTGACCCCCAGAGGGCCGACGCCTTTCCGGCCTGGCTCCGTCGGATCGCTGAACACAACCTCCTCGACGCCATCCGTGAACTCGAAGCGGAGCGAAACCGCTCCGCGCCCCGCCGCCTCCGCGGCATCGGTTCCGACGAATCGTACGTCGCACTCCTGGACGTCCTCTCGGCTTCGGGCGGGACCCCAAGCCAATCGGTCCGTCGCGAAGAAGCCGGATCGATGCTGGGCGCCGCGATCGAGCGCCTGCCTACCGACTACGCCACGGCCATTCGACTATATGACCTGGAAGGCCACCCGATTGAGGACGTCGCGGCCACGATGAAGCGCTCGCCCGGCGCCGTTCATATGTTGCGCATGCGCGCCCACGAGCGACTGCGCGAGCTTCTCGGACCCGAGTCCGGAATTCTGGACAGTTCTGCGTGAAGAGTGGCCATATGTCCCGCACGGACAGTGTGTCGATCGACTCGCGCCATCATTCGTGGATTCTCGCCGCGCGCGGCCAGATCGAAGACTCCGAAGCGCGCGAGGCCTCCTTTCCCCGCCGTGCCAGCCGCGCAGGCCCGACCCTCCCCGCCAACTTTCTCCCCGGGTACGAACTGCGCGGCGAAATTCACCGTGGCGGCCAGGGCATCGTCTACCAGGCCATCCAGAAATCGACCGGCCGCACCGTTGCCATCAAGATGCTCCGCGAAGCCGCGTTCGCCGGCCCCACCGAGCGCTCCCGCTTCGAGCGCGAAGTGCAGGTCCTCGCAGCGCTCAAGCACCCCAACATTGTTACCATCCACGACAGCGGCAACGCCGCGGGTCATCTCTACTTCGTCATGGACTTTATCGCCGGCCGCCCGCTCGACGCATACGTCGCCGGAGAGAAGCCGCCGGTGCGGGACGTGCTGCGCCTTTTCGCGACCATCTGCGACGCAGTCAATGCGGCCCATGTCCTCGGCATCGTCCATCGCGACCTTAAGCCCGGCAATATTCGGGTTGGACCCAACGGCGTACCGTTCGTCCTCGATTTCGGCCTCGCCCGCCTCGCCGACGCACCCGCCGCGCCGAACGAACCGGACTCGCCACCGCAAATGACCGTCACCGGCCAGTTCGTCGGTTCCCTGCCGTGGGCCACGCCCGAGCAGGCCGACGGCGACGCCGCATCGGTCGATCGGCGCTCCGACGTCTACTCGCTCGGGGTTGTCCTGTTCCAGATCCTCACCGGGCGTTTTCCCTATCCGGTCTCCGGCAGGATGCGTCAGGTGCTCGAAAGCATTGCCGGAGTTGCGCCAACCAATCCTCGCTCGCTTTCGAGTGCGATCGACGACGAAGTCGCAACCATCGTGCTGACCTGCCTCTCCAAAGACCCATCACGCCGCTATCAGTCCGCCGGCGATCTCGCCGCCGATATCCGCCGCTATCTCTCCGGCGAACCCATCGCGGCCAAGCGCGACAGCGCCCTGTATCTCCTTCGCAAGACCGCGCGTCGATACCGATGGCAAGTAGCCGTGACGGCCGCTTTTGTTCTGCTGGCTTCCGGCGCGGCGATCTTGCTCTCAGTTCTTTACGGCCATCGCGGAGTGCTCCTCAAGGAGGTCGAGCGCCAGCGCGATAAGGCGATGACGGCCGAATCGCTCAGCCGCCAGCAGCTTCGTGTCGCCGAATACGAGTCCTACGTTGCCAACATCGCCGCCGCCGAAGCGGCCATCGCCGCAAACGACGGCGGCGTGGCCCGCGCACGACTGCAAGCCGCCTCGGCCCAAGATCGGAATTGGGAGTGGCAGTATCTCCTGCGCCAGGCCGACCAGAGTGTCGCCACCTTCCAGGGACCGTCGGACCTGATCACCAAATCACTGCAATTCAGTCCCGACGGCCGCTACGTTGCCGCGACATTCTGGATGGAGTGGCGACCCGGCGCAGCGCGAGTCTGGGACCTTTCGCTGTTGCGCCCGGATGACAACTCGAGCGTGGATTCCGCCCAGATCCTTGAGCTGGACTTCGGAGGCCCCGCGGCCTTTAACGGCAATGGCGATCAACTGGTGTTCGTTGCTGCGGACGGCGCCGTCGTATTCTGGGATCTTGCAACGCGGCGCGAACTTCGGCGCATCTTGATGGACGCCGATCCCGCTCGGCGCATCATGTGTATCTCGCCGGAAGCGAATTACGGCTTCTCGAGCCACGGAGTCTGGAACCTTCGCAGCGGCCAGCGCCTGCATGAGCGTGAGTTGCCGCCAGGCCACTCGAACGCGTCGTTCAGCAAGGCCGGGCGGCGACTGGTCGTGGCGCTGGAGAGTCGAGCGGTCAGCGTGCGCGATGCGGAGAGCGGCGGCGAATTGGGCCGCACCGGCCCGCGGGATCAGGCGGTCTACGGCGTCGTGCTCAGCGGAGATGGTCGTCGCGTGGCTGTGGCGGCCGGTGAGACGGGTTTGATCGAGCTCTGGGAGCTGACGGAGGACCCGCCGGCGTCAGCCGGTGAAGCCGCCAAGACTGACGGGTTTGGCTTCCGCAAGATTCGCGAATGGCGCAGCGGAGACCAGCGGGTCGGGATTCCGACGTTTAGCCCGGACGGGCGCTTCCTGGCGGCCCCAAGCTTTGACAAGACCGTGCGGATCTTCGGCGCCGAAGATGGTCTCCTGTGCGCGACGCTGCGCGGGCACACCGCGGGAGTTGTCTGCGCCGCCTTCTCCGCGGATGGCCGCTTGGCTGCCAGTGGTGCGCGGAATGGTGAGATCAAGCTCTGGAACTTGCAATCGCCGCCCGCGATGCGGCAGTTCCAAACGTGCGCGGGGCCGCTCGACTCGATCACCTTTACGCCGTCCGGCCACCTGCTCGCGGATTGTGATGCGATCTGCGTCGTGGATGCTGATTCGGGTCGCTTGCGGCATCGGTCCCCGCTTGCCGCGAAGCTCAATACGTCCGGGGCGATAAACGGACCAGAGGACTCGCAGGCCACATTCGGCGCGAGCGACGGCAGCATCCACATTTGGAACTTCGGAGCGGTCGAGACCCGCGAGCTCCGGATACACACGACATTTCCGAGGATTGCCGGCGCACGAAAGGTGAACACCCTGTTGTCGGCCGACAAGGACGTTGTCATCCTTTGGGACTGGGTCGGCGGGCGCCCGTTGCGCCGCTTCGACGGGCCTGGCAAGGTCGTAGAGTCCGCGGCGATCAGCGCGGATGGTACGCGCGCCGCCCTCGGGCTGAGCGGTGGGGCGCTTCGAATCTTCGACACACGCAGCGGATCGCCCACCGCGATCGGCTTGAGCGAACACGCTCACGACAATGTGATTCAGAGCGTGGCATTCAGTCCGGACGGGCGTCACATCGTCACGGGCTCGTACGACGGCACCATCAAGCTCTGGGGCGCATCCGACGGCAGTCTGGTCTGGAGCGCGGCGCCGCAGCTTGGCGACGTGTGGTGCGTGCGATGGAACCCCGACGGCTCGCGCCTGGCCGCGGGCGGGCGCGATCGATCTGTCCGCATCCTCGACGCCGCCAACGGTCGCGAGCTGCTCGCTCTCCGCGGACCGACCGGAACGATCATGAGTCTCGACTTCAGCCCGGACGGCCTCCGGATTGCGGCCGGATCGTGGTCGCGCGAGATTTTCATCTGGGACGCCGCCCCGGCCGGCCAGCCGGCCGACTTTCAGTCCGCGCTCGCTGTACCGTATTCCTCCAAGTAGTACCGTAGCTTGGCAGAACAGAGCAGGGGACTTCTTCTGTTGGTCGCAGGTTTGAATTCTGCAAGGCGCGTCGCAACCGTGCGGTGCGATCCACAACTCCCCACCGCAACGAGAAACTCACTTTCCCGTAGCTCCCGTCGCGCAGCGCGCGGCCCGGACGCAACGCGTTCAACCGTCAGTGAACCACCAGCTTCGATCGAAAGTCCGCGACGGACGCGTCGTCTCCGCGCTTCTCGTACATTCTCACCAGGTACCCGACGACTGTCTGGGTCTTTTCATGTTCATCGCCGAATGACTTCTGAAGAATGCCGTACGCTCGCGTCAGTTCGCGCTCGCCCGCATCCATTCGATCCGTCTCGATCAGCACCCGGCCGAGCCCGGCACGAATGTACGCCGTCCGCCAGTGATTCCCCTCGCCCCGATGTTCCTGAATTTCAATCGCCGCGCGAAACTCCGCTTCGGCCGGATTCCAGTCGGCTCGATCGGCGAGCAGCGCACCGAGATTTGCTCGAGCGCTGACGAGAGGCACGACCGTCGCCTCGTGCGCCGGGTCCGCGTTGGCAATGATCTGTTTCCAGATTGCCGCCGCCTCGTCCGACTTGCCAACGCGATTCAGAGCGTACGCGAGATTTCCAGCCGCGGTGAGAGTTCGCCAATCGCCGGCCCCGAGCATCTGCTTGTACTGATCTCGCAGTTCGATCGCCAGCGGAATCGCCTCGTCCCAGCGTTTCATGTCGATGAGCGTGCACGCCAGCTCATTCTTGCGGTTAAGCGTCGTCGGATGATCGGGGCCCGCAAACGCGACCTGCGCCGCGAAGGCGCGCCGTGACAGTTCGAGTCCTTCCTCCGGGCGACCGCGATTCGACACCACGTTCGCAAGTTCGTGCAAAGCCGAATTTGTCAGCGGGTGGTCCGGGGTCAGCGCGGCTTCGAGGTCTTTGAGCAGCACCCGCAGCATTTCCTCGGCTTCCGCCAGCCGGCCGCGCACCACAACCAGGTCGGCGAGATTCATCCGCGCCTGCAGCGTCTCCGGGTGCTTGGCGCCGAAAACCTCCGTGCGTGCCTCGATCAACTCGTAGTGCAGCTGCTCGGCTTCGTCCGCCTTTCCCAGTGCCGGCAGACAGGCCGCGAGATTGTTCAACGTGTTCAATCGCTCAGGATTCGCCGGCCCGAACAGGCGCGTCTGCGCCTCGAGCGCCCGGCGAAAGAGTGCCTCCGCCTCGTTCGAACGGCCCTGCCAGTCGAGGTCGAGCGCGAGGTTGTTCAGCGTCACCAGCGTCGCGTGATTTTCGGGACCGAGCGTCCGCTCCTGTATCGCTCGCAATCGCTCAAACAACGGTTCCGCCTCGGCGTGTCGGCCGCAGTCGGTCATGAGCGTCGCGAGATTGTCCAGCGCGACGAGCGTGTCGGGGTGCGACTCACCCAGCGCACACAGCGACAGATCGTACGACCGGCGAAGCAGGGGTTCGGCCGATTCGTACACTCCGAGTTTGCGATAATCCCAGCCGAGCGTCCCGGCAATGGCCGCCTCGACATCCGGCTGGTCGGGAAACGCGCCAGCGAGCCGCTTCACCGCGCCATCGAGCATCTCGCGCAACGGCCCCAGATTGCGACCCGGATGCTTCCACGGATCGACGGCCCGCAGCGTCGTGTCGAGAAAGGTGCTGACTTTCTTGTTCTTCGCAACCTGTGTCTCAAGCGCCTGTCGGCTCTCAATTTCGGCCTGATGCGCTTTCTCTACATCTCGCAGCCGCTGTTCGGCGAGTTTCTCCGCCTCGATCGCCCGCGCCCGAAGCCAGACCATCGTGGCGCTGAAGATCAGCGAAAGCACGAGCAGGACGCTGGCCGCCCGCGCCGCTGTGCGGTACCGGCCCATCGTCTTGCGGACCGCGTACCACGCGCTGTCTCGCTTCGCCTCAATCGGCTCGCCGGCCAGGTAGCGTCGAATGTCGCGTCCCAGTTCGCCCGCACTCTGATAGCGCCGCTCCGGCTCCTTGGCGAGACACTTGAGCGCGATCGTTGAAAGCTCGTCGCCGATGGCCGGCCGAATCTCGCGCGGCGAGCGCGGCGGCGCATGCTGGATGTTCTGCAGCGACTCCCGCAGCGTTCCGTCGACCCGATACGGAAACGTCCCCGTCAGGAGCTGGAAGAGAATGACCCCGAGCGAATAGACGTCGCTGCGGACATCGACCTGCCGCTGTGTTCCTTCCGCTTGTTCGGGGCTGGCCCACGGCAGCGACCCCATGAAGCTGCCGCTGCGGCTGACCTGCGTCACATCGAGCGTCGCGCCGGCCCACTTTGCGAGGCCGAAGTCGAGAATGTGCGGTTCGCCCTGTTGGTCAATCCGGATGTTGCTCGGCTTGAGGTCGCGATGGATGACGCCCTGCTGATGCGCATATTGCACCCCGTCGCAGATCTTCGCGAAGAGCGACAACAGATCGTGCGATGAATGCCCCCGCCCGTTCTCTGCGTGCCCGCTAGGCGCAAGTGGCGCCCCGTCGCGCGTCAGCTCGTCGAGCCCGGCGCCTTCGATGTAATCCATCACGTAGTACAACCGGCCGTCGGCCGTCTCGCCGCTGTCGTACACGCGAACGATGTTCGGGTGCCGCAGCCCCGCGACGAGTTCGATCTCGCGTTCGAAGCGCCGCCGCGCCTCGCGCGTCGCGAGCGCGCCGTCGAGCACGAGTTTGATCGCCACGCGGCGGCGCGTCGATGCCTGCGTCGCGACGAATACAACCCCCTGGCCTCCGCGTCTTACCTCCTCAAGGCGCTCATAGCCGGGGATCCGCGGCGTGGACTGATCCCGCTGGCTTCTCCGAAGCTCACGGACCAGCACCTCCTCGTCGTCAAACCACCCCGACCGCGCGTTCATGAACCAGTCAACCCTCGTCTTCCACGTTTTTCGCGATGATGCTCCGCAGCCGTGCCAGCATCCGGCTCTTCGCGGTGTACATCTGGCCCGTGCTCACGCCGAGTTGCCGCGCGACCTCCGCGGCGTCCTGACCCTCGACCACGTACGCCCGGAAGCAGCTCAAGTCCGTCGCGCTGAACTCGGCTTCGATGATGCGCATCGCTCGCCGCAGGTGCTGCTGCCGCCATTCCTCTTCCCAGATCGAATCGAGCGCTTCTTCGTCGTCCGCCGGCTTTGCGTCGTTCAACTCGCTGAGCGTCGCCGCGACGGCCCGTCTCTCGCGCCGCCGCACGATCGCTCGCACCACGACGGTCTTGAGATACGAGCGAAACTTCCCTTTGGCCGGGCTGTATTCGAAGCCCGGCATCGCCTTCGTCAGGGCGAGCAGTACATCCTGGACGATGTCGTCCGCGTTGGCCCCGATGACCCCCTGGCGCCGCGCGAAAGCCCGGATCATCTCCTCGTACTGCCGGCAAAACTCGCCCCAGGCCCGCGTATCCGACGGATCGGCGATCCGCGCGAGAAGCGTGCCGTGCGTGGTCGTGGCGGATGAGGGCATGCCCCTCCATCATATCATCCGTTCGGGCGAGGCGGACAATCGCGACACAAGGCATCTTGATACACCGATGCGCGACCTGCCGCGCGTTCCGTGATCGAACTTCCCTCCGCTTTAACGGGGGCTTCGGCGCGCCGTGGGTCTCAATAGACCTAGGCGCGATGCGATCAATTCTTTCGAGAAATATTTCACGGCGAGGGGCCTGGAACAACCGTCGACACGATCTGCCACAACGCGCGTTGGCGATCGCGATGTTCGGCGCGAACCCCGCCGTTTCGATCAGCCCCGCCCCATCCTGACAGACCGCCCGCCCGGTCCTAAACTATGCACCAGGGCCAACCGATCGGCCCATGCGCCCGTAGCTCAGTTGGTCAGAGCAGCGGATTTCTAATCGGTTTTTTCACTTCATCGCCGCACGGCAAACGCGTTTTCGACCGCGCCAGGTCCGCACGAGGGCGTCGCAAGTCGCCCGAACAGGCAGGTCCGGTTGTCGCGACAACCGCTCATGACGCGAGCGGATTCTGCAACCGCCGCTCGTCATCAACGGACGCTGCGCCCTGAGCCTCATTTGTCACCGAATGCCGGAGCCGACGTTCTTCGTGGATCGACGCTGAAGTGCAAGCCTGCTCGCCACCGCATTCAGAAACATGCTTCTCCCGAAGCATTCTGCACCGATTGTTGGTGGGCCCGGCCCTCGCGGGAGAGGCCTCGGAGAAAGGTCGCAACGATGTCTCAATTTCGGCTGCTTGCCGATACCGTCGTCTCGCTCGCGGTTGTTGGAATCGACATGGCCGCGTTCTTCGTTGTCATACGGCTGTTGGTCATGCGCTGGCCAACTCACCTGCTTCTTGCCTTTGATCGCATCGGTCGCCCGTTGGCGGATCCACTGATGGACGCTGCGGCACGTGCGATTCCGCGCGGATGGCTTCCTCTCGACGCTTGCGGAACCCAGGCAGCTGCCGCCGTCGCGCTGTTTGCGATTACACTGGTTCGGGCGATGTTCATTGCGTTTTTGTCGTGATGGCGATGCGCCGTGGGATCATGGCGGATTACCCTGAACCATGATGATTTCCGCATTGACTGATGACATGCACACCCCGCGGCGACAGCAATCGGATTGTCCACGCCCTCCAAGACGCTCGATTCATGCCTGAGAAACCCTCGGTCTAGCGGCATGAGTCTGGTCGTCATCCGGAGCGGTGGTACCCGGAAACGCTCAAAGAATGATTTCGGATTCGTTGTTCGTACCGCTGCAGGCTGGAAGCTTCGCCAGTGGAAAGCCTCACCCTACAGCGACCGTTTTCGGCTCAAGCTCGTCCGATACTGCACCAAGCCGTCGAGCTGACGCCGCATCGAGGTTCCAGGCATCGTTCGTCTCGGCGAACTTCGCTGGATGATTCCGGTTGTAATGGACCGGTACGACTGCCGCCTTCAGAGCCTTGCAATCGGCCGGAAAACCTACGGCTTGCTCCACGAAGAGATCGACAGGGATTACCAGCGGGAAGATGGTCTGCGGATGGTCGTGCCGCGCGAGGGCTTCAAGTTCGGGCACACCTATGATTTTGGTGACAATCGAGAACATGCCGCGGTCGCCGAGAAGATCGTACCACCAGGACCAGTACCGAGGCAGCCGCGCTGTCCGGAGGGCGCCCGGACGCGCCCATCGGAGGACTTTGGGAGCACGTTCGGCCACGGGTAGTTCCTCAATGCGAGTCGCAATCCGATGCACAAAAAACTTGAATCCATGCTCGACTGGGTCCGCGGTCGGTTCAACGCAGTGGCGTTTGAGGTCGAAGATCTGGACGCTGCGGTCAGGGATTCCAAGGCGATGACAGTGAAATAGTGTCGGCCGATGGTCGGGGTGGCGTTGGCGGACGCGCCACGGCTTATGGCGAGAACGTCGGCTCAAGAGGACACTTCGCCAGCGAAACGGGTGATTAGCATGTCTCGAATCGGACGGATTCAGCGTGGATCCGTCGGCGCCGAGCGGGTAGTGATCAGACGGCCTTCGTGTGGGTATCCGATCGTCGGGGGGCGGCGAGAAGCAAGTTTCGACTCGACTCCGATCTTGTGGACGGATGATCTGGATGGCAGACGCACGTGCTTCTTGGGTCCGACGAGCGGACTCGGGGGCCGCGGGCGCTCGAGTTTCTCATTCGGGTTGGCGTTCTGGTATCTCTCTCCTCCCTCCTCCAAACAGAATAATTCTTGCTCAACCAAGCATTTACAATTCCACCCCCTCATTCCGTCCCAAACCAACCAGCCCCGTCCCATTCTCCCCATCCCCGCGATCACACGATCGTCAATCAATCCCGTCCGACCCGCTCAAAGCCTTCGCACAAGCCTGGCGAACTACGCCAACGGGTCCCCATACCGCGTCCGCAACTTCACCGCATCCCAGACCAATCCCCTCGCCGTTCCGTCCCAGAAACTGCGCAAAATCCTCTCAAACCACACCCTTAATCACGTCCCATTCCACTCCCTCGCACCGCCAACATCACGCTCCGCGCCACCGCCTGCTTCGCTCCAACCTCCGCGCGCCCGCCCCGGGCCGACCGCCTCCCGAATTGGGAGGCCCGGCCACCGGCCGCAACTCCGATCGAGTCCTTGGTTCCTCGATTCGCCTCAGACCCGATACGGCTTCGGTATCGTCCGCCCCGCTACCTCCGACAGCACCGCTTCATTTCCGCTCAGAACAAGCGTCGTCCTCGCGCTTGTGCCCCGGCGATTCCCCGATTCCGATCCAAAGTCTAACCCCCATACTTTCGGCTCCATCGACTGCCATGTCGCGTCATCCAGCCCAGTCAACCGCGTCCCCGCGACCTTGCCAATCACCCGTCGCCTCCGACATGTGGTCCTTGTGCTCATCCTCATCGCGCACAGTCGCGTTGTTCCGGCCTTCAATCGGGCTCTTGCCGCTCTCCACAGTCGAGCGGGTCAGGCCCCTGAAGCCGGATCCAGGCTTCGATCTCCTTGACTCGTTCCACAGTCCACCCGAGCTTTTCGGCCAGCTCCTCCGGCGACGGATCCCTCTCGTATTCCGTCCAGAACGCCACCTTCGCCTTGCGCAACGCTCTTGCGGCTCGGCCTTCAATGGAATCCCAGCAGGAGGTCCATAGTGTCCGCTTGATCTCCGCCGCAACATGCACGCAAATGAGGCGAATCCTCGGCGGAATGCGACCGTCCAACGCCTTCACGAAGACGATGTTGTTAACCGTTAGCCGGACTTCTTGTGGATCGAGTTCCTTCTCATCCCGAGCTCGTTTCTCTGCCTTGTTCCGCAGCCTTTCGACACTGGGATGTCCGAGCACCGTCTCCGCCAGCGGGTGGTTGCGGGTCTTGTCGAGCGACAGATCCTCACGCCGCCACTGCGCGATTGTCTCATTTGCAACCCGATCGTTGGGAAGGGCCTGTCCGTAAGGGTCCCCAAAGCGTTCAGTCGCTCGTCCGCGAGCCGACTCCAAACGCTGGCGCTCCTCCGAGAACCCGACGTCGATTTCCCGAAACTCCTTCTCAACATCCTCATCGTCGATCAACGGCACTGATCGCCGAATGATCTCGCGTATCCGACTCAGCTGCGTCATTCGCTTCTCCAGCACAAGCGCCGATTTCCACACGCGAAACTCGTCGAGCGGCAGACCGGTGCCGACCATCAACGCAGCCAGGCAGACCACTTCGTGCGCCAACTGAATGCAGTCATCTTCGTCGATCGCGTCCAACGCCCCCGTAAGGGCGGCGCAGGGTTTATTGTCGTCCAGCTCTTGCCGTGCCCTCTCTGCCCGCAGGAGTGCGAGCTCGACCGAAAACTCGACTCGGGTCGCCTCGTTCCGTTCCACCACCCAGACCAAGCTGTGGCAATCGTCCTTCTTCCCGATCGTCAGAATGCCGCGGACAGCGCGTTTGATCTTCGCGATAGCCACTTCAGCGTTCCGCTTCCGCTCGCGGATTGAGCCCAAATCGTCATTCACCCGATACGCGATAACGTGTGCGACGTGGATCGAGCCATGGATGAGCAGATGAGCCAGGATCTTGCGATCGGCGCCCTTGAGCACGTTCGTGGCCATCACGGGTCCGTTTCGGCCGTCACGAAGAACGCCGCGCCCGACTTGAAAGTATGGTGTCCGCTTGAATTTCGAGGGGGGCACGCCTGCGAGGGTCGGGTCCGCGTCTGACGGGCTGACCGCCCGCGAGCTCCTCGCCCTGGGCAGATCATGCGAACCGGCGTCGCCCTCACGTCGACGATCCAGGACTTCATCGAGTTTCCGTTCGATTGAAGCAAGCCAATCGGCCAGCCCTTTCGGAATTTCGCCATTATGTCCCGCGTCCATCGTTAATCTCCTTGTGCTCTCGACCGTTTAAGACTTCCCGTTGCGATCCTGGATTCGTCTGATGCGAGCCAATCCCTCGGCGCGCACGCCACAATCGTCACCATCGCCGTGAGACCGGCGATTACGGTTCGACTTGATTTTCGATTCAAAGAACGCAGCGCTACGAAGATCTGCCGCCAGGCGCATCAGCCGCCGCGAAAGTCGAGCGACGACGAGGAGCAACACCACGAGCAGAAACGCGATCCCAATTGCTGTATATGGGAATGACCTGGCGTCGAGTTCGGGAGGAGCACTCGCGAATCGGCCAGGTGACGTACCGATAAGGCCGATCACGGAAAGCGCGGCGGCGCAGAACGCCACGACGTCCCGACCCCTGGTGTTGCTGACCAACGGGGAGTGCTTGAGGCTGATATGTGCCGCGACAAAGACGATGGTGCCCACGGTCAGCACGACGACTGCAAGCCCCGAATCCCCGACGCGACCAGCGGGCCCGCCTGTACCGGCTGCATGAGCCAGTAGCCAGAGAATGCCCGGGATGCATAAGAAACGGTCCGCGGTGGGATTCCTCGCGACGCTGACGCCGGGAGCCTCGGCACGACGCGGGCCCCAGCCTTCTCGCCGACTGGGTGGCGCCATGGAGCGCACTCCCGAGGACGTACTAGCGTTAGGCGGAGGCGTCTTCGGTTGCCGAATTCGAGCTATCATGCTGCTTGCCGGCATGAGTACTGCCTTGGTTCGCATTTCGTTCCGAGAGCCAGCTGGTGGCCGCACGGCGGCGACCACGACAATCGGCCGGCGCCTCTCTCTGCTCGTACATACGCTACGGGCAGCGCGACCCAATGCGATTGCAAATCGTGCCGAATCGTGCCGAATGTGTGCTGGCAGTTAAGATGGGAAAAATCTCGCTCGACGAGTTACGAATGCTGATCCGGGGTAGTGGCCGGAAGTTCCAGTCCATCGCAGCGGATGCAGGCGTTCACCGAGATACGCTTCGAAACTTCTTGCAAGGGAAAACTTCGCCTGCCCGAAGCACTTTGGGACAACTCGCGGATGCGGTTGGCGTTGCCCGGATCGAACTTATCGAGCGACCCACGAATGAACGTCCGCATGACTACGCCTCAGGTGACCAGCTGCCGCCACTGCCCCAGACGTTTGTTGGGAGAGACGACTACCTTCGGTTGTTCACGAAGAGGGTTCAATCCGGGTCCCGAGTCGTTGCGATGTTCGGCATGCCCGGCGTTGGAAAGACCGCGCTCGCAATCTGCCTGGCGCGCGGTTTGCACGAGCAATTCCCAGATGGTCAAGTTCTCATCGACATGCAAGGCGTGGCGCGCTCGCCCAAGGACCCGATTGCAGCGATGCGCGAGGTAATTGCTGCTTCCTATCCCTTACTCAAGTTGCCCGACCGCGAATCGCAGCTCCGCGCCTTGTACCGAACGATCGTGAACACGCGACGAACCATCATTATCGCAGATGACGCGGCATCCATCGGGCAGATCGAGAGCTTGCTTCCATCCGAGCGAAGCATCCTCATCGTCACGTCGCGCAATCGCCTTGGTTTGCCGCAACAGGGTGCTGGCCTCATCGATCCACTCAGTCGCCAATCTGCGGTCCAGTTGCTACTGGCTTTTGCGCCCAGGGCCCACAGCCAGGCGTCCGCCATCTCAAAGCTTTGTGGCTGCTTGCCGCTCGCCCTGACCATCGCGGGTGGGGCACTCGCTGAGAATCCAACGATATCGCCGAGCGAGTTTACGCGTCGGCTCTTGCGACTCCGTTCGCCTCTTCGCGAGCTAGACCGGCACCGACCCATCGGAATGACTGGAATCGCCGCAGCGATCGCGATCAGTGAAGCGTTGCTTCTGATCGAGGATCGGTTGACCTGGCGAAGACTCGGTGTTTTCAACGGAGACTTCGACGCGGCAGCCGCCAGTGCAGTTTGCCATCTAAGTCGATCGCGAGCGACGGAGGTGCTCGACGAACTGGTCCGCCGCAATCTCGTCGAATGGCGGACCGCAGCGCAACGGTATCGGCTTCACGATATCCTGCGCGCGTTCTGTCGCGAGCGGCTTGCACTTCGGGAGGCGAAAGCACTGCGCCGTTCGGCAGCCCAATTCTTCTTCAAGACGATGTGCAATTTGGATGCCGACTATCAGGCGGGCGGGCCGCCGGTGCGGCGTGCGCTCACCGCATTTGGAAATGACCGGCACAACTTCTTCGCAGCGCTCGCGTGGATTCGCGGCAATGCCACCGATGCGGCCGTCGTCTCCATGTTATCGCAGATTCGGACGGAACCTCACTGCCTTGGACTGCGCGAGTCGGCGGCCCATCGGGCAAAATGGGCCCGCGTGCTCGCAATTATCGCTCGTCGGGTGCGACTGCACCGGGTGCATGCACTCATGTCGGCGGTTCACGGCTATGCGATGATGGACTTGGGTCACCTCCCCGAAGCGATTTCCATCCTGCGGGGATGCAACGAACTCAGTCGTCGGACGGGAGATGGTCGACTGCGCGCGTTCGCACTCAACTTCCTCGGAACCGCGATCGAGCGATCCGGTGCGCCGCACCGTGCGATTCGTTATCACATGTCCGCCCTGGAATTGGCGTCGGCGACCCGGAGCCGATTTGAGCGATGGCGGGCGCTGCTCTCGCTCGGAAACGCCAATCTCGAGCGTGGTAAGTGGGCCGATGGTCTGGCGTTCTACTCGTCGAGCTTACGCGATGCTTGCCGGCTACGGCATTTGAGGTTGCGCGCAAGCAGCGTGGGCGGCATTGCGAATGCGCAATTTAACATGGGCAACATCGCGCGCGCCGAGGAAAGGTACCGACAATGGCGCCGGCTTGCGCGTCAACTGGGTGACAGGACAGGTGAATTGAAAGCCATTGCTGGCCTCAGTCTCTGCGCGTTCAAACGCAATAGACTCAATGTGGCTCGTCGGCTTCAGCACATCGAGATAGCGCTGGCGAATGAGCTAGGTCTTCCTCGCGTGGAAGCGCACGGTCTGCGATCCCTCGGCGATACGTGCATGGCGGAGGGAAACCTCCACGAAGCCGAGCGTTTCCTCGTGCGCTCGTTGCGGATTGCAAGGAAAATCGCTGACAGGCATAGCGAAGCGCTTTCGGAATGGAAACTCGGTCAGCTGTTCGAGAAACAAGGCCTATTGGCGAGCGCTATTCGCCGAATGAGGAACGCTGTGGACTACGAAAAACGCATCGCGCACAGAGACAGTGCAAGCCACGCGCGATACCTGAGAACCGTTATCAACAAGTACCGCAAATCTCACCATGGCCGCCGTCTGGCCGCCGCACGAGCAGTAGACACGCGGCGACCGAAAAGTTTTTAAGCATCACTTGCGTTCGGCTGTCACTGAAAAGTTACACCATGAAATTCCACTATCGCACAATCAGCGGCTATCGCGAGATGCCGCCGAAATGGAGAATCCTCGCGGAAGAACGCGATTACCGCAGTCCGACGGATCGTTACCTCGACCAAATCGATGCCTCGCTGCGGGAGGTGCGGGATCGGGTGTCGGCCGGGGGAACCGGCGACGCTGGCGACATCGTCTCGCTCGTGTTCGGAAATCAGTCGATCACGCACGAGTTGACTTCCCGCCAGCTCGCACACCTCGTTGAAGAACGCCGTGCGATCACGCAACGCCATCTTCAAGATGTGCAGTTTCGGCTCGAGGAACTGCGCGAGCGCAAGCCGTTTCGGCGCCAGGGGCCGTTCTTTGTCGACGACGCCACGCTGACCGAGGTCGAGCGACAGATCCTTAATCTGGAAATGCAGAAACGGGCCTTGGAGCTCGACCTGTGGCGGGACACGCACGAGCTGCGAACCAACCTCGTCAACGAACGTCGTGAGCAGGAGACGGCGCATCGCCGGATCATTTATCTCGCTGGGGGAAGCCTTGGCTGAGAATGAGCGAGGCAAAGCGGCCCGAGTCCGGGACCTGTGTCGCAAACTCAAGCCCGTGATCGGCCCGCAGGCAGATCGAATCTGGATGGCCTACGTGGCGGAGGACGAAACCGGAAAGGCCCAGTTTCTTGATTACCTCGAGATTCTGTCCGCGCAGCACTTTCAGGGCTCGCTCGATAATGAAGGCCCCGGACTGATCCCGCCGAAGGCCGAGGCCGCTGCGGGGGAGTACGCACTCGGAGCCGTCGCCTACAACGGCAGGGCCCTCTATCCGTTTGGGCTTCGTGAATCGGAGATGACACAGCACGTCGGCGTGTTCGGTCGAAGCGGGGCCGGGAAGACGAACCTCGGGTTCTTGATCGTGCAGCGGCTCGTCGAGGCCGGCAAACCCGTGCTCATCCTCGACTGGAAGCGGAACTACCGCGATCTCGCTGTGCTGCCCGGCTTCGAGAACATGGCTATCTACACCGCCGGTCGGTCCGCCGCTCCCTTCCGGTTCAACCCGCTGATCCCGCCGCCGGAAACCTCGCCACACACCTGGATCAAGAAGCTCATTGCGGTCGTGGCCCACGCGTATCTGCTGGGCGACGGTGTCATGAGCTTGCTGCAAGAAGCGCTTGACGCGACGTTTTCCGACGCAGGCGTGTACTCCGGCAGCGTCGAGCGATGGCCGACCTTCCACGACGTGCGCGATCAGCTCCGCAATCGCAAGACGACCGGGCGCGAGGCCGGCTGGATGTCGTCTGCCTTGAGGGCGCTCGGCAGTCTGTGCTTCGGGGAAATGGACGCGCTCGTGAACCACGGCCACGACCGCGTCGAAGATCTGCTGGCGCGCCCGGTCGTCCTCGAGCTGGACGCACTGACGCAAAGCGACAAGGTTTTTGTCATTCAGGCGCTCATTCTGTGGATTCATCATCTGCGAATGACCGAGCCCGTCCGCGAGACCTTTAAGAGCGCGATTGTGATCGAGGAGGCCCACCACATTCTCGCGGACCAGCGGCATTCGCTCGTCGGCGGTCAAAATGTGATGGAACTCGCCTTCCGTGAGATCCGAGAATTCGGCACATCGATGATCCTCCTGGACCAAATGCCCTCCACCATCGCTCCGTCTGCGCTGGCGAATACCTATGCGCTCATCATCTTCAGTATGAAGCACCGATCGGACCTCACCGCCGTGAGCCAGGCGATGCTCCTCGACGACGAGAACAAGGCCGTGTTGGGGAACTTGCAGATCGGCGAGGCCGTCGTACGACTCCAAGGCCGATCGATCGGTCCGTTCATGATTCAGGTGCCGGAATTTCACATCCTCAAAGGCCAGTTCACCGACGCCAAGGTCGCGCATCACATGACTCGTTTGGGCCTGCTCTCGGTTCGCAATCAGCCGATCCACCCGCAAGCCGAGCGACAGGAGCCATCGACGGCATCTGGTAGAAGTTCGGTTAACGCTGACACGCGGCGCCACGCCGACGAGCAAGCGCTCCTGGACGACGTGGCCGTCTTTCCCGATGGCGGTGTGGCCGAGCGCTACAAGCGCCTCGGATTGAGCGTCCGCCAGGGACAAAGAATTAAGGACGCGTTGGTCAATGAGGGCCTTATCCAGGAACAGCTTGAAATCACTGCAAACGGGAAGCTGCGAGTTATTCGTTTATCCGAAAAGGGAAGACTGGCTCACGAATCCTGGAGTCAGACGCGTTCTGAGGCGGCCTGACGAGCGATTTCGGAATTGAGGCCCCTTTGTCCATCGGTCATGGAAAACGCTTCCAGTATCGCCCCATGCATCGGAAAAGCATGTTCCGCGGCGGCATCGAGCCGCGGTCAGCGATGCGTCTCGGTGTAATTCACTATCAACGAGATGGGCATTAGAGCATTCGCCGGGCTTCTTTCCGCATATCCGGCTACACAGTACCCAAACTGTTCGGCTGACGGGATCGGAGCGACCGCTTCGTGGCCGGTGCCTCTTGCAACCCGGACAACGGTTTGTTCCACGCCATGCAATTCGGCAAATGGAATGAAAGCCGCCACCGCAAGAAACAGGAACAGAGTCAATCCGAGACGGACCGGTCGCTCGCGTAGCTCGGCTCGCAGTACCGCGATGATTGAATCAGCCGGAAACGCATTTCCCCTTCCCATCAAACGCCTCAGGGCCCGCGAGTATATAAACCCTCGGGCGACGCGGGCCGTATGAATCAGAAAAGTTTGCGCTAATCAAACAAAGAGTGTGGAGTTTATGCGTCAATTTGTCCGGAAAAGCTGATGACGGCGTGGTGACCGAAACCCGCCTTCACCGCTTGAAACGCGCCTCCGAGTAAGGCCGACCTTCCATGGTGGCAAGTATTCCGGACTGAGCCAGGCGGACTTAATAAATCTTTGGGTCTGCGCAATCCGTTTACGGACGCACATGGGCTTGTGGTCCTGACGCGTAAACTCTACTCATACTTTCAATCGGCGGCGGGCACGAGACGTGGAACGTGACCGCATTTCGCGAAAGGCCGCGACCCGATCGACAAGAATTCCTTCGATCTGATCAAGCATCCGAGTGGGCCAGTTCCCGGTGAAGACGTCGGGCGTGAACATCAACGCGGTCAGGCCGTTCGCCGCGAAGGCCGCGCGCTTGCGGGCAATTCCCTCCATGTAGGCAGAATCATGCGGCCGGCCGCAGTATTCGAGGATGATCCCGTACTCGGGAAGCTGGAAATCCGGATACCAGATCCGGGTCTTGCCCGCCTCGACGACGGCCACCGGATGCTCATGTTGAAAGGGGATCTGGTAGCGCCGGAGCATCCGCGCGATCTGGACCTCTCCCCAGCTACGAAGCTGCTCTTCCTTCGCGTATGAAATCGGGGCGGGAGACAATGCCATTCCCGATGGAATGGGCCCGCGTATAAATACTTTACGCCGTGAGCGGCTCGTTCGGCACCGCCCAAGACCGCGGTCGATTCGGTCGCGATCAAGAAGAAGAGAAAAACAGAGTGGAGCGGGCCGCGACGACCCGCTCCTTTGACATCGCGCCGCGTTCGCGCGAGATCACGCTCAGATCGCGATGAGGCGCGCCTGGGCCTCGTCAATCATCCGCGAGGCCTGTGCCATCGACAGGTTTTGAGGAACGTTTTTCACGTTCAATCTGTCGAGAAAGGCGCGCTGCCTATCCGAGGCCGGGGCCTCCTGATTTGCGGCACGCACGCTTCGTTCGGCTTGATCGTTCGATCGCATTTGCGCGACGCGCATGTCCCGCCCGCACTGCTCAAGAAGAGCCATGGCGAGATGGTCGTCGCCGACCTTGTTGCGAATCGTTTCGAAGAGCTGAATGTAGTGATTGACGCGCTCGTCAACGAATTTCGTATCGATTGTCATGTTCTGTTCACCTCCTTTCAGTAATTCGGAAAAGTCAAAACGGAGGAGCCCGAGCCTTGCGAGCCCAGGCGACGAAGGAAGGTAGATGCGATTCCTCTCGGAGTTCGCCGCGTCGGAGAGCTGAAAAGTCAGCTCCCGACCTACTCCTGCCTGCGTTTGGTTTTTCTTTTCCATGCACGGGGTGGGACGAGTCGGTTAATACGCGTTTAGGCGGCGATCCTGCGAGCGGGACCTCCAGGAGCAGAGCCGACCCGCCAGGGGAAAGGCCTATTATCCGCGCTGTCCAAGTGCACATGGAAAAGAAAACCTGCAGGCGCGAGAGAGCGATCTGAGCTGCGCTGGGACCGCCGACGCGATTATCTGAGTGGATCGCAAACGCGGAGAGAAGCGGGGCCGTCGGGTGACCCTGGAGAAAGCGAGTGGGGAGAAAGGAGGTGTTGAATCGAAACGAACCTAATCGCGGGAGAGACGAGCGTAGGCGCTTCATGCATTCGAATGACGGTTCGCGGGGTTGGGCGGGATCAGACGCATCAAGCCTTGGCGGGACCAGACCATGTCGCCGCAGATTGGAGGGCGGGGAGAGTGAGAACGAGCAAAGAAAGCGGGGGAGCGGACCTTATCGGCCCGCCCCCCCGAAGCCGTTGAGGACAGCCGAGGCTGAACTGTTCATCAATCTTCGTGCGGGAGCATGATCGTCAGCACGGGCTCGCCCTGATCGCCGGGGCCGCAGATGGACTTTAGCCGCGTGCTTTCGGGCCTGTTCGGCGCCTGCAGGAAAAAGACGTCGTACAGCAACAGATCGCGGGCTGCCGACTGGCCGTTACCCTGCGACCGGCTGTTGGCCGCCTGCCGCTTGATCGCGACGAACAGCATCCAGAGCGTATCGTGCGCCCGGCCGCGTTCGGA
>CAZONT010000021.1:0-33680 GCA_964581285.1 uncultured Planctomycetaceae bacterium | reverse complement strand
GTGCGGCAGAGTTCGTCGAGAGCTGCGAGGATGGCGGAGACGCCGGCGACGTCGTCGCAGGCGCGTGCATAGAGCGTGTGGCCTCGGATGCGGGCGCCGGGGAAGTCCCACATGCCGACCGAGCCGGGCGGGATGGGTCGGCGGGCGCGGAGGGTGACGCGCTCGGGAGGCTTTTCGTTGCGGAAGGATTGGACGCGCGGGTCGGCGTTGCGTGGTCGCCGCGGGCGGGTCTCGCCGTCGACCGAGTCGATTACGCCGATGACTTCGCCGGCGGGCGTGAAGAAGCGCACGCGCTGGGCGAGGAAGTAGGCGCGATCGACCCAGCCGCGGAAATCGGCCGAGACGCGGCCGGACTTGTCGGTGGCGGTGGCGACGAAGCCGGGGTGGTCGAGGTGGCCTGCGAAGATGACCGGTCGGGTTCGGGCGGGGCCGCGGCGATAGCGGACGAGGAGGTTGCCGAAGCGGTCGGCGCGGATCGAGAGAGCGGGACGCGCGGCGACGAAGCGGCGGATGAACGCAAGCGGCGCACGTTCGCAGAATGGCGCGGTGGGTAGCGAGACGAAGTCGGTGAGAATGCGGCGATTTGCGGCGCGCACTTAAAGTGCTCCTGCCGCGACCTGACGCGTCGCGGTCGTGGGTGGCAGTAGCATAATGCGTACGGACGCGGCGACCGTTCGCGAATAGGGCTTCCAGAAAAGCGGCGGTGGGAAGATCCCGTCGTATTCGTTGAGCAGGCGGAGAGTCAGCTCGTACTCGCCGGGCGTCCACGGCGGACGGCCGCCATTGGCTCTCATTTCCCATATTGGCCACTCGCGCGTTTCCAATTCCGTCGGAAACAGACACGGACCCCAATCGCGGGAACCGGTGCTGAGGTCGAGCGTCAGGAAATACGTGCGCGAGTCACCCGGTTGCAGCACGACGAATCGATGGAGCGAGTCGCCGACATCGCCGAGTGCTCCCGGCAGGAGGATCGGATAGAACGGAAGTAGTACGGCGTCGCCGAGTCCGTAGACGACGACTTGATCGTCCGTCGCATAGGGTTGGCCGCCGTCGCACGGGTCGAGAGTCGCTTGAAACCCATGGGCGGCGCCGAGACACACCGGGCCATTGGCCGCGGTCAGCGTGGCGCAAATTCGGATGGGATCCCGTGCCTCCACTCGGGGCTTGTCGACGGCCAGTGCCAGCGTGAGCGAACCGGGCTTGCTTGTGCAGCTGGAGAGTGTGGCTACGCCAAGGCACAGAAGCAGGATGTCCGCTCGCGAGCGGGACTTCCTTACAGTCACGCCAATGCGTGCAGCACTCACCGCGCGATCCGGATCTGGCACTCGGCTTCGACTCGGCGTTTGTACGGACGATAGAAGAGCGGGGCGGGTTTGTCGGACTGATTATCGAGACTGACGGTGACGGTGTAGGTTCCGGGCGTCCAGCTTTGGGGGCTGCCGGCGTCCTGCGGTTCGCCGCGGCCGTCGGCGATGGCGTAGAGTTCGCCGCCGAGAAGCTTGAGCGTGATGTTGACGGTGCGGCGGTCGCCGCTGTTCATGCGGGCGAAGCGGTCGTCGGAGTCGCCGACGTCGAAGACGTTGCCCATTTTGCGAAATGGGGCGGCGATTTCGGACTTGGTGTTGTGCGACTTGGTGGAGCGGGTCGGGCGCTGGCTGCGGAGTGAGATGTTGTCGGACTTGTTCTCCATGTCGACGCGCCACCAGCAGGACTCGGAGAGCAGGACGCGGTCGGACTCGGCAGTAAGGGAGGCCCGCAGCTCTATGGGCTCATCGGGGCCGAAGACGTCGCGGGCCGGATTGACGGTGAGCGACAGTGCGCCGGGCTTGTTCGTGCAACCGGCGACGGCCAGCATGGAGATGACAACGCATGCTCCGAACACCGGGACGCGGAGCGTGTTCAGTCTCATTTCCATGCGAATTGCCCTGTGCCTTTGCGGATGACGCCGATGTTGTAAACTTTTTCGCCCTTCTTTTTCAACAGGGCGGCGATGGATTTTGCGAAGGGAGCGGCGACGACGAGGGCGAATCCGATGCCCATGTTGAACACCCGGTACATCTCATCGTCAGCCACACCGCAATCGCGGATCAGCTCCAGGATCGGCGGGATCGGCCAGCTTTCCTTCTTGATGACGATGTCACAGTCCGACGGAATGGTGCGCGGCAAGTTGCCCGGCAGGCCGCCGCCGGTGATGTGGGCCATCGCTCGGACGACGCGCTTGCGGCGGTACTTGCGAAGCACCGAAAGCACGGACTCAACATAAATGCGAGTCGGACGCAGCAGCACTTCTCCGAGCGGCGCGTCGAGCCCTTTGGGTGTGTCCGACAGCTTGAACTTTTTCTGACGCAGCAGCACGTGTCGCGCCAGCGCGTAGCCGTTGGAGTGAACACCGCTCGATGCGAGGCCGAGCACGACGTCGCCGGGCTTGACGCGCTTGGGGTCGAGCAGGCGGCGGCGATCGACGACACCGACAGCGAATCCCGCCAGATCGAAATGTCCGGGCGAATACAACTCGGGCAACTCGGCCGTTTCGCCGCCGACCAGCGCGCAGCCGGCCTCGACGCAGCCGTCGGCAATGCCGGAGACGATTTCGGCGACGACGGCGGGTTCGAGCCTATGGACGGCGACGTAGTCGAGGAAGAAGAGCGGCTCGGCGCCGGTGCAGAGCAGGTCGTTGACGTTCATGGCGACGAGGTCGATGCCGAGCGAGCGGATGGCGGCGGGGCCGCGCGTGCGGGCGGCCTCGATGCCGACCAGCAGCTTGCTGCCGACGCCGTCGGTGCAGGCGACCAGGAGCGGCTCGCGGTAGTTCTTGGCGAAGAGCTTTTCGTTGTAGTCGAGCCGGAAGCAGGCCGCGAAGCCGCCGAGGTCGCCGAAGACGCGCGGCCCGAACGTGCGGCGGACGACGGACTTGATCCGATCGACGGCTTCGTCGCCGGCGTCGATATCAACCCCCGCATCCTTGTAGCTGATGGGTTTCGCCACGCGGCGGAGATTATCGGGGCGCGGCGGCGGGCGGAAGCGAGTAAGTGCGGGCCGTCACCCCGGCCCTCTCCCGCGATGGGAGAGGGAGGTGCGTTGTTCGCCGATGAAGCATCGGCTACAATAGGGCGGAGACGGCTATGGCGGCGACCCGAACCAAGTCGATGCAGACGAGCGAGCGATCGCCGCGCGAGCGCGTCGCCGAGGTACTGGCGACCCTGCGACCGGCGGTCCAGAACGACGGCGGCGACATCCAGCTCGTCGATGTGACGGCGGACGGCGTCGTAAAGGTCCGGCTGATGGGTGCGTGCGTCGGGTGTCCGTCGGCGGCCATGACGATGAAGGAAGGCGTGGAGCGCAGCGTGAAACAGGCCGTGCCGGAAATACGGGAAGTGTTGTGCGTGTGAAGTAGGCGGCGACTGGACGTTAACATGATGTCCCCCGGGCGCCTGACGAGGGCGACCGGGGGATTTTTTTCTGTTCATACTTGAATGTCTCAGACAGACGAAGCCATCCTGGACTACGCCAAGCTGTCCGACGCGGGCGCGCTATCGCTGCGCGGCGAGATGCGGCGGATCTTCGCGATGGCACTGCCCAACATCGGCACGAGCGTCACGCGAATGCTCATGGGGTTCGTCGACTTTGTCATGGTTTCCCTGTGGTTGGGAACCGACGCGCAGGCGGCCGTTTCGCCGGCGTCGCTGATGGTCTTCGCCGTGCTCTGCCTCGGCAACGGCGTGGCGATTTCGGTTACCACGTTCGCATCACAGGCACTGGGTCGGGGCCAGCCGCGCGAGGCGGGTGCGTTCGGCTGGCAGACGTTTTACTTCGGCATCGCGTTCGGCCTGCTGACGTGGCCGTCGGTCATGCTGGCGCCGCTGTTCTATCACTGGGTCGGACACCCGCCGGCGGTCATGCAGGCGGAGATCGATTTCAGCACCGTCGCACTCTGGAGCGCCGCGCCCTCGGCGATCGTGTGGGGGTTGGACGGCTTCTTCAACGGCGTGCAGCGGCCGGGCGTCAGCGTCTTCTCCGCCGTCGCCGGTCTGTGCAGCAACGCCGTGCTGAACTACGGATTCATCTTCGGCGCCTGGGGACTGCCGCGCCTGGGAATCGCGGGCGTGGCGCTGGCGACCGTAATAGGCTGGTGTTTGCGAGCGGCCATCCTGACCGGCATGTTTCTGTCCGGCGAATTCGCGCGGAAGTATCACACGCGCGAGATGTGGCGGCCGTCGCGCGACAAGATACGCGACATGATTCGCATCGGCGGACCGACATCGGTGCAGTGGCTGCTCGACATCGCCGCGTGGGTCATGTTCATGACCATCATGATGGGTGCGTATGGCACGCCGGCCATGGCCGCGACCAACATCGGTGTGCAGTTCATGCACGTCTCGTTCATGCCGGCTGTCGGCATCGGTATTGCCCTGACGTCGCTGGTCGGCCACGCGATCGGACAGGGCAAGCCCGACCTGGCGTTCCGCCGCACCCGCGCGGCGTCGATCATGATCTGCGGCTACATGGGCGCGGTCGGGCTCGTTTTTTGGCTCGCCCGCGCGCCACTGATGGGGCTGCTGTCGCACGACCCGGCCGTTATCGAACTCGGCTGCACCGTCCTGATCTGGGCGGCGGTGTTCCAGGTGTTCGACGGCCTGGGCATCACCTATGCAAGCGCCCTGCGCGGCGCGGGCGACACCCGCTGGCCGGCCGGGGCGTTTCTGGTTTATTGCTGGGGCGTGTTCATCACGGGCGGGTGGCTGGTCGGTCGTCTGTGGCCGGGGCTGGGCATCAACGGTCCGTGGATGATGTGTACACTCTACATTGTTCTGCTCGGCCTCACGCTGTGGTGGCGGTTCGCGCGCGGACACTGGAAGAAGATCCGGCTGTTCGAGGCGAAGGCGGCGCCGGGCGCCGACGTGGTTGCGGCCGAGACGATCGGGACGCCGGGATGAGTGGACCGCGTCGCGCTGGGATCACGGTGCTGATACGACATTCACATCGATCGTCTTGGTGACGATGACGTTGTCGTCGTTGGCGGCGACGAGGGTTAATTTCTTTGGGCCGAGTTCGCGCGGGACGCGAAAGAGGAATCGACCATCGGTCGGCGCGCCAACTAACGCCTCGCCTCCCTTTCCGTCCGGCACCACGATCTTGCCGCGGGGCCGCCCTTGCGTATCGATCTCGTTGATACTCTCGCCACTGGAGTCGCCCGGATCACCGAGGATAACGAAGCGTACGCGCGCGGGATCACCCATTCCACGAAAACTGACCTGGAGCGTCGCACGTCCCGACCCGCGGATTAGCGTCGTCGGCGGGTTTTGAATGTCAATGCTCGGCGGCTCGGAAAACGCGCCGAGGGGAGCAATATTGCGGTCATTGCGGACCCGCTCATCAATCTGGCGCGCCAGAGCCAAGGCATCCTCGCACGCGCCCACGCGGTAGAGCCGGAAAACGACATTGGCCCGTCGCAAGATGGCGCTCGCCGAACTGGACCCGCACCTCCAGATTAGCTCGTCACCAGGTGCGTCGGCTGGCTGAGACGACGGCGGAACTGCATACATTCCATCCATTCGCTTGACCGCGGCGCGCGCGTCTGAGACGGATGCAAAGACTCCGAACGATAAGCCGCCGCGCGGTACGGATGACTGGCGATATTGGTAAGTAAGTTGATGCCAGAGGTCCGGCGGGCGCTCGGGTTGCAAGCCGAGGTCGGACATCAATTGGTCGGCGCGAATGGCAGTCACCAACGGAGCGGGTTCATCCCCCGAGGTCGGACCCGGTACGGCGGTGAAGGCGATGAGCAATGCCGGAAGGTATTTCATCAGACCACGGTTCATGATGTAACTCCTGGGCGCTATGGGGGTGATGTCCCGGTACACGGAGTGTCCTGAACTTCAGCGGGGGGAAAGCCGGACCCCCACTGCTGCCGGGGAACAAATTGGGGTTCCGGTGAATAGCAATAGAAGGATGGGTTGCCACCCACGTCGCCCATCGAATACGGCCGACAGACCTGCGTGACCAGTGGGTAACCGAGTTGTCCGTATGACGGATCACACACCATTGATTGCCAACAAGTTATGGCATGGAATCTGAAACGTGGATTCGATTCCGCCCCATCATGGGCTCCACGTTGAAGTTGAAAACTTCTCCCATCCAGCATGAAATCGACGCGGGTTGGAGAGGAGCCACCCCAAGTGCATTGCACGACCGCCCCCGGGCAGCCAGCTGTTGATGAAAGGTAGCGAAGCAAATCCGCATTGTTGCGACAGAAAGCCTGATGGTAGAAATATACGTTTAGAATCGGTGGCTCAACAACGAAGTCCGGATCGTAGAAAATGTCCTGGTCGATCCCGATATTTAGCGCAGCCACGATACTGGCTTGATCGCTGGAGCCCGCGGCGTATTGGACTACCTTGTCGAGCGCCAAGTCATAGCGAGTGCCGGCGAACTGCCGAAAAGCGGGGTGCATGAAGTACCACGCGCTGGGGCGCGCGCCACCAAACCACAGCCATGACTTGCCGCCGTCGAGCGAGTACTCGAAGACGATCAGGTACGTGTCATCTAAGCGAGCGATATATGCGACTGGCATCCGATCAGCGGAAGTGAGGTGTAGGACTGTCTCCCCCGAGGGCTGGTAACTGGGCAAATTAAGGGATGCCCAGCCCAATACCGTGTCGAGAAGCCGGCAACGCACGAGCAGACTTACGGATGGGCAGCTCGCGTCGCGCGCGCCGTACCAGAGCGATGCGGTGATTGAAACTGCGTCACCAAACCCCGTAACAGCGGGCCAACGCGGACCGTGATCTGAGTCCCAGTGCCAGCCGGTCGGCGGCGGAGAGAGAGTTTGGCGGGTCGACCAACTCACAATCTCGCCAGAAGAAATTCGCATCGCGACCAGAGCGAGCCCAGGACAACAGGCGCCACCCGCTTGGCAACAAGGGTCGAGCGGGCTGCCGCAGCAGGGATCCGCCGTGCTGCAACATGGATCGCTGCTTCCACAACACGGGTCGGCACTCGCGCAGCAGGGGTCTGAGCTGCCACAGCAGGGGTTGTCCGGGTTACAGCAAGGGTCGGAGCTGCCGCAGCAAGGATCAGATGGATTACAGCAAGGGTCGGAGCTGCCGCAGCAGGGATTGTCAACGTTGCAGCAACGGTCCAGACTTCCGCAGCACGGGTCGCTCGGGTTGCAGCACGGGTCCGGACTTTCGCAACACGGATTATTGCCGCCGCAACACCGATCCGGGCTGCCGCAGCACGGGTCAGCAGGATTACAACAGGGATCTGGATTTCCGCAACACGGACCCTTTGGGTCGCAGCAGGGGTCCGGGTTGCCGCAGCAGGGATTATCGGGGTTGCAGCAAGGATCGGTGTTTCCGCAACACGGGTCCGACGGATTACAGCATGAGCTTGGGCTGCCGCAGCACGGATTGTCCGCATTGCAGCAGCGGTCCGGATTTCCGCAGCATGGGTCATTTGGGTTGCAGCATGGATCGACGCTGTTGCAGCATGGATTGTCGGTGTTGCAACAGCGATTCGAGTCGCCGCAATACGGATCGCCGAGGAAGCAGCAGGGATCGACACTGTGGCAGCACGGGTTGTCTTCGTTGCAGCAGCGGTTGGGATCGCCGCAGCAGGGATCGCCGGGAAAACAGCACGGGTCTTTGCTATGACAGCAGGGGTTGTCCGGGTTGCAGCAGCGGTTGGAATTCCCGCAGCAGGGGTCATCGGGATTGCAGCACGGATCGCGGCTCTGGCAGCACGGGTTATCCGGATTGCAACAGCGGTTGTGACTCAGGCAGCACGGGTCGTTCACATTGCAGCAAGGGTCGATGCTGTGACAACAGGGATTATCCGTATTGCAGCATCGATTCGGGTTGCCACAGCAGGGGTCGGTTGGCTTGCAACATGGGTCGGGACTGTGGCAGCACGGATCGTTCGCGTGGCAGCAGCGGTCCGGGCTTCCGCAGCAGGGGTCGGAGCTTCCGCAACACGGATTCGGATTACCGCAGCACGGATTTGTCGAACCGGCGCACGGGCCGACGCAGTCCACCGAGAAGGATTGAACGGACGTTGCGCCGGGGGCGGTGCGTTGGAGGAAAAGGCGTCCCGCCAGTTCACCGCGCTGCGTCGACCAGTTCTGAATCTGAAAGTCGGTGCCGAGCGAGACGAGCGAGCCGTCGGCTTCGAGGCGCCAGAACTGGAGGTTCGCACTTGCCTGGAGCGAGACGGCCGAGTTCGGCGACGGATGACTATTCGCGGATTCGCCAAGCACCACGACGGCCATGTTCGCGGGGTTGGCGGGCGCCGTGGGAAGGAATGGGATGTCGGCTTCGGTTAACTCTCGTGCTTCGGAAACGGCCCACACTTATTGAGCGTCCATCAGTTGTTGAAACTGCGACATCTCCGTGTGGGTCGGTGGGGTACTCGCGCCCGGGTCCGGGGCTCGGATTTCGACGGCAACGTAGCAGGGACGAACGACGACCCAGCCGGCTGCACGTGCCGATGTCTCGGCCAAGCACGCGAACAGAATGGCGAGGACAAATGCCAGTCGGCGGTGCGGCCGAAGTGTGGTGACATACCGGAACATGTGTGTGCCTCCGGTCTCTCAGCAGTCACTGTTTGGCGGGAGGATAGCCCTGCGTCGTTTGGAGTCAAGCACAATTCGATACAGGGGAGCGTTGCCGGATGACGCGTTACTCGGGTAGAAGAACGTAAGGTTTCGAGGGAATTCCATGATCGTCGCACGACTGACTTGCTTGCTTGCCATTATCGTCGTTACTCAGACACTGTCCCCCACTTCGCAGCCGACTTCGCATCCGTTCGACGGCGACGCGGCTCGCAAGCGGTGGAACGAGGTGTTTGAGCGCGAGGAGGCGAGCTTTAACACGAAGCCGAATGCGTTTCTCGTGCGATGTCTTGAACGGATGCCATCGAAGGGGACCGCGATCGACGTCGCGATGGGGCAGGGGCGGAACGCCGTGGCGCTGGCGAAGCACGGGCTCGACACGACGGGCATCGACATCAGCGATGTCGGGATTGAGCAGGCGAGGAAGCTGGCGGCGGACGCCGGGGTGAAGCTTGCGACGGTCAACGCGGATGTCTTCGCGTACGACTACGGCAAGGATCGTTGGGAGCTGGTCAGCATCATCTACTTCAACCCTGTGCGGCCGATTCTCGACAAGTTCAAGCAAGCGGTGAAGCCGGGCGGCTACATCGTGATCGAGGGGTTCGGGCAGCGAAAGAAGGGCGGGCCGCCGGATGAGTCCAAGTTTGCGACGAACGAACTGATCGAGCGATTCAAAGACTGGCAAATCCTGGAGTATCAGGACGGCGACTTCGACGCCGACTGGGGCGGCGAGCCGAAGGCCCACGTCATCCGGATGCTGGCGCGCAAACCTGAGTAGCGGCTACATGGGCCAAATGCGGAGCGAAGGGCTCGCCCCGCGCGGTCATGCGTGGGTGATAACGGTCAACCCCGGATAGACGCCGACGCGGTCCCGCGCCCGCAGCCGAGCCGTTGTTTCATGGTCGATCCGCAGCATGTCGCGCCGCACGCCGGCTGCCAGATACGGATGCGGGCCGTCAGATGAGTAGGTTGTATTGACCAGCGCCCGCCACGGCCCGCGCCCAATCGGCGCGGCACGGCCCACGAGCTGCAAGAAATCCGACTCGCCGAGGTAGTCGATGACGTTTGAAAGGTAGATCCGGTTTGACTCGCTCGCCGCCGGAAGCGGATCGACCATGCGCAGCCGGCTCAGGTGCTCCCGAATCGCCGCGTGCCCTTCGGCCGCCAGATACCGGAACTCCGCGTACGGAATCAAGCTTAATTCGCCTGCCTTGTTCAGGCGTTGTGCAAATCGCTCCAGCGTTTCTTCCGGCCGGGCCCGCAATTGGCGATAGCCAAGTGAGTATTTCCGCTCCTCGCGCGGAAAGTAGAGCGGCGCCACCAATCGCCCGGCGCGGACACACGCAAACCGAACCGCTCGCGGCATGCGCTGGTATGCCCGCAGGAATCGCCCCAGCGTTCGCTCCCACGCGGCCGTGCTGTCGCACCGCGCAACACCGCCGTGGAGCGCCGCGCGACGCTCCGCCCAGAACGACCGGCACGAGGGGCTGACTTCGCGCATCGCGCGTTCGATGACGCGATCCCGCATGGTCGCGTCGAATGGCCCGTCGATTCCCAGAAACCCGCGCAACGCCGCCGCATCCAGTTGCGCGATCAACCACCGCTTCAATTCAAGCTGCGCCGCCAGCGACGGCGAATCGAACAGTTCGTTAACCAAGACCTCGACCGGCCCGCCCTGCAACAGGCACAGCCCCGCGTCTCCATTTCCGCGCGCGAACACCGCCAGCACCCGATCCTCCGGGCCTGGCGACAGAGCGCCGAGCAGGACCGCCTCATCTTCCGTCAGCAATCCGTGCGTCAGCGATGCCATGACGCCCCGCGCTCACGCGTGAATCGGCAGCCCGCGTTTCAGATTGGTATGAACCACATATCCGCTGAACGCCGACATCAGCGCCGACGACAGGTTGAATTGACCCACCGACCGCACGAATCGCCGGCACACACCCCCGATGGAGTAGAACTCCCGCACCACCCGGTCGAATCCGCGCTGAAGCTGTTCCGGCGTCATCTGCCTCGGCCGGAAGACCACTTCGTAGGTGCTGTAGCGGCTCAGATCGTCGGTGAGGATTCGCCCCTCGCTCCGCAACTGCGCATGAAACTCCAACCCCGGATACGGCGTCAGAATATGACACGCGGCGAAGTCGATCCCGCTTCGGGCCATGAACTCCAGCGACCGGTCGAATACCGACTCGTCGTCCTCGTCGAATCCGAAGATGAACCCGCCCGATACGCAGATGCCGAACTCATGAACGCGGGCAAACGCATCCGTCAGCTCGCAACTGAAGTTTTGCTTCTTGTTCTGCCGCTCCCAGATCTTCGGATTCGTCGTCTCGACACCGATGTTCACGAGGATGCAGCCGGCGTCCGCCATCAGCCCGAGCAGCTCCCGATCCCGCGCGACATTCAGCGTCGCCTGGCACACCCACTTCTTCCCCATCCCCTTCAATCCCGCGAACAAGCGCCGCGCGAACGTCATGTTCCCGATCAGGTTGTCATCGACGAACGCGAGGTACTTCGCGGGCTGCGCCCCGATCGCCTGCAGCGCCCGCTCGACCTCCGGCACGACATACTGCTGATCGTACAAGGCCGGGATCACGCAGAACCGACACCGAAAATTGCAACCCTGCGTCAGTTGCATCAGCGCCGTCGCCGGCCGGTAGGGCCCGGCCGGCACATCCCGCCGACTCATCACCGGACCCTTCGCCGCGCCCCCGCGATACGTCCGCTTTAACTGGCCGCGCTCGAGGTCCGTCAGCAACTCATTCCAAACCCCGTCGCCCGGCCCCTGCACGACGCAATTGACCGCCGGATCGGCCAGCGCCAGCTCCGGCGTCAGCGTCGCATACGGCCCGCCAAAAACGACCGGCACGCCGCGCGAAGCAAGTGCGCGAGCCATCGCATGCGCCCGCGGCGCCAGCGCCGTGCGAACGGTCAGCCCAACCAGATCGGCCTCTACCGTCGCCGGATCAAATTGCTCCAGCCGCTCGTCGACGATCCGTACGTCGTGCCCCTCCGATCGCGCCGCCAGGGCCTGCAATCCCAGGTGTGCGCAATATCGAAACCGTCGCAGCCCGTCGAGCTGCTCGCGATGCGCCAACACCGCCTCCGCCGCCGGATCAACCAGCACCACCCTAGTCACAAATACCCACCCCCAGGAAACGATACAGCCCGACCGGGTCCGCCGCGGTCAGTCGCGATTCGATCTCTCGCGCTCGCCGAAACGCCACGTCGATCCTGCTCCGCTCGAACACACACTCGTCATCCAGCGAGAGGTAGTAAACTCGCGCTCCGGGCCGCGCTGCATGACGCACCGCCGCCGCAAGCTCCCGCAGCCCATCCGGCCGAAGGTAATCCGGCGCGTTTGACAGGTAGATCGCATCGACCGATCCGCGCTCAAGACTCATCAGCCCTTTCTGAATCACCGCCGTCTCAAAGCGAATATCGCCCGCCCGCCGCCGCACCTCGGCCCACGGCTCATTCGAGTACAGACGCCGCAGCTGCTCGCGCGGGATCTCACCCGTCAGGTGTCGCCCGAGGACCGGATTGTCGTGAAAGCCGACCTCAAACAATCGCCGGTAACTCAACAGGATGTCCCGCAGCGCCCGCCGCGGATGGTCCGAGTTCGCACACAAAGCCGGCGGGTAGAGAAAATGCTGGAACAACCGCCCCCCTCCGCTCAACACCGGCCGCAAGAGCCAGCGATACAACGCCCGACCGCGCAACTCCTCCAACAACCGCAGCCGATCCGCTTCAGTCGATCCCGCCCCCACCAGCCGCTCCGTGGCCGCGCGGCCGATGCAGGCCCGCATCGCCGTCGACATCCATCGAAACAGCTTTCGCGTCGTCCCGCTGTTCACTACTCCGCCGCCAACGTCGAACCGCTCGAGGATTTCCGCATCGTCCCCCATCGCCGCTCGTAATTCTGCCCATTGCGCCATCCGCTCATCGCGCGTCGCCGCCGCGAGCCCCAGGAATTCGGTCGCCCGCTCAGCGGGAACTCGCCCGCACAGCGCCAGCTTCAACCGCGCCAGCGCCGTCTGCACCGGGTTTGCATCAAACCCGCGGACCCGCCCCGCCCCATCGGCCAGCAGCGCCAGCAGGATGTCCCCCGAACTCGTAATCCCGGCCACGCTCCCGCCGGCCGGCACTGCCAGCGCCATCTGCGCCAGCTCGATCGACTCCGCCGGCTCCGCAAAAGCCAGCGGCCGGTACACGACCGCGTCGCGAATACGGCGGGAGAATCCGGCGTCGCGCGGCGCGCGGCCGACCTGGGAGCCGATCACGTCCCGGGCGTCAAGTTCCCCGGCTTCCGGCATGTCGCGCTAACCTTTACAAAAAACGCGAGGTGTACAAACCGATCAGGCTCCGGCCGCTGCCCTGCCGACCCCCAAGCCGCTTCGATCGCACCCAATACTAACAACGCCGACCCGCCCCCGACAAGCCGCCCCTCACATCACCCGCAGCCACACGGCCTTCAGATATGAAGTCTCCAGACAATCCAGCGCAATCGGATGGTCCGGCCCCGCCCCCGTCATGTTGAACACGCTTACCCGCCGCCCGGCGATCCGCGCCGCTTGCCGGATCACATCCAAAAACTCATCCCGCTGCATCAGCCCGCTGCACGAACACGTCAGCATGACGCCCCCCGGCCGCACCACCGCCATCGCCAGCTTGTTGAAATCGAGGTACCGCTGCCGCCCCTCGCGAAATGCCTCGCGCGTCGCGATCAACTTCGGCGGGTCGACCACTACCGCATCGAACATCCGCCCGTTGCTCACCATCATGCGCAAGTACCCGAACACATCCGCATGTACCTGCGACACGCGCACCTGGTTCAGGTTCGCGTTCTCCTTCGCCAGCGCGATCGCTGCTTCGTCGAGATCGACCGACGTCACCTCTTTTGCCCCGCCCAGCTTCGCTGCCGCCACGCCGAACCCGCCGCTGTAGCAGCACAAGTCCAGCACCGCCGCATCCCGGCACAGCTCCGCAAACGCCCGCCGATTGTCGCGCTGATCGCAGAAGAAGCCCGTCTTGTGCCCGCTCTCCACATCCACCCGATACCGCACGCCATGCTCGCGGATCACCACCCGCCGCCCGTCGCCGACCGGCGGCTCCGGCCGAAACCCCTCGAGCTGCGCGCTCCGCTCATCGGCACGCACGACAATCCGCCACGCCCCGCCCCGTGCGTCCCCCGTCGCCCCCATCAGTTCCGCCGTCAGCCCCGACAACAGCTCCGTCCGCTGCCAGATCCCAAGCGAGAAGACCTCGAACACCAGCGCATCCGCATATCGCTCCGCCACCAGCCCCGAAATCCCATCCGCCTCGGAGTGGACAATCCGATAGGCATCCCCCGCTTCATCCAATCTTAACGTACGCCGCCGCAGCTCGATCGCCGCCCGCAGCCGCCCCCGCCAGAACTCATCATCGATCGCCTTCTGCTCAAAGTTCAACATCCGCACGGCGATCTGCGACCGCGGGTTGTAAAGCCCATGCCCGAAGAACGCCCCCGCCTTGTCATACACCGACACGACGTCTCCCGGCCGCGCCGCCGGATCGACCGACCCCACCATCCGCGCATACAGGAAAGGATGGTACGCCGCCGACCGAACCTGCACCCACGGATGCGGCCACCCCGCCACCAGCCCCGCCGGCGCCGCGCCGCTCGGATTCGCCGCTCCGGCCCGCGCCACGTTCGCTCTCGCTCCGCTCTTTCGTATCACGCAACCATCATAATCGCCGGCCACCGGTTGCGGCGGAAGCTGTGCGCCGATTACACTATCATGAACCGATTCGACCCAGCGGGAGGATGCCTGTGTTGACCCGATTGCACATTCGGCCAGCCGCACTCTTCGTCATCGCCGCGTTCGTCTTCGTCCCAGCCCTCGCACTCGCCGACGACGACGCAGACGACTCGAAACCCGATGCCAAGCCGCCGGCCAACAAACGCAAGATCGGCCAGCGGTCCAACGAGTCCGACGAAAAATACGCCAAGCGCCGTGAACTGCTCATCCGCCGGGCCAAAAAAGACGAGTTCGGCCTCTACACCCTCGAATCCCAGCCCTTCATCGTCCGCTCCGACATCGACTCCGAGTTCACCGTCGACACGGCCCTCTTCATGGAAATGCTCCACCGCGAGTACGGCAAGACCTACGCCAAGATGGGCCTGCCGCCCGGTCCCAGCAAGGAGTGGATCGAAGTCGTCGTCTTCGCCGACCGCTCCACCTACATGAAAAACGGCGGCGGCGCCGGTTCCGGCGGCCAGTTCGTTCAGACCTGGCCCTTCTTCGAAGACCGCCCCTACCCAAGCTGGAAGGCCCAGCACTACCGCCTCTCCATGTTCACCGACGGCGAACGCAACTTCGAAGACTGGCCCAAAGCCACCCTCCAGCACGAAGCCGCCCACATGGAACTCCAGATGCGCCTCGGCTACTTCGTCGACTCCCCGCGCTGGTGGAACGAAGGCCAGGCAAGCTGCTTCGAATTCTGGGACTTCGACAAGAACGTCGAAGAGAACCTCAAGGACATTCCCAACCGCGGCCGCTACGCCCCCGTCATCCGCCGCCTCCACGGAACCAGCAAGTTCAAGCCCTTCAGGTATGTCTGGGACATCGACGCCCGCTCCTGGCACGCCGACATGACCAGCGAACAGGGCGGTCTCAACTACTGCCAGGCCTGGTCCCTCGCCGCCTTCATGCTCAATGAGGGCAAGGAAGGCCGTCAGGCCTTTCGCACCATCTACGGCCTGTCAAAATCCGTGGGGGCCGACCGCAAGGTCAGCACGAGCGGAAAGAAGACCCTCGCCTGGCAGACCAAGTTTAACAAGGCCGACCAGGAGAAGCTCGAGAAAGACTGGAACGCCTGGATCGAAAAGAGTCTGCCCAAGAAAAAACAGAACCCCGACGAGCGCGAAGGCATGATCGACATGGGCTACGACCCCGAGGCCAAGGGCCTGGTCAAGCTCACCAAGAAGCGCTACGACGAACTCGCCAAGAAAGACGGCCAGAAGCAAAGCAAGAAGTCCGATGACGACGAGGGCGACGACGAAGACACGTCGGCCAAGAAGAAAGACAAGCCCACCGACGACGAAGACGCCGGCGAAGCCGAACCCGAGGACAACTAGCCCGTGTCAAAACGCGTCGTCGCCGTCATCGGCGCATCCCACGATCCATCCAAGTACGGCAACAAGGCCGTCCGCGCCTACCTCCGTCAGGGCTGGACCGTCCACCCTGTTACGCCAAAGCCCGAACCCGTCGAAGGCCTGAAGACCTACGCCAGTATCAGGGACATCCCCGGCCACATCGACCGCGCCACGATCTACCTCCACCCCGAGGTCGGCTTGAAAGTCCTCCCCGACATCGCCGCCAAGAAGCCCGACGAGTTCTTCGTCAACCCCGGCGCCGAGTCCGACGAACTCCTCGAAGCCGCCCGCGACCTCGGCCTCGAACCCATCGTCGCCTGCAGCATTGTCGAAATCGGCGAACGCCCCTGACTGCCGCCCGCTACGGACACGCACCGCCGGAAAGCAGCTTCGCCGTGAATCCCGGAATGTCCGCTCCGTCGACCCTGCCATCCAGGTTGAAATCGCCCCGGCATGGTGCGGGCGGAGCGGGGCAGGCGCCACCGGCCAAAAGCGCCGTGAGAAAGTCGGGGATATCCGCATTGGTGACGGCGTTGTCGCCGTTGAAATCGCCGACACAGAACGCAGGCGCCGTTCCAATCCACATCAGCGCGTGCGAGTGACCGTTCCCATCGTACGCATAGCCGACCACGTACGGAATGCCGCCAACGTGAGTGATGCCAAATGCCTCGGACTGCCAGAATTCTAACTCGTCCGGCAGAAACGTGTGCAGGTCCACCCACGAGGCGGCGGTGCCGGACCAGAGACTGGCGTGCTGGTCGCCGAAGGGCTCCGTTCGGACTCGGCCCACCTGCTGGCCGCCATGCACGGCACTGGCGCGCCCGGTGGTTAACCCGGCAGGGTTCAGGCTCACCCAGGAGGCGGCCGTGCCGCTCCACAAACTGGCGTGTACGATCGTGGTTGCGTTGGTTCGGGCGATGCCCACCTGTTGCAGCCCATCGGTGCCAAAGGCCTGAGACGTATCCGAAACAACCGCGGTGGGATGCAGGTTGACCCATGAGGCGGCGGAGCCGGTCCAGAGACTCGCGCTTTGAACGCCGCCCACGTTGATGACATAGCCCACTTGCTGGCCGCCACCCAAGCCATAGGCCTCCGACGAATGGACATACCCTTCGGTGGGCGGGGGGTTCAGGTTCACCCACGAAGCGGCCGTGCCGCTCCACAGCGCGGCGTTGTAACCACTTCCTGAATTCGTACTGCCCACTTGCTGGCCGCCGCTCACCCCAAACGCGCTTGACGAAATCGGCCCGACGGGGTGCAGGTTCACCCACGATGCGGCCGTGCCGGTCCACAAGCTGGCCCGAGGCACGCCGGCCACGTAGGCCTCGCCCACTTGCTGGCCGGCATCCGCGCCGTAGGCCAACGAGTAAGTCATTCCGGCCGGGTGCAGGTTCACCCACGATGCGGCCGAGCCGGTCCACAAGCTGGCGCGAGAATGACCCACCGTGGGGCCCACTTGGGCGTAGCCCACTTGCTGGCCGCTGCCCACGCCGTAGCCAGTCGACAGCAATGTCCCTGCCGGGTGGAGGTCGACCACCGTCCACTGCGCCCGCGCCGCCGAAGCTCCCGCGCCGATCAACGCCGCCGCAATCCCGCAACGCAGCACCCAAAGCCCCGCGCGCCCTGAGTTCCGATTGATCGCTCGCTCGACGAAATCGCTGATTCTGAACGCAATCATGTGTACCTGCCCGTCGTCGGAGCTGCCCGGCCGGCCGAGTGAGAACGTACGCACCCTGATTCGGCCCGCATGCGCTCTACAGGTGTCTTGCGACAATCCGCCGCGCCCCTGCACGGCGACTCAAGGCAAATCACCCGACTTGACGACGCCGGATCGTCACCGCCCCGCTCTCCCTTACAATCCCCCCATGCTCACGCGTCGCCCCTGGCAGGAAGAACTCGCCATCATCGACCGCACCATGAAGGCCATCTCCGGTGTCAGCGACCCGGAAAAGCTCGTCGAAACCTACTGGGCCAATATCCACGACCTGCTCTCCGTCGACGACTACGTCTCCATCTCGCGCCGCAACATCGACCCGCCCGACTATCTCATCACCCGCTCCTCCCGCCTTGCCGAGGACATCAACCCCTGGACCGAGCGCCACCGCCTCCCGCGCCTCCGCGGCGGCCTCCTCGGCGATATCGCCTACGCCGAAAAGCCCGTCATCATCGACGACCTCCCCGCCGTCCTGAGGCCCGAAGATCCTGCCCACTTCTACCTCGCCGGCTTCCAATCGCTTGTCGCCTACCCCCAGTACGACGCCGGCCAGGCCCTGAACGTCACTTGCATGCTCCTGCCTCCCGGCCACTCCATCGACCACGACGTCATCCCTACCATCCATTGGCAGTCCGGCCTCTTCGGTCGCGGCACGCAGAACCTCGTCCTGCGTAACTCGCTCGCCGACGCCCTCGCCTCGCTCGACAAGGAACTCCAGACCGTCGGCGCGATCCAGCGCTCGCTCCTCCCCGCAACCTTGCCAAACATTTCCGGTTTCGCCCTCGCCGCCAGCTACGAAACCTCCGCCCGCGCCGGCGGCGACTACTACGACTTCTTCCCCCTCGCCGACGGCCGCTGGGGCATTTTCATCGCCGATGTCTCGGGCCACGGCACCCCCGCTGCCGTACTCATGGCCATCACCCACGCCATCGCCCACGCCAAGCCCAACGCCCACACGCCGCCGGCCGCCCTGCTCACCTTCCTCAACCGTCAGCTCTGCCGGGCCTACACGCAGAACGGTACTTTCGTCACTGCCTTCTACGCCGTCCTCGACCCCAAGTCCCGCGCCCTCGAATACTCCGTAGCGGGCCACAACCCGCCGCGACTGGTGCGCGACGGCCGCGTCGTGTCCCTCTCCGCCAATATCGCTCTCCCCCTCGGCGTCGAAGACTCCGAAACTTACGGCGAGTCCTCGATTAAGTTGAAAAGCGGAGATTTGTTGCTGCTCTACACCGACGGCATCACCGAAGCGATGCCCAGCGCAGCCCAACCGCAATCCTCAAGCACCACGCCTCACGTCGCCGCGCCTCCGCGCGACCTCTTCGGCGTCGAGCGGCTTGACAAGGTATTGCTCGACTTCCCCAGCGCCTCGCCCGAGGACTGCATCAACCGCATCCGAAGCGCGGTGTCCGACTTCACTCACAACTCCCCGCCCGCCGACGACGCCACCCTGATCGCCATTCGCTGCGGATAGCTCACTCACCCTTGGGAGAGGGCGGGGATGGGGGCCTTCGCTCCACCTGCGAAGCGAAGGCGCGGAGAGGTCGTCTGCTCTTCTCCATTCGGGAGAATATTGGGGTGCGGGGCCGATCCGCGGTTACGATCCAAACTTGATGAACGACCGCATCGCCCGGCTCGCCGTCCTGCTCGGTCTCATCCCTGCCATCGTCGGGCTCATCGTCTCGATAATGTCCATTCGAAGTGAATTGAGCGTCTTCATCGGTCCGCTCACTCCGGTTGTCAGAAGCTTCGAGCAGTTCGCCCTCGTAATCGCATCATCGGTAATGGTTGTCGTCCTCGTTGTGCTTTGGCGCCGCTACGTTCGTTGGACGCCCGGCCGCTCGACGACGACCGCCGCAGCCACCGCACTGCTCCTGGGTCAGGTCCTGCTCTGGCATCCGATCTGCAAGGTTCAGGGTTGCGGCCAGAATGAAATACTGATGGTCGGACAGAGCGCGGCAACGGCCGGGGTTTGGTGTATCGGATGCTCGCTGACGTGGTGGTCCTTCGCCATCCGCCGGCGGCGCGGCCGCGATGCGCCGCTTCGATCGGAGGGAAAAAAACTCATGACGCCCGACGTGGCCCGAATTGCATGCGGCATGGCTCTGTTTCCATTGCTTTTCGGTCTCTGGTGGATGACCGCCGTGTGCCTCCATGAAGTCGTTTTCCCGAATAGCCGCCCGTGGCCCGAATACCTTGCGCTGGAGCTGATCTCACTCGTAGCCGTCGCAGTTTGGTTTGTGCTCTGGCGGACGCGCGTCCAGTGGTCCCGGGTTCGTCGCATGATGACACTGATCTTGGCGCTCGCGCTACTCATCGCGCCGGCGCACATGTTTTTTCCGAACGCATCCGACATCGGTTGGACGGGTCTTGCTGCGGCGATATTGGAGTCTGCGAAATACGCGATGTGGTTGTTCGCCCTCGGCCTCTGGTTCATGGGCACCGCTTGGCTCTGGCGCTCATCTCAGGAATTTGCGGTCCGCGCGGACGAGCCGCCGGATATCCGTTGTCCGCAGTGCAACTACTGCCTGACCGGCCTGCGCGAAGTCCGCTGCCCCGAGTGCAACTGGTCCTCAACCGTCGATGAAATCGCCCGCCTGACGCTCGCTGCCGCCGCCACCTGAGGACTCAAACAAGTCGCCGCCCCCTGAACCCGTCGATGGATCGTCTCCCTCCTGCCGCGTTTGGTTTGTCCACGATTCGCCCGTTGCCGGTCTCTCTCCCCGCCGCGATTTTTCTTGAGCTCCCCGCCCCGCCGAGGTAGACTGCCACCACCACACCTTCGGAGGCACGTCATGCTTCGAACCCGCCAGACTCCCGTGGTCCCGATCGTCGCCTGCCTGCTCGCGGCCTTGGTCCTGCTCACGTCCACGGGCTGCGGCTTCTGCCTCTTCCAGTTCAACTGCGGAACCGGCTGCTGCGTCGACTTCCGCTGCCGCGTGCCGGAGGACTGCCCGTTGATGATCGTCCCCACCAAGTCCAAGAACCCCCCGCCCCGCACCGACACCGCCACCCCCGACGCGGCCCAGCCGTAACGCACCGCGCCGCACCGCCGATGTCGAATTTTTCAGTCCATTTCCATCTCGCTGCTCATCATCTCCTCCGGAAGGGAGGACATGCTCATGAAGCAGCAACTCAAGCTATCCCCCGAATCGCGCCGCATGAAACAGCTCGAAGAAGATGACCGCGCCGCACAGGCCCAATTCTGCTCCCACGGCGGCGAACGAATCAGCCGCGATTCCGGCGACGAATTCTTCCAGAAAGTCTTCGCCGTCGGAACCAGTCTCATTGTCTCCCAGAACTACTGTGCGGCCTGCCTGCTCCTCGATGCCGACCGCGAGTTCGTCGGCCAGGGCCCTCCGCGCGACGAGATAATCTGAGCTCCGAAACCGCCGCCCACCGACGCGATCGTGAGCCCGCGCGACCGCCGCATGTTCGGAAGCATGCCGCATGTCGCGCCGCGGCATCTCTGTGTTTCGGCTAACCCCTCAGAAAATACTCCATGAACTCCGCCGCTGCCTCGATCCGCAGATCGGCATCTCCCGCATTCCGCTCGCCGAACCCCGCACCATGTCCCGAATCCGTCCCCCCGTGCACCGGGCCCGTATGCGCCGAACCCGCCAGACACACCGGCGTCACCTCCGCTGTTTGCCGCCGCGCCTCGCTGTGAACCACCACGTCCGAGGCGAACGCAATCCCCCATCGCTCCCACCGCCTCAGCCGCTCCAGCAGCGGACCGACGATCGTCGCGTCGATCTGCTCGATCGCCCTCACCTTGCCCACCGCGTCGCCCGCCAGCCCCGCCTCGTACGGCGCCTCGACGTGCACGACCACCAGCTCGTGCTCGTCGATCGCCGCCGCCGCCGCCTTACCCTTCGCCGCGAAGTCCGTGTCCATCGACCCCGTTGCCCCCGCGATCTCGAGCACGTTCCATCCCAGCAGCAGCCCGACGCCACGAAACAAGTCGACGGCTCCCACCGCCGCCGCCCGCCGGCCGTACCGCTCGCGGAACCGCTTCACGCGCGGCAGCACGCCCTGCCCCCACGGCCAGATCGCGTTCGCCGGCCGCTCGCCGAGTTCGCGCCGCGCCCGGTTCACCTCGTGCGAGTTCAACACTTCGCCCGCCGCCGCCATCACGTCGCGCAGCTCCCGGCTTCCCCGCCCGCTCGGCCGGTTTGCCTCGACGGCCTGACCGATCATGTCGTGTGCCGGCGTGCACACCACGCCGTCCCACGCCCGCGGCGCCGTCATCAGCCCGCGATACGACAGCCCCGCGCAAAACCGCACCCCGCGCCCCGCCAGCGCTCCGTTCAGCGCCTCGGAAAGGCGTCCCGCCTCGTCCGTCGTCAGTCGCCCCGCGGTCGAGTCGATCAACACGCCATCCGCGACCGTCGCAAAGTTGCATCGCAGCGCAATCTCGCTCGCTCCCGGAATGGCGCGACGCCCAAGCGCCTCGATTCCCGCATATCCGCAGTACGGATCGCGGACGTCGTATCCCGCCAGCCCGAGCGTCGCGAGATCGCGCGACGCCGCGAAGCCCTCCGGGATGGTGCGTATCGTGCCTTGCCGGCCCGTTGCCGCGATGCGGTCCAGAGCCGGCGTTGCGGCTGCCTCGAGCGGCGTGCATCCGTCGAGCGACTTCAGCGGATGGTCGGCTGCGCCGGCTGCGATGATGAGGACATGCCGCGACATATCGGACCTATTGTACGGCCAGCGATGCCGCAAAATCGTGCGCGCCTTCAGCGCCGACCGTATATCATGCCGGGTCTCGCTCGCGGAGTCTGGAAAGATGCACTCGGCCTCAAGATTGGCGGGAGGATTCCCCCGGGTTGCCGGCGCGCTCGTGCTGGCAGCGACCGCCCTGGCCGCGCTCCACGTCGGCTGCAACATCCTCGACCTCGTCCCGCCGACCTGCCCGCCGGGCACAAGCGCGACTCCGTCCGGCCGCCCATCGAACGGAACGCTCGATGCCGCAATCGTTGACGCGATTATTCAGAAGTATGTCCGCGACACCAGCGCCCCCAGCATGGCCGTCGGCATCGTTCACGGCGACGAACTCGTCTACGCCAGCGCCGTCGGCCTCGCCGACCTCTCGTCCGGACGGCCGGCCACCGTCGACACCCTCTATGAAATCGGCTCGGTCACCAAGACCTTCACCGCCACGCTGCTCGCCATGCTCGTCGACGACGGCGTCATTCAGCTCGACGACCCCGTCGCCCCGTTTCTGCCGGACGATCACGACATCTCCGATGAGCCCGAGGTCGGAGACACCATTACCTTCCGCCAACTCGCCACCCACACCTCGGGCCTCGACCGCGACGCCCCCAATTTCGCCCTGATCTTCTTCGGCGATCACGACTTCGACACCGACGATCTGCTCCTCGCCGCCGGAAGCAGCCCGCTGCTCTTCCGCCCCGGCTCGGGCCGCAGCTACTCCAATCTCGGCTACGCCTTGCTCGGTCTCGCCCTCGAGAACTGTGCCGGCCAGCCCTACGACGCGATGCTCCAATCCCGAATCCTTTCTCCGCTCGGCATGGACCACACCTACGTCGCCGACCGCCCCGAAGATTTCGACGGCGTTGCCGCCGGCTACCTCCGGCTCCTCACCACCTGGCCGGTCCCGCCCGTTCCGTCGGGCGAACTCAGTCCCGCCGGCGCGATCGTTTCCAACATCCCCGACATGGCCCGCTACCTCTCCGCCAACCTGCGCGCCGTCGAAACTTCCGACGACAGCCGACTTTCGACGGCCATGCGCACCGCCCTGACGTTTCGCATCGGCCCCGCCTGCGGCACGTCTCAGGCCCTCGGCTGGCAGACCCGCGACGACGCGGAATTCAACGGCATTCTCTGGCACGGCGGCGTGCTCAACGGCCAGTCGGCCTTCGTTGCCATCGCCCCCGAGGCCGACACCGGCGTCGTCGTCCTGACGAACTCCTGGCAAAAGCCCGAGCCGCTTGGCTACGAACTCATGCGCGTCGCAATCGACACCTTCGGCGGCGCGCCGCCGGCCGCCCGTGTGATGAAGCTCGAATAATGTCTGGTAATGTCTAAGCGGTCGCCCACCCGACCTGGGCCAGCGCCGGTATCCGCAGCACCTCGCCGACGCGAAACCGCTCGGCCGCGTCGGCCATCCGCCGCCCCAGCTCGTCGTGCTCGGCCGCGCTCAGCCGCTTCATTACTGCCCGCAACGTTGCGCCCGTGTCGAGCGACATCTCCCAGTACTCCCGCCCGTCACGGACCACGCACATCAGCGGCACCAACTCCGTCCCGACCTCCCGATACCCCGCCGCCGTGAGCACGTCTGCCAGTTGCCCCGGCCGCGACACGTTCTGCATCCCCGGTTCATCCGGATCGGGCGGCGCCAAATCAAGCAGATTCGTCACCGCCTCGTTGATGAGATTGAACCCCGGCGAGTCCTTCATCGGAGTCCACGTCGCCAACGCGATTCGCCCGCCCGGCCTCAGCCATCCGCGAATCCGCCGCAGCTCCGCCGCCACGTCGCGACAGAAGATCACACCCCACCGGCTAACGACCGCGTCATAGGGCTTCGCCGGCGCGCCTAGCTCCTCAATCGCCGCCTGCTCAAACTCGACGTTCTCAATCCGCAGCGTTTTCGCCCGCTCGCGCGCTACGGCGAGCATTTCCGGCGTCAGATCCGTCGCACGCACGCGGCCGTCCGGCCCGATGGTCGACGCAATCGCCAGCGCCGGCTCTCCCGTCCCGCAGCCAATATCGAGAACCCGCTGACCCGCCGTCAGCCCCAGCCGCTGCACGAGGCGCAGCGTCACCGGCCACGTAAACGCGACGAACTCCGCCTCCCACCGTGCCCAGCCGCGGGCCGCCTCGGAGTAGGCCTTGATGGTCCGCTCGCGGTGGCTACTCATTGGGATTCCGCGCGCCCGCCTCCGGCCGTACCTTGAACGTCAGCTCCTTCTCGCCGCGCAGCACGACCACCGTCACCTCGTCCCCCGGTTTGCACTTCGCCAACGCGGTCATGTACGAATAGACGTCCGACACGTTCTTGTCGTTGATCTTCACGATCCGGTCGCCGTCCTTCATCCCTGCCTTCGCCGCAGGTCCTCCCTCCGACACAAACTCGATCGCCATCCCGCGACCCTCGGCCGCGCCATATGTCGGCGCGATCCCCAGCCGCACGCGCGGCATCGCCGGCGTCTCCTCATCGCCGCTCGGATCGCCGTGGGCCGCCGCCGCGTCCGGCTTCGCCGGCTCGCCATCGTCGCGTTGCCGGTCCGGCCGGAAACGACTTGCGTCCTTCTTGAACACGGGTCGCGACCGCGCATCGGCGATCTCGGTCAGGCAGTCCATCACGAATCTCGCGACGCGCACGCCGCCGTCGAAGTTCACGAGGTCGGCGTCGTCGTCCGGCGCGTGATACTGCTTGTGCATCCCGGTGAAGAAGAACAGCACCGGAATGTCCGCCCCGTAGAACGACGAGTGGTCGCTCGGCCCGCGCCCGCCGCCGCCGTCGTGCAGCTTGAAGTCGTACGACTTCGCCAGCCGCTCAACCATTTCCTTGAAGTCGGCGCCGGTGCCCATCCCGCCCACCTGCAGCACGTCATCCTTCAGCCGCCCGATCATGTCCATGTTCAACATCGCCACGACGCTCTTAATCGGCACCGTCGGATGTTCGACCCAGTACTTCGAGCCGAGCAATCCCGACTCCTCAGCCGTAAAGGCGATCAATATGACGCTCCGCTTGAGGGGCTCACCGGACTTCAACGCCTGCGCGAGAATCAGCAATCCGGCCGTGCCCGAAGCGTTGTCGTCGGCCCCGTTGTGAATGTACTGCGTGGTATCGTTCGGCTTGCGCCAGTTGGTCGCCACGCCAAGGTGGTCGAAGTGGGCCCCGACGACGACATATTCGTCGGCCAGCGGTCCCTCGCCGCGGATCACGGCAATCACGTTTTTGACCGGCGTCTGTTCCTTCGCGATATCGACGTAACCGTTGACCGCCACGCCCCGCAACTCCGCTGAACAGGGCTGCTTCGTTCGGTCAATCCGCCGCTGAAGCTGTCGAATCGTCGGCATGCCGGCCGCTTCGAGCATCTCATTCGCCGCCGCCCGCGTGATGTTGACCATCGGAATGTCGAGCGTCATGCCGCGGCCGGCCGCAAAGTCGTAGAGCTTGTCGACGGCCGATGGGTCCTTCTCGGCCACGGGATTGACGATGAGGATGGCCTTCGCGCCGCGCTTGATGGCCTGCTCCGCCTTGGCCATGAAGAGCGCGCGCCGAGATCGTCGCGGCCCGCCGTCGCGGTCGCGGTTCGGCCGCTCGCCCGGCGCCCGGTCCGGTGGGGGTCGCTCGCCCGGCGGCGCTTCGGCAGCGGCCCAGGCCGGCTCGCCGCGCAACATCAGCAGAACCTTGCCCTTGACCTCGACGCCGTCGAAGTCGTCGTAGTTGCCGTTCTGGGAGTCGTCGATGCCATAACCGACGAATACAACCGGCGCGTCAAAACCGCCGTTCCGCGAGAACGGCAGTGGCACAAAATCGCGTTTCACCGTCAGCGTGTGGCGTTCGTCGCCCCGGACAACCAGCCGCGTGTTGTCGGCGATGCGGCTGCGCACCGAGACCGTGAATGACTGAAACCAGCCGCCGTCGGCGCCGCCGGGCGTCGCCCCAATCTCCTCGAACTGCGACGCCATGTACCGCGCCGCCGTCTCGATCTCCGGAGTGCCGATGCCTCGCCCGGCCAAATCATCGGACGCGAGATACCGGATGAAACGCTCGTAGGTCGCCGCCGCGAAGAGACTCGCCTTTTCCTTCGCCAGGGCGTCGGCCTGCGCCGCCCCGCCGGCAATCGAGAAGAACAGGACCCAAACGACGGCTGAACGTCCGCGGCTTCGCGACAAGTCGAACATACGGAATCCTTCAAAACAGGAGTGTCGGAACGGTCGCTTTGATCTTAGGATAGCAAATCGCCGGCTCAGACGGCAACCGGCGCGGTCGCCGTGAGCCCGGACGCGGGAAAAAGCCCCGTTTCGGCCCATGAACACGACAGGAGCTATGGCGTGAACTTGCGAAACACGATCGGTCTTCTCGGAATGTGCGTCCTCTTTGGCGGCTGCAGCCGCATGATCGGCGAAGGCGCCGGCGTCGTCATGGGCGCGAGCGGCAAGGTCGTCGCTCAGCGAAACCCGACGTCGCTCGCGAAGTACAACGGCCTGCGCGTCGATACCATCGGCGTCGCCGGCGGGATCTACGCGCCCTCCGGCCTGCCCGGCACGGTCCGCAGCGCCTTTGAGAAGGCCGCCCGCGAAGAGCTGCATCTGACGTCAAGCGGCACGCCGGCCCTGGCCGTCAGCGGCGAGATCGTCCACTACGAAGTGGGCGGCAAGACCGACGAATTGATGGGCCCGTTCCAGGAAGTCATCGTCCACACGCGCCTGACCGACGCCGAAAGCGGCCAGCTCCTCGGCGAAGCGAACCTCGTGGGTCGCGCGAAATCCAGCTCGTCCAGCGGCGCTGAAAACCTCGCCGAAGGCGCAGCCAAGGCGCTCGAGAAGTGGCTGAAGGAATACGACGGCAAGCGGAAAGACTGAACCGCCTCCCCGCCAACCAGAAACGACGCTCCGATCAGCTGTTGATGTTGAGCGGTCGGTTGTTGTTGGTTGTGGGGAAGAAGGCGCTCTTGACGTCGTTGTAGAATGCGCCCGACGTCACCCAATAGACGCTCTGTGCCGGAAGCCAGTAGAACGGACTCGCCGACTCAAGATCGCCGAGTGTGTCGGCGTGTCCGTCAAAAAAGCCAAAGTTGCCCTTGAACACGTTGGCCGCTGATCCGCACGGCGGCGCGGCCGCCTGGCTGTGTCGATAGGCGTACTGGCGGGCATCGTTGCCGAGTGTACAGACCGCCGATGCGCCGGTGTTCAAGGGTGCGGCAGTTCGATCCCACGATCGACTAAACGTCGAATAAGGACCGCAGTCGGACTGCGCGCCGCCCCACAGCGAGCCCGGCCCAACGTCGTAGTCTGGCGGGATCGTGTACGTTGCATAGCGAGAGCCGTCTCCCGCGTAGATCTTCTTCGAGGCGTCGCCGACCATCGAGAGGCGGGGTGCGTACGACTTCGGCAGGCGCTCCTCGAACGTCGTCGGGATGATGTCGCGCCCGATCACGTTCGCATCGACGTACTGCGGATCGGGGTTGTTCTCGAGAAAGTATTCGTACCGCTTTGCACTTCCCATGAACAGGAAATTTCTGGCGGTGTTATACGACACCATGGGCCCGCTTCGGGCGTCGATCATGCTTTGGGGATACTTGTCCGCCAGGTATGGATTTGATGCACACTGGAAGAACTTCATGTTCCGAAGCATGTTGAAGCGCGTCGCGGGATCCTCTTCCATGACCGCATCGATGCCGTTCTCGAGCGCAATGGCCCCCATGAAGTCCCACGGCGTTGTACACGGACCCGGATACACCGCCGTCGTATACGGTGCGGGGCGTTCGGGCGGATTCGGGACAAAGAGATACAGGCCCGACGTATTGGGCGACCCGACGATGGCATCACTGTTGGAGGTTGCGTAGTTTGCCATACCCTGCAGAATCGATCGAATGTTCGCGTTGCAATAGACCCGCTGCGCGACGCGCCGGGCCGCAGAGAGCTGCGGCAATAAGATCGAAATCAGCAGCGTGATAATGGATATGACGACGAGCAATTCGATGAGGGTGAACCCGGGCCTGCGCCGATGAGTTCGCTGCGTTGACGGGCCAGTCGTCCAATTCGCGTTGCAGTCGAAATCAGAAGTCATCGTGCAAGTCCTCGCTATTCCTGACGATTCGATTGTATCGCCTCGTCCAAGAGTTCTCCCGGGGGAGGTTGATTGTGCAGGCGCACTTCGCGTCCACAATCCGGACAGCTCGTCGGACCCGGCAGTCCCACGTAGTCGTTCAATAGCACGAGTGTCGGCTTGAGCTTCGCCTTCCCATCACGCGTCCAGTAGCACTTCTCGGCCGGCCAGCCGGTCGGCCGCTTCGTGTACGGTGACATGACGGGGAAGCTTTCCCCCGGAACGATGTTATGCGCAAACGACTTCCGCGTTTCCGCGCAAATGTAATTGCGGTTCGTTGAATCCTCCGCCAGGTCGCGACCCCGGAAGGCGAAGAACATGATGATCCCGGAGGCGACCAGCAACAAACCGCCGAGGGCGACGCCCGTCTTGCCGGTCATGAACCGGCGAATTCCAGACGGCTCTGCCTTTGCGGGTTTAGTGTGCATTGGCCGTTCCTGACTTCGACGTCGTCGCGATGGGTGGGACCGGACTCTGCGGATTCGACGGCCCTTTCAGTGCCGCATCCATTTTCTCGGCCGGAGGGAGCGGATTGTGGGCCACCACCAGTCGCCCGCAGACCGGACACAACGTCGGGCCCGTCTTGCCGATGTACTCGTTCAGCAGAATGTAATCGGGCTCCAACTTTGCCGCCCCGTCCTTCGTCCAGAAACACTTCTCGGCTGGATAGCCGGTGCGCTCCTTGCTATACGGCGACGGGACCGGAACTGCCTCGCCCTCGACCAGCAGATGCTTGAAATGCTTGAGGGTCTTGGCGCAGATCATGTCGGCGTATTGCGGCATGCGCTCCGCCGGAGGCGGATTCGTGAAAGTCCGGTACGTCGTATATCCCGCCATCCCGAGCAGCAAAGCGACAACGACCAGACCCAATCCGCCGGAAAGCGCACCGCTCCGCGCGGGGACCTCCACCGCGGGTTCGGAACCGCTCGGAACAGGAGTGCGGGTACTCATGGTTGCGCTCGGCTTCGGCTACCCCCTAGATGATAACCCGCCAATTTCGACGTGCCAAGCAATAAGCGGCCGTTCGAGCCGAACGGGACGCCATTCCGTCATCCGACCGATCGGACCGCTCCGATTCGGCGTCCGAAATTCACAATTTCTTCACTTGTTCCAAATCGGACGTGATCGAAGCGCCTCCGCGCCATTCGGGGTTGGCCCTACAGCAGCTCGGCCTGGTCGCGGCGAATCCAACCATCTTTGCCGTCTGGAAGCTGGATATGCAGCCACTCGCCGCGCGGCGGCTCCGTGAGCACAAACTCGACGCCGTCGGAGAAGCGATGGTCGAACCGCGGCTCGTATGCCTCGCCGTTGCCCTTGCGGAGGACGACGTTCTCGCTGGTGACGACCCCGGCCATCGTCCGTGCGTCGTACCAGTCCCACGCGATGGAGCACGCCAGCGCAACCGTCAGCAACGCCGCCCCGCGCGTCGCCCACACGAGCGATGCCGGCCGGCTGCGGACGAACAGACGCGCCGCCATCAGCCCCCAAAACGTTGCGAAGGCAAGCAGACCGATTCGGCTGCGCAGCGTTTGCGACGTGTTGAAGTGCCAGAAAAGCAGACTCCGCAAAGCGGCGGCCGTGGCCGGCGGAGAGATCTGATCTTGCCGCAGCGAACGGGCGAATTGCAGGTTCTCGTTGAGCTGCGGGTCGCCGGGAATCAGCCGCTCGGCCCTGCGAAAACACGTGATCGCCTTGCCGACCTGCCCGAGCCGCACGTAGGTGTTTCCAAGGTCGTAATAGAGCCGCCCGTTTTCGACGCCGTCGTCGACCAGGGACTGAAAGCCGCGGCGTGCCTCTTCGTAAAGCCGCCGGGCGGCCGTCGGATCGCGCGCGCCGAGTTTCGACGCCTCGTCAAACGAACGAATGGCGGCTGCACACGTCTCATACTGCGATGCCCGCTCCAGCGAAGCGCGATTCCGCTCCGGTGTCACGGCGAGCAACGCAATCGACATAACAAGCGGACCGATCATCGAATGCCCCCCGACTCGAGCGACCCGAGCGCTCGCCGCGCCCGGCCGATCAGGTCTTCGGCCGAACCCGCGGCGCTGCCGGCGAACTCCGCCATCTCGACGTCGGCCAGCAGCGAATCCGTCTCGGCGAGCACCGACTCGCCGACGCGTCGCTCCGTCAACAGTCGGCGGACGTCTTCGCGCGTCATCGCGCCGTGCGGTGTGTTCAGGCAGTCGGCCAGGTACCCGGTGAGCGCTGCGTGAACCTGTGCAGCCGCAGCGGCCCCGCTCGCCCCTGCGGCCTCCTTCAACCGCCGCTTTGCCTCGGCCATGGCGTGGCTGCGACGCCGGTAGGCCGAGTCGTTGTTGTAGCGATCGCCGCGCCGTCGCACGAACAGCAGAATAACATAGGCCGCCGGACACCCCGCCAGCACCGCGGCCGATGGCCAGCCGATCGTCGTTCGGTGCTGAACCAGCAATTCGGGCACGTCGGCATAGTTCGCAAGGAGCCCTTCGCTCCGTTCCACCAGCGGCTTCGCGCTGCGCGTCCGGGCCGGCTCGGCCTCGACGACCTGCGACAGCGACAGATTGCTGGCGGCCTTGACCGTGATCGGCACGCTCTTGGAATAAGCCGTCTCGAAGCGGCCAAGCTGCGGATCGAAAAAGCTGAACGGGATGGGCGGAATCTCCTCGACGCCGGTGCGGGCGGCGCGAATCGTCTGTGTGAAGATCTTGGAATCGGATTCGACCCGGCCCGCCAGCGGCTCATCCGGAATCTTGAAGTCGCGCGTCAGCGACTCGATCCTGTTCAGCAGCGGCGCGCCGACATGCTGCATCTGGCCCGTGCCCCGCACGCGAAGCGTCAGCGTGATCGGGTCGCCGACGCTGACGTCGGTCGGCGCGGCCGTCGCTGAAATCTGGTAGCGGCCCACGGCCCCGTTGAAGTCGGCCGGCCGGCCATCCTCGGGAATCGGCTTGACGTTGATGCGGACCGGACTCGGCACCGCCGAAATCTGCCGGCCGCGGCGCACGCTCAGCCGCCCGAACAGGTCCTGTTCGAGCGTGATCGGATAGTTCATGGCGACGCGAACATCGCTGAGCTGGATGGCGCCCGGCTTCTCCGGCCAGATAATGCCGTCTTTCTCGTATACATAGTATGACGCGGCGCTGTCACCCCCGTCCTGCCGCACGCGCTGATCGACGTACGCCGGCTCGCCGAACACACCAAAGTCGCTCGAACGACCGTCGACCAGACTCCACAGGTCGCGATAGTTGAGCGTGAAGCGATCCTGCCGATAGACGCGAATCCATACGCGCAGCGTGGCCCGCACCGCCTCCTCCACGTAGGCCTCCGTCTGGTTCGTCACGATTTCGACGATCAGCGGAGGGCCCGACTCGTTTCGTGTGACGACGAGCAACTGCGGCCGGGTCTTGAACTCCTTGCCGTCGGCGCGGAGCGTCAGCGAAGGAACGGTGAGCCGGCCGATCTTTCGCGGGGTAATGGCGAACTGGTACGACAGCTCGCTCCACTGCGTCATCTTTCCGTTGACATAGTTGACGCCGCTCGAACGATTCGGAACGCCGAGCATGCGAATGTCCATTGAGTCGACGCGCGGAATCGTCGGCGTTTTGGTGTTCTGAACGCCGCCGATGATGACGGTGAGAATGACCTCCTCGCCCAGCACTGCCGAAGTGGTTGAGAGCTGCTCGGTTACTTCGGCGCCGCGCGCCGGCGTGACCGCAACGATCGCACCGAGCAAGCAAACTGTGGCGAGGACGATTCGCATCACCAATCCCGATCGACGGGCTCACGCCCACCGTACATCGCTTCCTGCTTTCGCTTGTCGTCGCGCCGCGCCCGCTCCTTGTCGCGGATCGCCTGGAGCTGCCGCTCGGCGTCTTCGCGGGACATCTGCTCCTTCTTCTTCTGGGCCTGCTGCTTTTCCTTTTCCTGCTTCTCCTTGTCCTGTTTGTCCTTGTCCTTCTGCTGTTGATCCTTGTTCTTCTGCTGGTCGTTCTTCTTCTCCTGATCCTTCTGATCCTGTTGGTCTTTCTGATCCTTCTTTTGCTGGTCCTTGTTCTGCTGATCCTTGTTCTGCTGCTGGTCCTTCTGATCCTGCTTCTGCTGATCCTTCTGGTCCTTTTGGTCTTTCTGGTCCTGCTTCTGGTCTTTCTGCTGCTCCTGCTGCTTCTTCTTCTCCTTGTCGAGCAGGTCCTTGATCAGAAGCTGGGCCGTTTCGATATTCTGCTTTGCTTCGGTGTCGGCCGGGTTCAGTTCGAGCGAATCGCGCCAGTAGTTGATCGACTTCCGCAGTTCCTCGATCGCGCCCTGCAGGTCCGTCAGCTTGCCCAGCGCTGTCGAGTACGAGCAGTTGCCCAGATTGAACTTTGCCTGCGCCTCGAGCTTCGGATCGCGCGTCCGCAGGGCGTTGCCGAACGACTCGCGGGCCTTGTCGAATTCGCCCTTGCGATACAGGGCGATGCCGCGGTCGTACGCAACCTCGGCAGAATCCGGGAGGTCAACCTCGGCCTTCTTGAAAAACTCAAGCGCCTCGTCGTACTTCTTCTCGGCCAGCGCCTGGTTGCCGCGCTGCACCCAGTTCGCCGCGGCCAAACTCATCTGGCCCCGCGCGCTCGCCGACCCCAGCAGCGAGCAGCCCAGGAACGCACCGATGATCATCGTCTTCATTTGCGTCATGCCGCCGCTCCCGCCTCGACGCCGTTCCGGCGCCGCGACAGCTCGCTCATCGCCGACTCCGCCAGCAACATCGCCAGCGCTGCCGCCGCGAATAGCTGATACCGCGGATAGTACCGCTGTACCTTCCGGGCCTCGAACTCCCGCTTCTCCAGCGGTGCGATCTTCTCCGTGTAGATTCGATCCAGCTCGATATTCTGCGTCCCGGCCGGTACGTACGCTCCGCCACCCGCCAGTGCGATCTGTTGCAAACACTCCGGGTTCATCTTCGACCAGACCTGCTTGCCGTCGTGCATGACGTAGTCGCCGCTCGCAGCCGGAATCCGCGAGCCCTCGCTCGAATCGCCCAGCCCGATCGAGAAAATGCGGATGCCCTTCTCTCGATACGCCTTCTGGGCCGCCTCGATTGGGTAGCTCTCCTGGTCCTCGCCGTCTGAGATCACCACAATCGTTTTGTAGTTCTTGATGCGGTCGTCGAACGACTCGGCCGCCATTCGGATCGCATCGCCCAGGTTCGTCCCGCCCAGCGGGGCGGAGTTGGTCCCGATATCGTCCAGCACCAGCCGGTAGAAACCATAATCAATCGTCAGCGGGCACTTCAGCACCGACTTGCCCGCGAACGCGATCAGTCCCACGCGGTCGCCCGGCAAGACCGACAGCAAATCGCGAATGTCCTGCTTCGCCCGCTCCAGCCGGTTCGGCTTCACGTCGCCGGCCAGCATCGACTTGGAGACGTCGAGGCAGATCATCATGTCGAGACCCTTCTGCT
>CAZONT010000020.1:0-33787 GCA_964581285.1 uncultured Planctomycetaceae bacterium | reverse complement strand
CCTGTCGGTGGCGTGGATGCTCATCCTATTCCAGTCTCTGGCCGCACTGGCTGCAAAATCGCGCGGCATGGCGGTTGAGATGTCGGCACAATGGATTGATGCACGTGCGCCCCATCAATGGGGGGATGTTGAATGTTCGGGCGCCCCGATTCCGCGATGGCGAACAGCCATCCAGCCGGGATTTGAAGCGGCCAACGTATCGAGCCACGCTGGGAAGGACCGTCGCCGCGACGACGCCGAACACGCAGAGCAGCAGAAGTTGCATCCAGGCCGGCCCGCTCGTGGGTAAGAAGACCATGTTACGTCACCGCCTGTGCCGGCGTTCCGCAAAAGATGCAGTAGCGATCACTACTGTCGAGCCACGCGTCGCAATGTTCGCAGCGATTCGGATTGGCGACCATGCGATGGCCGCAGTGCATGCAGAAGTTGTCACCGGACTCGATCGACTCGTTGCACATCGGGCAGCGCTGCGGGGTCGGTTTCCGCGCGGCGGCTCCGCGACGTCCGGTGATCGGCGGAGTGGCGGCGTGTTCCACGGCATCGAGCACCTCGCGGGCCGTCGTGAAGCGACGATCGAGTCGCGCGTAGAGCTTCGCGAAGACCTCATCGATCCAATTCGGAAGCCCGTTGCGTACGACGCTCGGCGTCTCGGTGCCGCTCGGCCGCTCGCCCGTCGCCATCTCAAAGAGCATGACACCGACAGCGTAGAGATCGGTTCGCGGGTCTTCTCCGCCGCCATCGCGCTGCTCGGGCGACATGTAGGCCAGGGTGCCCGAGATGGACTTGCCCGGTTCGGCAATCAGACTGCCGGACTGCATGATGCTGTGGGTCGTGATGTGCAACGCCCGGCCCAGCCCGAAGTCGCTGATCTTTACGTCGTCGGAGTCGATCGTGTCGGTCGAGCCGTCGCCGCCGCCGGCGATGAGCACGTTCTCGGGCTTGATGTCGCGATGGATGATGCCGCGCGTGTGGGCGCACTCCAGGCCGGACAGCACGCCGCGCAGTACAGCGAAGGCGGCCGGGATCGGCATGCCGCCGCTATGCTTCTTGATGACCTCGCGGAGCGAGCAGCCATCGACGAATTCCATGACGAAATAGGGCGGATCGGCGTAGGGGTCGAGGCCGATGGCCCGCACGATGTTGGGGTGCTCCAAGCCGTGGAGGGCGACGCCCTCGTGGCGGAGGTTTGCGACATATTGCGGATTCATCGGAATCTTGACGGCGACGGCGCGGTCCTTCCATATGTGGTGGACGGCCTTGAAGACCTGGCCGAAGCTGCCGGCGCCGAGCCGGTCGGCGAGGATGTATTCGCTGACGCGATCGCCAGTCTTGGGGCCGGTCATGGGCGATCCCTCCCGTCGTAGATCAGCGGTCGACATGGCGTGCCAGCGACTCGCAGATGACATAATCATAAGCCGTTGCCGCGAGCCAACCAACCAGTACGACCGTCCACGCGAGGGCCCCTCGAACATGCCAGCCGGCGAGCCAGAGGGCGGCCACGATGTCGAGTACGCTGTAGGCGGCGAGCAGGATCGCGCCGGATGCGTTGGACTCGAATCGCAGCAGCCATTTCATGATCGCAAAGCTCGACCACGGTAGGACGGCGGCAAACGCAATCCATGCCAGTGTCAGTCGGATGACCGACCAAAGCGTTCTCAGGTCGTCCGGGTGTTTCCAGAACCAGAGCCCGGCCAGCCCCGCGCCCAGCAGGCACAGGATGGTCACTACCTTCCCACCGACGTATTTTCCGATCGCCTCGATCATGGGCGCGCACAACTCCAAATGCGTTTCCCGCGCATAACCGAAGTATAAAACGCTTCGGCGGCGCGGCGAGTATAAACTCACGCGGTGATTTGAATCGCCGCAGGCGGAGCGACCCGGGCTTGTTTCCGGGCGCGGTCCGACGAATGAGGTATTAGCTCATTGCCGGGCGTTATTGCGGCATTATCGGCGTCTACCGTGCAGCCGGCTGCCTTGACAACCGGTCGGGTCGCCCATACGGTTTACGGTCCGTCGACTGAGGAAAAACCCCGGTCGCCATGCGGTCCGGGGCCGTAGCTCAATTGGTTAGAGCGCCGGCCTGTCACGCCGGAGGTTGCGGGTTCGAGCCCCGTCGGCCTCGTTGATTTTCAGCGCCCCGGGAGGCTCTCGCCGACCCGGGGCGTTTGCTTTCTCGCCGACATCCCATTCAACAAGTGCTAACCCCGAATGCGGCGATGTTGCTGCTGTGGACTAGCACGGACGATCCATTTGCCATCGCGCGCCAAGGAGCTGTTTGCGGCGTTTTTATTCGACCTGCAGTGAAGCCGTCGGCTCGCCCAAGGGGATGAATTCAATCGGCTCTATCCTCGAAAATTGTCCGAAAAGAGACGATTGCTCCGGGCGGAAATGCTGTGCGCGGTACCATGGTTGATGGAGGACGAAGCGGTGCGACTGAGCACGGCTTCGTAGGGAACTCGTGGGCGGGAGGGGCTCGTGCAGTACCGATCGACGACCAGTTGGAGCGCTTGCGCGGTGGCGGTGTGCGTCCTGCTGTTTGAGGGCGGCTCGCCGCTTTACGCTCAATGTTCGCCGCTTGAACTCGACCGCCTCACCGCAAGCGACGCGGCGGAGGTTGATGAATTCGGGGTATCAGTCGGAATCAGCGGTGACACCATTGTCGTCGGCTCTTATCTCGGCGACACGACGAAGATCGATGCCGGGGCCGCCTATGTCTATCTGCATAGCGGCGCGAGCTGGCCGGAACAGGCGAAGCTTTTCGCACCCGACCCGGGCATCAATGACCAGTTTGGGACCGCGGTGGCCATTAGCGGGGACACCGTCATAGTCGGTTCACCCTTCAACAACAACGGGGCAGGCGACGACTCGGGCGCGGCTTATGTCTTTGTCCGCGGTGGAACCGTCTGGAGTTTTCAGGCCAAGCTAATTCCCGATGACTCGGCAACGAACGAGAACTTTGGCGTGTCGGTCGCCATCAGCGGCAATACGGCTCTGATTGGCTCCTATCGGGACAATACCCCCGCGGGGTCGAATACGGGATCGGCGTTCGTCTTTGTGCGGTCGGGAACGGCCTGGAGCCAACAGGCGAAGCTGATCGCATCGGACGCGGCGCCCTCGGATGCGTTCGGCATCTCGGTGGCGCTCAGCGGCGACACGGCGGTCGTTGGTGCCGATCTGGACGACGATGGCGGCAATGCGACGGGGTCGGCGTACGTATTCGTTCGCAGCGGAACGGTCTGGACTCAACAGGGAAAACTTCTCGCGAATGACGCTCAGCCGAATGATAACCTCGGGATTTCTGTCGGTGTCGAGGGTGACACGGCCGTTGTCGGGGCGTGGCACGATGACACGCCCGGCGGTGGGAACGCGGGTTCGGCCTATGTCTTTGTCCGGTCCGGCACGGTCTGGACCCAGCAGGGACACTTGTTTGCCAGCGACGGCGCACCCGACGACAACTTTGGCGTCTCCGTGGCCGTGGATGGCGACATCGCCGTTGTCGGTTCCTATCTCAACGCAACGCCGGCCGGGGACACGGGAGCGGCGTACTACTACAAGCGGAGCGGGACGACGTGGAGTCAGCAGCCGAAACTGATCGGAGTTGAGGCGGCGCCGGGCGGGAGCGTCGGTTATTCCGTCGCCGTCGAAGGGGAAACGGCGGTTGTCGGCGCGCTGGACGATCCGCCTGACCTGGACTCCGGCGCGGCCTACGTGTTTGCGCTGGGTTGCACAGCCGTCGTGTGCTGCCCCGGCGATTTCAACGGCAATCAGGCGGTTGGGCCGAACGATATTCCGGCATTTATCAGCGCGTTGCTCTCGGGGAGCGCGTGTCCTGCGCTGCCGGCGTGCTGCCCGGCCGACCTGAACGGCGATCTGATTGTAAACGGCAAAGACGTCGAGCCGTTTGTCACAAAGCTCTTGAACGGCGGGGCCTGTCCGTAGTCACACCATCGGCTGACCAGCTCACGGCGAAAGATTGACCCACGCCACGTCGGCGAACGCGGCGATGTCGCGGCCATCGGTACTGCTGTCACCGTCGATGTCACTGCGAAAGACGTGTTCGGGCGCCGCCGGCATTCCCAGCAGCGCTAATGTCATCAAATCGATGTCGATGGCATCGACGTCGCCGTCGGCGTCGATGTCGCCGATGGGGCGGGTCGATTCGGCGAACAACTCGTTCTGGCCTTCGGTGGGGGGAAACAGAAACTTGAATGATCCGGGCAGGCGGGCGGCCCAGGCGGCTTCGTTGTGCTGCTGGCCGTAGCCGATCGAATGTTTCAAGTCGCGTTCCAGCACATACGCGAGCCGCGAGATTCCGTCGCGGAAATCGAGGCAGGGCCATGCGTTGTCCTGCGACGTGCCGCTGTCGCCGCTGTCCATGTAGATTCGGATGTCGCGCTTCGGGCCCAGCCGAACGCGATTGGGGAAGTTGGCGAACTGCCACGAGCCGGACATCGCGCCGATCTTGCTGAACGTGGAGGTGTAGTCCCAGCCGAGATAGAGCGATACGAGACCGCCGAGACTCGAGCCCATCGTGGACGTATCTTGCCGACCGGAGAGCGTACGGAAGTTGGCGTCAATGACCGGCTTCAATTCGTTGATGAGAAACTGGGCATAGAGATTTGCTTTGCCGGGCTGGCCGGAGAAGGAGTCGTCCGGCGGCAGATAGTTCGGGATGCGGTTGGCGGTGTTGTCGACGCCGACGATTACTATTTCTTGCATCTGCCCGCCCTTGATAAGCGCCGCCGCGGTCTCGTCGGAGTTCCAGGTGCCGAATGGGCCCATGTCAAAGATGTTCTGGCCGTCGTGCATGTAGAGCACGGGGTAACGGCGCGACGTGTTCTGGGTGTATCCGCGCGGGCGCAGGACTCGGTAGGGCCGGTTCTCCTTGAGCATGGCCGAGAAGAAAGTGCTCACATTTGTCTGTGAGGGAGCGCTGACGGCCTGCGGAGGGACGTAGTTGAAGACATGGCCGTCCTGGACGAAAGCGGAGTCGAGCGGCGTGCTGTACTGTCCGCTAACCGGGTCGCGGCCGGGGCCGTTGCTGTCAGTGAAGTAGAACTCGACGTCGCGTTGGGCCTGACCGAACGCGGTTCGATTCCAGCGCCACTCGCCGAGGCCGCGACCGGGACCAGTTCGCATCATTGGCAGGGCGGCGAAGCTGCCGCCGCCGTGTCGCCAGTTCAGCACGGGACGGCTGAAGCCGGAGTGGTAGAAAATCGACTTGGTCGGGGGCGTGGGGCTGGCGGGCGACGTCGAGGCGGCGGTGGGGGCGGTGACGAAGGAGCCGTTGGCAGGATTGGAGAGTTGCGAGATTGAATCGCTCCGCAGAACGTATCGGTATATGTATGTGGTGCCGGTCGGGATGGCGATCGTCATCTTCCAGATGGGGTAGGTGCCCGGTTCAAGCTTCACGGCCCGCGTCATGTCGTTGTTACCGAGTTCAGGGATGTCTCCAAGGACGAAGACGCTATTGCCGAAAGTCGTCGTCTGGTTGATCGAAAAGAGCACGTCTTCGCGATCGACCGCCCATGCCGGCGCAGCCGCCACCAGCAGCGCGAAGAGCACAGATCGTCCGTGGCAGCTTCGGTTAATCGTAGAGCTTGTGCGCATGGGTCCTTTCTCGTTCTTACGCTGCCGGCCGCGAAGTCGCCGATGAGAGTCGTTCCATCATTTGCACGTAGAAACGGCTGTATTCGCCGCTGTTAGTCACACCGTCCTGTGCGAGTTCGCGGGCGGCCGTCGTATTTCCAGTGCGTACGTACGCCTCAAAAAGGGCCGCGTCCGCCGCCACGCGATCCATGCCCGACAGCTGCTCGCGCGCCGCCCGCAAATGCGGAATCGAACTCGCGAAGTCGTCCACAAGCTGATACAGCCGTCCGATATGACGATCGACCATGCCCGACTGCCCGCGGCCGAACCCAAGCAGAAACTTACCGCGATCGATCGACTCGAGCCCAATGCGGCGGTCCGCATCCGAAAGTCGTCCGTGAAGCTTCTCGCGACACGCCAGAAGGAAGTACGTGTACTCGAGGTTCCAGTCCGAGTAGGGGGGCACGCATCGCGTCGCGACGTCGAACAACGGTTCGGCCTTCGCAAAATCGCCGTCCTTGACGAACGCCCTCGCCACCACACCGCTGATCGGCCGCTGCTGACCCGAGCGGTGAAGTTGCGGCTTCTGCCATTCCTGGGCGGCAGCCAGTGCGGAGGCCGGCATCTGTGACTGGAGTTCCTTCACGAGCGCGTCGAAGCGGGAAAGGGCGCCGGGATTGCTGCTGACGAAGAATGGAATGGCACAGAGGATTCGCACGGTGTGCGCGACGCCGTAGCGGTCATAGATGTTGTCGCCGAGCCGCCGGGCATACGTCTCGTCATCCGGCAGTTTCGCGACCGCCGCCGGATCGACCTCGAGCGGCCCCTTCATCGTAGACAAAGTTCGCACGACGCTGCGCGCCGCGAGCGCCTGGCCCGCCAGCGTGGGATGAACGTGGTCATCCATCAGCTCCCAGCCGATACATCCGCCGGGACTGGCGTCGCGAAACGCCTGGCGCAGATCGCAAATGGCCGCGCCTTGCTCGCTCGCGGCCTGACGAAGCGATTCGTTTTCAGCCCCCGGCGCCCGCCACGGCATCGGATCGAGGTCTATCGCCGCCTGGAACTCGGCAGAAGCGCCGGCTTTGTCTCCCAGGGCAAACCTTGCCCGCCCCAGCGCGAAATGGGCGTGCGCCAGATTCGGAGCGGCCTTGAGAACCTCTTGAAGCGCCAGCCCGGCCTGCGCCGGCTTCGTCTCGGCATCCGCCAGCCCCGACTCCATCGCCGCCTGGACCCGCGCCCGTGCGCCCTCGGGCACTCCCGACAGATCGGCTGCCCCCAGCGGCGCAAGGTCGCGCTCGTTGGCGGGCAACGTGCACACGATGACCGGCACATTCCGCGCGCGGCACCGGCGAATCATCTCGGAGACGTTTTCATAGAGGTTCGAAGCGGCATCCGCGCGAATCGGGTCGTCGGGTGCGATGGACGACTGCCCCATCATGACCTCCATCAGCGTCTTGCCCTCGCGCGATTTTGGCTTGTCCAGAAGCGCCGTCACCCACTGCACCAGTCCAAGAGACCGGACCGCGCGCTGCAGCCGCATTGCGGCCGGCGACCGCCCCGCACGGTTCAGCGACGCGACCCCGTACGCTCCGAAGAATTCGTTGTTTCCACCATAGATCACGACGAGATCGGGCTCGTAATCGAGGGTCTCGGTCAGGATTTCGAGCATCGGGAAGCTTGAGATGGCCGTCGTTCCGATGTTGACGATTTCGACTTTCTTGTTCGGCCAAAGGTCCTCCAGCATACGCTGCAGGAACGACCCAGCCGAAAATGCCCGTGGTTCGGGAAAGCCCTTCACGGCCGACTCGCCGCTCAACACGATTCGAATCGTCCCGGGCGGCTTGGGGCTCACAAACGTGTTTTCGTCGATTGCTCCGGGACGATCGCGATTGGAATAGAAGTACGAGGTCGGACCGGACTTGTCGGTGATGACGACCGTGCCGCGCGTGTTGTCGCCGATTCGCAGCAGCGTCGGAGCGTAACCGCCGTAGCCGGCGAGCCGGGCGACGCCTTCGAGACACGTCAGACCGGCGATCGGAAGCAGAACGGCGAAAGCGGGAAACAGGATCCGCTTCCGGCGCGACGGCTGCGACGTGGGTGGCGTGTCGGATGACCGGGCTGCGGTGGACATCGGCGCTACTACTCGCGTCGGTGATACGATTCAGAAAAAGAAAGCGGCTCCCGTCATTGTATGACGAGAGCCGCCCGATTCACGATGGATTGGGCTCGCCTAGCGGCGCCGCCGAATCAGCGCCAGTGCGCCGAGGCCGAGAGCCGTCAGCGTGGCCGGCTCGGGGACGACCAGGTAAGTCAACTCCGGATTGTTCGATCCCGGTCCGTATGCGTAAGCATCGCCCCAGTTGGCGATCGACTGATTCGGGTTCGCGAGTGAATCGATCGCGCCGTCGCCGCTGCCGCCGCCGCTTGAAAAGGCGTCGAAGAAAATGATATCGCCGGGAACGAGTCCCAGATTTGCGAGGCCGACCTGGAGGGTCACCGTGTTTGTCGTCTTGCCGATCGAAAGGTTTGGCGTGCCATTGTAAGTGGCGCCGTTCAGGGTCCAAGCCCCGCCGACATACTGACGATCTTCTAGGCCATTACCGCCATCGACCCACGAGCCAAGCCAGATGTCCATGCCGGAAGGTTGCGAGATCGGCCGGCCCCAGCCATTGCCGGCGGGATCGCCTCCGGGGGCCTTGTCGATGCCGACCATGTACTTTCCCCAGTCGGTGGCGACAACATCGCCGACCAAGGTGAACTTAAACGTGATATTCGACAGGTCATTCGTCACATCCATCGAAACGATGTCCAGAATGGAGTTGCTGGGAAGGATATCGCCGATGGAATCGTTGTACGTTACGGCATTGGCCGTCGTCGCCAGTACGCCGATCGTCAGGATTGTCAGTACGTTCTTCATTTCCTGCTCCTCCTAATTCGATGTGCTTCGCTATCCGTTCAAGGCGTCGCGTCCAGCCACTTCAACCGAATACCCCGTGTGCATTCGTCGAAGTTTGTTACCAGCTGCGTTCGCCTCCCTTTTTTGCCTATGCTAAAACAGTTTACCGCAAACTGCGCCCCGGGGTCAAGACATTCTTGATCCGCGTCCCGAATTGCCAACTTGTCTGTGAAATCCCGACATAAACCGAATCGAACAAAGGCATTATGCGGACCTCACGGCTGCCCCAGGATCGCGGCGACCAATGGGGGCAGGTCACTAACATCATTGAGCCCGTCGGCGTTGAAGTCGAGGGCCGGGTTGAAACTCTGAGTCACTCCCGAAATCAGCCCGACGGCCGGCTGGACGTCGTCGCCGTCGATCGTATAGCTCGTGTTAACGTCGCCCAAGCCCGCTCCGATGGCCGTGTCGGCGTTAATTCCCACGTATGACGTGATCGTGTAGCTGCCGATGTCGTTAAACGCGACGACATCGATGCGGTGATTGCCCTTGACGGCCCCGAAAATAGTTCGGCGGAACTCGAGTCCGTCGGCTGTCGCCACACCTTGATTGGCATTCGCAAGCGCGACAAGGTCGGTCCCGGCCTTCTGATTGGCGAAGATGTGAACGCGCGTGATCGACGGATCGCCGACCAGCACACGTGCTGTGTAGTTGGTCGCGGTGATGTCATCGTTGCCGGTCTGCGTCGGCGTAATGAGCGTGAACGGCAGCGGCGAGCGGTCGATGTAGATGACCTTGCGGAACTCCTTGAAGATCGGCCAGCCGGTCGTGCGGTGCTTGAAAACCCAGACGGTGATGTAGTGATAGCCCGGTGCGAGCTGCGACGCGTCAATGGTTTGGCGGTAGGTTCCGGTGCCGCCGCCGAAGAGAGGCGAGCTCTGCGTCAGGAAGTTTTCAAAGCCGGCTTCGAATGCAGACGCGTTGTAATCGATCGCGGCGTTTCCATTTCGATCAACGAACCCTGAGTCGATTCGGAAAACCGCCTTGTCGTCGGTGTCCGGATCGAGAGGATCGGTCTGCGTCGTCTGCATGACGATCTCGAACGAATTGCCCGTTACGACGTCGATCGGCGTGATACGGCGGCGATAGACCGGCACGGAGACGTCGTCCGGGGGGATCGTGTTGGCAACATTTGTAATGCTCAGCGTCCCGCTCGGCGGGGTCGGGCCATAGACCACGTAGCTGCGGCCGTGAAACACGCCGTTCGCGTTCCGCATGTTTGGGACCTTCAGATATTGATTCGCCGGGTTGCTCGCGTCGCGGAGGCGTCCGGTTCCGACAGCGCTGTCCACCACAAGCACGTCGGCGATGTTGTTGTTCGGGTCGACGATCGGGTCGGCCGCATTACCCGTCAGCTCCCAGAGCCGCGTACCGTTCGGAAACGCGGTCGCCACGTTTCGAGTTTCAAAGCCGTTGCTCGTCTTGTCGTTCACGGCGACGAGCAGGTTGTCCACCGAATTCGGCGTACGCCGCGTGAAGACCAGCACGTCTGCCGTCGAACTGTTCACGCTGTCGGTGTTGTTGATGCCGAAGTACCAGCCGCGGGCGTACCCTGTGCGGATGCCGACGAGCTTGGAGATGTACGGATCGTATGTGCCGATGGCGTCCTCGCGACCGAAGCGTCGCGGGAAGTTTCCCGGCTCGGTGCCGAACTCGAAGGCGTGGTAGTAAATGTTCGGCCGACCCGGCCGCATCAGCACATACGCCTGTGCCGAGATGTCTTCGACAGTGGCTGTGCCGTTGGTCGTCGGCTGGGTCGAGGTCGGCTGGCCGTTGGGGACTTGCCAGCCGTTGTCGTGGCTGGTCACGTGGTGAACGCCGGCACTGCCGTTCTGAAAGCCGTCGTCGTTCAAGTCGACCGAAGCGTTCAGTGCGTTTTGCCACGAGTCGGCGCCATTGGCGCCCATGATATTTCGCAGTGCGCCGGCTTCGTCGAGGTCGAGCGCATCGCGATTGCCGAATTCCCAGCCCTGCGCGGGCCAGCCGCCGGTACCGCCCGGCTCGCCGGGCTTACGAACGTAGTCAAGCTTGAACGTGTTGTTGTCAACGACTTCGACAAACGAATAGGCCGTCACCAGCGATCCGTCGAACGCGCGACGGCGCTGATAGACGGCGCGATCCCAGAAAGTGTCCCAGAACCAGCTCTGGATGTGCTTTGCAGCGTCGAGGCGAAATCCGTCGACACCGAACTCCTCCATCATCCAACGCGTCGACCTCAGCAGCAGACCGGTGGCGTTTTCGGCAACCGAGTCACCCTGCATGGGATCTGCGGTGTTGAAGGGATAGATCGTGGCCATCGTCGATCCCGGATTGCGCGTGGTACCGGGGTTTGTCACGACGACGGGTGTGAGGGCCTGATCGGGATAGAAACGGGCGTTGCTCGCCTTGACCGTGTTGTACAGCGTCCCGGCCGGGATGTTGACGCCGCTCGGCGGCGTCGCGGTGGTCGGGTGGCGGATGTACATCAGGTTTTTCTGCTGGCCGATGTCGATCAGGCCAAGCAGCCGTCCATTGAAGAGGTCGTAGCAACTGCAGCAACTCGTCGATTGCGGGCAGCCGCCGGCATACGCGTTGAAGTCGCCGTTCGCATCGCCGCCGGGCTCCTGCAGCAGAAAGCCCGGATAGCCACCCTGGCTGAGGAAGCCGGGGGTGTTGAGGTCCTTCGTGCCATTGTGATTCATGATGAGGTCGAGATAGACCTCGACATTGGCACGATGAAAATCCTGCACCATGAACCGGAAATCATTCTCGGTGCCGTAGTGCGTCGGTGCGGCCGCCGTGCCGAGATCAAATCGGTCGAACAGGTCGTAACCGATGCTCGCCGTACCGCCCTGGCCCTTCCAAACGGGTGGGAGCCACGTCGCACCGTAGCCGGCCATGAAGACGTCCGGCATGCGGTAGCGGATGGTGTTCCACGACGCCTCGAAGTACTGAAGGATCGGCCGATCCGGCGAAGTCAGGCTCTGGGCCTGAGCGGCGCCCGTTATCACGGCCGCCATGACGGCGACCGTGAAGATCGGCGAGGTATGCTTCTTTCCCGGCATTCGATTCCGCCCTCCTCGATCGGTCAAGTTCAGGGACAGGGTGGCTGGCTGAGCAGGATATTCACGAATGTCTGAATGTCCTTTCCGTTGACGATGCCATCCGGACTTCCGACCGGGAAGACATCAGCCGCGAGGATGTCGCAGGAATCGGTATCGGTTCCAAGCAATACTCGAGTCATTTGTGCTGCGTCGGCGGCGTTGATGCAGTTGTTTCCATCATCCTTGACATCGCCTGCGAGTCGCTGCACGGTCGCAAACTGGTTACCTGCAAACGCCGGTCGACCCTCGAACGGATCGCCGTCCGGGTTATCGGTGTCGTCGCCGAAGTCGAACGGCTGCGTCGTGCTCAGGATGACCGGATCGGCGCCGACGTTGGCGCTCATCGCGGCGTACGGCGGCAGCGATTGATTCGAGAGGAATGAGCGACCGCTGCCGTCGGTACCGCTGAGCATGGCCGCGACCCGGATCTTGCACGTGGCCGACGTCGCGCCGATCTCGGACAGTTTGATCTTCGCCTCAACGCCGGTTGTCGCCGTGCTTGGGTCTCCCGGAGCGCCGGGGTTGCCGCCATCTACGCCGAGCATGTTCGAATTGTCGAGTGCAAACTCGTCGTTATTGGGGTTGTCGCCATTATTCAACACCCCGAGGCCCGAGCCGACGGGCACGCTACCGAGGAATCGCTTCGGATTCGACACACCCGTGACGAATGGGATTGATAGATCGTAGTGATCGACGTACAGCGTCCCGCCGGTGTTGTTGAGCATGTAGACGTAGCGCGGATTGAAGCCGGAGTCGAACTTCCGGCCCGACCATGTGCGAAGCGAATTGAGACCGTCAGTCACGTCACCGACATTGCTAAGCACGTTGAATTGCGGCGGATTGCCCGTGTCGATGAAGAGATAGACCTTGTTGCTATTTGCTTCCATGTTTCCGGAGAGGCCGATGTTCAGATAGCCGTTCACGGCGTCCGCGTCCCGTTTCACGAACAATTGATCCAACTCGGAACCCGGAACGGTATAGGGAATCGGCGGATTGGGGTTTGGCAGCGTGTCGCCAAAACAAGTGTGAAGCTGCTGCGTGGCCCGCAACCGAGCGGCCGTAAAGCCGGTCGGAATATTTGTCGCATTCAGTCCGGACGCACCGGGTGTTCCCAGCGACGGATTCAGCGTAATGGAGGTGTAGAGCGCGTATGACGGGTCCTGCGTCTTGAAATAGACGGGGTCAAACGTTCCCGCGCCTTGCGACACCGGCTGCGTGGAGGGGAAGCAACTATTGAAGGTCGGCGACAGGGCCGGCAAGATGGGCGGAAGCGTCTGGTTGCTAACCGTCCCATCTGGCGAAGCCAGAATCACCGCTAGTTTGATCGTCTGGAACGCGCCAATTCCAAATGCCTGGGTTACGTTGTCGTTGAGCGACAGTCGAATGCGGAGGCCCTGCACCGCGTTCGGAGCCAGTGCTCCCTGCGTGCCGGGGCCGACGCCGTCCGCCGGCTGCGATGTTGCGGTTACACCGGCCGTGTTTGTAGTCGTCGTCCATACAGACATATACAGCGGCTGGCCTTCATTGACGCCGCTGCCGTAGGTATTTGTTGGGTTCTCGCTGAGGATGTTGCCATCGTAGGGGAGTTCGAGATTGGTCGGGAGGTACCAGGCATTGCCGTATGTGACCGACGTCGGAACCGAACTGACGGCGCGGTTCACGACGATCGCATAATCGGGATAGAAACCGTTCGGAAGCCCCGCCGGCATGGTGAGACCGTTGAGATTTCGAAGGGAGTCATAGCCGCCGCCGAGCCCTGGCAGGCCGCTCGTGACGAGCAGGTTGGGATCGGAAGCGAAATCGGGATCGTTGACCTGCATCAAGACGATGATCGATTGTCCGCTGGCGAGCTTGTTCGGCAGATTCCCGGTGATGCCGATCCATAGGTTCTGTGTATCCGAGGTGACGTAGAGCGCGTCCAACTCGCTGCCGATACTGAAGTCGGACACGAATCCATTGAAGCCATTCCCAAAGCCGGTCCCGTTGGCTTGCGACGCGACGAGGTAGCCGCTGAAGTCACTGGGAATGTTTGCGCCGTCGATCGCAAATGTAGAATTCGCCGTGCTAGCGATGCAACCGAGCATCGCGATGGAAGTAATGATTCGAGTCCGATACATCTTTACGCCTCCTTAGCGTTCCCTAATCGTTGACTTTCACCCTTTCCTGATGGAGCGCCGGAAGTCGGTTACGGCCGACTCGGCGGAATTGATCGATAGCACCGCGATCGGTGCGTTGATCGCCCTCCTTATCCTATGCACCCCGCCGGCCCCGATAACGGGCCAAACCCAGCAAAAATTCCCGCGTACGGGCATCAGTCGATTGTCTGAACCTCGCTATTTCGGTTCAGACCAGCCGGCGTTGTCGATCCACCGATCGGCGGGGCCGACACCACGGGGGCCCACAATTTCGATGCCATCTCCTGGAGCGAAGCAAAATCACCGCCGCGTGACGAAACCCACTCGACGTGAAGGTCGCAAAAGAGCCCGTTGATTCCGAAGTAGCCGTGATTGTCGTCTGGGTCGAGCTGGGTCAGGGAATTGGTCGCGTTGTCGACCTTATTACTCTCGTCGCCCATCATGAAAAAATCCGGGCGGTCGCTGGCCCGCAAGCCGGCGATGTACATGTAGCTGTAGTTCTTGACGTTGGTTGGATTCGCCGGTGAATTAACGGTAAGGATGTCAGAGATTTTTGCGGCGGGGCGCACGGGCCAGAGGTCGTTACTGCTGTATCCGTTGCCCCACTTGTCGCTCGGACAGATGAGTACCTTTGGTTCCTTCAAGTAGCGGGGCTCTGGGGTGGCCTCGCCATCGGGGCTTCCGTCCTGGAAGCGCTTGGCGTGCGTGTGTTCCTGTTCGACGATATCCCGGAGAATTCCAGCGAATTGCAGTCCCCAGCGGCCGTTGTACGGCGGCGGTGGATCGTCCGGTGCCGCGGGTGCCGGATATTGAATAGGGCCGGTCGGAGTTACCGTTCCCTGCGGCTGCACCGTTGCGAGAGTTGAAATCGGCGCGTTGCGTACAGACGGGCTGGGCTTAATTGGGTAGAACTGCTGCGAACCGCCTTGATCTTCCGCATACTGCCAAAACGCCTGGCCGACCTGTCGCAGATTGTTTCCACAGGCGGTTCGGCGTGCAGATTCACGCGCTCGACTGAGTGCCGGAAGCAGGATGGAGATCAGGAGGGCTGTAATTGAAATGACGACGAGTAGTTCGATGAGTGTGAATGCAGTGGGGCGAAGTGAGGTGGAACAACACCAACGCATTCCGGCCGTTGCCCAGCGTTCCCTTGTCTGATAACGGCAAATTGCGGTTTCGACGATGCGCCGCGGGTGGCTGAGATGGGGGTGGGAAATCCCGTCTGTCTGCGCTTCCAGTCGTCGATGGACCATGAAGGCCGCCGTGGCGTACTCAATTGTACGCAGTAAAACCTTTTACCACGCAGTATACCGGCGTTAGCGCCGTATGCAAGCAAAGTTGACCACATTTTAGCCATGGATTTGCTGTCAAATCATATCACAGGGGACCTTTCCCTTGAATCCGGGGAGGAGGTGCTTTATGGTTCAGGTGTAAGGTTTTACCTGTGGTGCGGTGTGTCAAAGCGTAAGCATATTACAATTCGAGACATAGCGAGAGAAAGCGGTGCATCGCTTACGACCGTGTCGCTTGTCTTGAATAATCGGGATGGTCGGATCAGCGAGGCAACCCGGACGCGCGTTCGCGAAACGGTCTCCCGACTTGGTTACCGGCCGAATCGACTGGCCCAGGGGCTGCAGTCGCAGCGGGCGGGGATTTTGGCCATTTTGGTCCCGGAACTGCAGCACGCGTTTGCGGATGCGTACATCGGTGAATTGATCAGTGCAATCCATGATCGCGCCAGTCAGGCGGGCCACAAAATACTGTTGGAGGTCGCCCATCCGGAGTTCATCGAGCGCGGGCAGCACCGCGAACTGTTCGATCGCCACTTCGTCGACGGAATTCTCTGCATCGGCGTGACCAATAACGATTCGTACCTCGCAGACTTCGAAGACAGTGTCGGGCCGATGGTGGTGGTAAACAATTACATCCCCGGCCTTTCGCTGAATTCCGTGCGTTGTGACTATCGCGCGGCCGGGAAGCTCGCTGGTCAGCATCTGCTCGGCCTGGGTCACCGGCGGATCGGCTTGATCCATGGCGCGCCCGAAGTGCAGACGTCGAACGACCTGCGGAAGGGCTTTGAAGAGTCGCTCGCGGCCTCAGGCGCGTCCCTGCCCGACTATCGCATTGCGGACGGGAAGTTTCTCGAGGAAGGCGGGGCCGAGGCCGCGTTCCAGATCCTCAAACGCGATTCAAGCGTTACGGCATTCCTCTGTGGAAACGACAAGATGGCGATTGGCGCCGTCAACGCCCTTGTTCACGCCGGCCGGCGCGTTCCACTCGACTTAAGCGTCATCGGCTGCGACGATCTGAAGCAGGCGACGTTCTGCAATCCGCGGCTGACGACCGTTCGCACGCCGCTGTACGACCTTGGAACCCGCGCCTGCGAAGCGCTTCTGGAGCTTGTCGAAGGCAAGGTGGATCGCGTCAACGAAATCCGCCCGGTTGAACTGGTGGCTCGCGAATCGACGGGCCGCGTGCGCGGCGACTGATCAGCCAATCCGAACGATGATACGTCTCGTCGACAGACCGAATCGGGGCCGTCTTATCGCGTTGCGCCACGCGCTACGAGCGACACTGCTGCTGTCGATCCAGGTCGTCGCCGTCACACCAGCCCTCGCCGCCGACGAGCGCGTTCGCATGGCCGGCTCGTTCAACGGTTGGAACACAACCGACGATTCCTATCTGCTCAAGCCGGCCGGAAAACGTCTTGAGCGGCTCGGTTTCTGGCCGGCCGGAAACTATGTATTCAAGTTTGTCTGGGATGGGTCGTGGAATCGACATCTCGGTTCGGCCGGGGCTGGCGATGCGCTCGTCCAACCCGGTAACGACGTTGAATTGACGATTCCGACCTCCGGGTGTTACGCCGTGTGGCTCGACACGACCGCGCGACGTTGGGGAATTGAACCACGCGATTGCGACCACGTTCGCGCAGTCATTCGCGCATTGGGCGCGGATCTCGGTCGATCAGTGGTCGGTTTGAATGCGTCTGGCAGCCTTTCTCGCCGGGGGCATCCGATCACATCGTACCAATGGGCCGCTCGGTCGCTGGACCCCGGCGCAGCAGACGCCGCGATACTCCGTTACGCGAATGCGGAGTTTGCCGAGCTGGAGGTCAGTCGGCCGGGCCGTTACGAGGTGGCTCTGACGGTAGGAGATGGCGACGAGGTTGATACCGCGACGAAAGTATTCCGACTGGGAGTCGGCTGGCGAATGGTGATCGAATCGGCGGCAGTCGACCCTCGCCTGGTGATCGATGTTGGTGAGCTACCGTGCATGCCTCTTTCATCCGATGGGCGGATCTGGGGTGGTGTTTGTCGGCGGGGCTTCATTACGCCGACGTTTCGTGGCCCGAATGGCGCTGAGAGTACGCGGCTGCCAGATGAGGTCACGCACTACTTTGAAGACAACATTCCGCGGCTTATCAAGTACGACACCACACGCGATTCGCTCGAATTTGCGGTGGATGGTTTCCACCAGTTCGAGTTCCTTCCGTCGTCGGCGAACGCATTACCGCCGGGACTGAAGATTGAGCGCGTCGATGTCGTCGGCGACTTCAACGCCTGGCGCGTCGGAGCGACTCCGTTATTTGAATTCGGCGAACGCACCGGCTGGCTCCGAGCGCTCGAATTGCCGGACGGCATTCATCACTACAAGTTTGTCGTCAATGGGACGCTGGCGCTGGAGGATCCCGCGGCCGATCCACGATTCCGGCAATCGGACGGCAAGGGCGGATACAACAGCGGCGTGCTGATCGGAGATGACGCGTCGAAGTTCGACAAGGCGGCGCCGGATCGAGTGGATCGCGGGGCCCTGAAGCACGATCCGCAGCGCGGCGAGTTTTATACATCGGCCGGCGCCGGCGTTGCTTCGGTCACTCTGCGGACTCTTGCGAACGATGTTGGGGGAGCATCGCTTCGATTCGATTCAACGACGGCGCCGATGCATCGCATCGCATCGCGTGACGGCTTTGACTACTGGACGGCTCAGTTTCGCGTCGCGAATCCCGACGCGGGGTACGACTTTATCGTCGTCGATGGGAAGGATTTGTGCGTGTTTGACCAGGGAGGCGCTCACGACGACATGACCAAGAAGCAACCCTTCAAGGCCCAGCCCAAGGCCTCCTTCGAGACGCCCGATTGGGCCAAGACTTGCGTTTGGTATCAGATTTTTCCGGAGCGGTTCCGAAACGGCGAGCCGTCGAATGACCCGGCGTCGACCGTCCCGTGGCAGCACGAATGGTACAAGCCGTACAAGCCCAAAGAGTCGGATAAGTCTCGCGCGTCCCAAACGGGGTATGCCGAGAGCGGAAACTTCTACGACTACATCTACAGCCGACGCTTCGGCGGCGACCTGCAGGGAATTCGCGAAAAGCTGCCGTACCTAAAGAGTCTCGGCATTACCGCCATCTACCTGAATCCGATCTTCCAGGCCGAGTCGCTGCACAAGTACGACGCGTCCGACTATCGCCACATCGACGACGCATTCGGCATCAAGGACAGCCGGTTGAAGCTGAAGGGCGAAACCGAAGACCCCAGGACGTGGCAATGGTCCGAGACCGACAAGCTCTTCCTCGACTTTCTCAAGGAAGCTCATGCGCTGGGATTCAAGGTGGTCCTCGACGGCGTTTTCAACCACGTCGGCCGCGAGTTTTGGGCGTTCAAGGACGTGATGAAGAACAAGCAGAAATCGAAGTATGTCGATTGGTTCGATATCGTCAACTTCGAGCCGTTTCACTACAAGGCATGGGATCGCGACGATGGCGAATTGCCGCGCCTCAAGCACGATGACGCACTCGGCCTCTCGCCACCGGTACGCGAGCACATCTTTGCCATTACGAAGCGCTGGATGGACCCGAACGGTGACGGTGACCCTTCCGATGGGATTGACGGCTGGCGACTCGACGTCGCCGCGGATGTCAACGAGCACTTCTGGCGCGACTGGCGAAAGCTCGTCAAGGGAATCAACCCGCAGGCCTATATCGTTGCGGAAATCTGGGAGGAGTCGAAGATCTGGTTGCAAGGAGATTGTTTCGACGCGGTGATGAACTACGAGTTCGCCCGCCGCGTCCAGCGATTCTTTGTCGACCAGAAAAAGGCGACCAAGCCGAGCGAGTTTGGCAAGGCCCTCGCCGTCATGCTCGAGTGGTATGCCCCGCAGGTGAATTACGTTCTGCAAAACCTATTCGACAGCCACGACACCGACCGCATCGCCTCGATGTGCATGAATCCCGACCTCGACTATGACAAGTCCAACCGCCTGCAGGACACCAATCCCAAGTACAACCCGAACAAGCCGACACAGTCCTGTTATGACCGCGTGAAGCTCGCAGTTACGTTCCAGATGACCTTCCTCGGCGCTCCGATGGTCTGGTACGGCGATGAAGTCGGCATGTACGGCGCCGACGACCCGTCCTGCCGCAAGCCGATGCTCTGGGAAGACCTGCTGCCGTATGAGGACAAGGATGAGAAGATCCACGAAGACGTGCGCGACCACCATCGCCGCATGATCGCGATTCGAAACACGTACCCATCGTTGCAACTCGGCGCCTTTGAGGAGTTGCTCGCCGACGATGCGCTCGGCGTCTATGCGTTCGCTCGCACGTTAGGGCCGGAGACCATCGTTGTTGTCATCAACAACAGCGACAACACGCATCGTCTCAACGTGCCGATTGCATGGGTCATGAACGCCGAGGCCGTCCGGCTCGACGATCCGAAAGTGTGCGCAATCATCGACCCGCCGCCGGGCGACCCCAAGGCGCGCCCGACCATTCGGCGAATTCCCGGCGGAAAGTCCTCAGTCGTCGTCGAAAACGGCAAGCTTCACGGCGCGATGCTCTCGCCGCGAACCGGCGGAGTCTTTCTGATCCTCCCGAAATGACGGTAGTCGGTCGTCGATGGACAGAGCCAAGTGGATCGTCGGAGTAGGGCTGCTGGCGGCCCTGCTTTATTGGCTCTATCCAAAATCCGAACGCCCGCGCGACGACAAGCCCGTCACCGAAATCACGATCTGGTTCAACGGCCCCATCGAAGGGCGCCAGCTAGACGCGGTCGATGCCTTCGAGCGCCGTTTCCCGCGATACCGCGTCATCCTCGGCTCATCCGCTGCCCGCACGGGCCTCGAAGGCGAGGGAAATCCACAGCGGCTCATGTGCGGCATCGCCGGCGGCGTCCCGCCCGAAGTCGTCGAATACGACCGCTTTGCCATCTGCCAGTGGGCCGGCCGCGATGCATTCCTCGACCTCAGAACGCTGATCGCACAACAGAAACCCGACGATCCATACCGCGTCGATGCCGACGACTACGTCAAGCAAACGTGGGACGAATGCCAGTTCCGCGGCGGCCAATACGGCATCCCCAACTACATGGACGACCGCGCGCTCTATTTCAACGAAGACCTGCTGATCCAGGGTGGCTTCACCGACGCGTCCGGCGGCGGTGTCCCGCCGAAGACGTGGGAGCAGGTTCTCCGCAAGCGCGTCGACGCGACGGACGCCGCGATCGACGCCCAGACAGTGCGAAGCGACGCGGTTGACTTCGCAAAGGCCGGAGTCAGGCCCGGCGACACGCTTGCCCACATCTCCGACCGCGGACTCGTTACGCGCTGCCTCGTCGATCGTGTCGTCGGACCACACGAACTCACGATTCGATCGCCATACGGCCAGCGAAAGCTGTCGCTTCCGGCCAAGTTCAGCCAACACATCAAGATCTTTGACGGCGACGGCTACGCGCTCCGCCTTTCGCGCTGGGACGACGAGGGGCGGCTCAAGGTCATTGGATTCGAGCCGCAACAGGGCAACGCCTGGCTCTACTTCTACGGATGGGCCAATGGAGGTCGATTTCTCAGCCCCGACGGCCGTACGGCCGAGTTGAACGACCCGCGGATCGTCGAGGCGCTGCAATGGACGACCGACCTCTATGACGCCATGGGCGGCGCGGCCGAGGTCAACGCATTCAAGAAGGGCTTTCAAAACTTCGGCGCGCAGGATCCCTTCATCATCAACCAGATCGCCATGTTCATTAACGGCGACTGGTTCATGCGCGACCTTGTCCGCTTCCGCCGCGACATGCACTTCGGCACCGCGCCGCCGCCCGTGCCACAGCGCGAGGCCGAAACCGGCCGCGACAGGTGCACGTGGGTGGCCGGATTCGCCTACTGCATCCCCAAGACTTGCCCGCCGGACAAGCTCGAAGCAGCGTGGACGCTGGTCCAGTTTCTCGCGTCGCCCGACGGCGCGATGGTGATGAACGAACACGACGCCCAGCGGCAGCGCGGCCAGGGCCGCCTTTACATGCCGCGCCTCATGGCCAACAAGAAAATCAACGCCGAGCAGATGCGGCGCTACATTGACATTCCCGAGATGCCCGCCCGCGCCCGCGCCGCCATGCAGACGTTTATCGATCTGCTGCCCCACGCCTTCTGCCGACCGGTCTCGCCGATGGGCCAGCTTCTATGGAACGCACAGGCCGACGCACAGGACCTGGCCTGGAGCCACGCCATGACGCCGCAGGCAGCGCTCGACTTCCAGACTCGGCGTGTCCAGCGCGGCCTCGACTCATTTTTCGACAAGCCGCAGGGCCGCCCGATCGTCAACTGGCCGGTGCTGGTGGTGGGTTATGTGCTCATGCTCGTCACCGCGGCCGTCGTACTGTGGCTCCGCCACCGCAAGAGGGATCAGTCGCGCGGCTTCTATCGCCGGGAGTGGCGGGCCGGCGTCCTCTTCGCGCTCCCGTGGCTGATCGGATTCATCGTCTTCTCCGGCGGACCGATGGTGTTCTCAGCGATCATGAGTCTGACGGAGTACGACGTCATTCGCCCCGCCGAATTCGTCGGCCTGGACAACTATCGCGAGATGTTCACGGTCGACTGGGGCGGCCCCGACGCCGAGGGAAAGGAACGCGTCCCCACCGGCGTTCGGCGAACCTTGTTGAATACAACGTACATGGCCCTCGGACTGCCGATTGGAATGGCCGTCGGGCTTGGACTCGCGATGTTGCTTGACGCGCGCGTGATCGGCCTGAAATACTACCGCACGCTTTTCTTCCTGCCGGCGATCATGCCAGTCGTGGCCGCAAGCATCCTGTGGATTTGGGTCTTCAACGCGCAATACGGACTGCTGAACTGGCTGCTCCGCGCTGTCGGCCTTGAAACGCTGCTGGAGTGGCTCTTCTCGCGGGATGTGTTCCCGCTTCGCCCGCCGATCAGCTGGCTGACCAACCCTCTGACGTCCAAGCCCGCCCTGATCATCATGAGCCTTTGGGCCGCGGGAAGCAGCATGATCATTTGGCTCGCCGGTCTCAAGGAAATTCCAACGCAGCTATACGAAGCCGCCGCCCTCGATGGCGCGGGGGCGGTCCGTCGCTTTTTCCGCGTCACGCTGCCAATGCTTTCGCCGTACATTCTGTTCAATCTCATCATCGGCCTCATCCAAACGTTTCAGATCTTCACGCAGGCCTACATCATGACTCCGAACGGCTATCCCGAACGCTCGACCTATTTCTATGTCTATAAGCTGTTCGACGAGTGTTTCTCGTTCTTTCGCCTCGGCTACGGCGCCGCGATGGCGTGGATTCTGTTCGTGATCGTAATCGTCCTGACCCTGATAAACATGCGGCTCTCGAAGCGCTGGGTTTATTACGCCGGCGACTGACATGGACCAGAAACGCCCAACCTGGCAAAGCCTGTTCTTGCACACGGCGCTCATCGTCGGGTCGCTCGTCTTTGCGCTGCCGTTTGTCTGGCTCATCGGCACGAGTTGGAAGCTCGACAAGGAAATCCAGACCGACGAGATCACGCTCATGCCGCGCCGGCCCAATCCGCGACCGGTAAGCCCCTACATCGACGATGGAACTTACGCGCTCGAGCGCCCCGATGACATCGGCCGCCACCGGTGGGACGGCTGGATGCGCGCGGCCATCGAAGACGAGATCGGGAAGGCGGTCGATCGTTGGCACGACGCTCGCGAAGACAGTCTCGACAAGTCGGCCTTACGGAGCCAACTCATCGCGGGCACTTTCAAGCGACTCCGGTCGCTCCTCCCGGCCGACGTCTGGCAATCCGACGAGCAGTCGTTCCGCCGCGCCCTCGCCGCCGCGATCCAGCCCGACCAGATCACCGACTCGTTCGCAGCCGTATATCGCTGCTTTTCGCTCGGCAAGGTTGTGCTGAAAGATCAGGACTATCGAGTCCACGACCTCACCGCGGGGCAACCGCTCGAAGAGGTTTGGAAAGTCCAGCGAGGCGATGCCCGCATTGAGCCGCAGACCCTTGCGGAGGGTACGGTCGCCGTCGTCCGCTACAACCTGACGACTCAGCCGGTAGTGGTGGTGACGGCCGATCTTTCGTGCCCGGTCGACTTCGAGAAGAAGTTCAAGCGTCTCGACATTGCCGTCCGTCCGGATGAGACGTGGCACGAAATGAACGTCACCATTCAGGTCGGCGATAAGCAATACAACAGCGTCAAGTCCAAGTATATGGGCGAAGACAAGGGGCTCGAGTATCAATATCAGCTCCCGTCGGCCGACGACGCGGCGCTCACGCCGCACCGCTATGTGCTCCTTGAGGAGGTAGAAAAGTCGGACGACTTCCGGCCCGAGCCGGGCAAACTGCGTGTGCGCGTGGGGCTCATTCGAAGCAGCATTCCCGGCGCCTACTGGGCCAAGGGTACCGAGAACTACAAGCGCGTATTCGACGAGGTGCCGTTCTGGCGATACCTCAAGACCTCTGCCTTTCTCGCGATCACGAACATCATCGGCGGCGCAATCGCCTGCTCGCTCGCCGCGTATGCCTTCGCCCGCCTGCAATGGCCGGGCCGTGAACTCTGCTTCTATCTCGTGCTGGCGACGATGATGATCCCGCCGCAGATCACAATGATTCCGTCGTTCGTTATCTACAAGTACCTCGGCTGGTACAACACGCTCGCTCCGCTCTGGGTCCCGAGCTTCTTCGCGATCAACGCCTTCGGCATTTTTCTGCTGCGCCAGGCGATGAAGGGCATTCCGCGCGACCTGGAAGACGCCGCCCGCATCGATGGCTGCGGTTTCCTCCGCACTTGGTGGCACGTCGCCATGCCGCTCATGAAGCCCACGCTGGCCGTCATGTCGGTCTTTACGTTTCTCTATGTCTGGAACGATTTTCTCGGCCCGCTTATCTATGTAAACGATCAGCGACTCTATCCGCTGGCGCTCGGCCTATTCGCATTCATGGCCAACCGCGAAACCGAGTTCGCGTGGATCATGGCCGGCGCGATGATCATGACGCTGCCGGTCATTCTCATCTTCTTCTTTGCCCAGCGCTACTTCATCCAGGGCGTGACGATGACGGGCGTGAAGGGCTAGGGCTGCGGTCCATCACTCACCGCATTCCATGCTTGAACGCTAATTTGATTTGCGTTTAGGCCGTCGGCGGCTTTTTCCACCCAGAGTTGACAGATGCGGTGATCGTTGGGTCTGCCGGGCAGGCCACCCCAGATCGGATACAAGCAGTCGATCACGCTTTTTAGAACGCCGGTGGCAATGTCGCCAAGGTTGATTCGAGCGGTGCCGAAGCCGACACGGACTGCCAGTGGCGATCTCCCGGTTTCGATTCGGTCTCTGCCCGGCAAAGATCTCGACCACTCGGCAAGCTCGATCGACTTCGCGCTTCGCGGCAGGGGGCCGTCGTAAATACCGCTCACATCCGGCGGCGTGTTCGGCAACGCACTAGGGCCCTCGTCCGTGAGCAGCACGTCGCAACCTGTCGCGGCGTCGTGGCTCTTGCTCGCATGCCACCAGGAAATGTTCGGCCTCCGTCCGCCAAACCAGCGCCGCTTGTTGACGAGAACGGAGAAGACTGGTTCGCACAGATTGTCCACGTCGAGCGGCATGCCGTGAGGAGTCAGCGATCGTAGCCGAAATTTCAAGACGATTCCGCGCATTCCGGCTTGCACAGTGGCCTGTGGAATCTGGATCGCCAGACTCTCCTTCCACGGGCCCTCGCCGGCCGTTGCAAAAGTTGCCGGAATACCGACGACGTTGACCGCGACTCGCGCCATCGAACTGCCCTGCGATTTGACTACACGATGCTCATGCAACATCAACGAACGGCATCAAGTCGCGCGCGGGCTATCGCGCGCTCATCGTCGCCAAAGAGCGATTCAAACTCTGGTTCGAGCACTAGGTGTTCAACCGTGAGGTCCAGACGCCTGTGCTCCCAAAGGGTGATGAACCCGTCCGACGGGTCGTTGGTTGCAAGCAGATCGCGCGCCGTGGCGAACCCGCCACGCGCGACTACCATCTGGTGGAATCGAGTCGCGGTGTAGTTGCATTCTCGCCTTGCACGATCGTAGATTGCGATCATGCGCTCGTGAAACGCGAGTTCAATACCCTTCATGACCTAAGTATCTGCTGAACTGTCGCCATCAACCAGTCTGCGACTTCCCACGTCAGAATCCGTGAATCAATCTGAATCCGATGGTAGCCGACACGCCGCCACGAGAAGCGCCACTAGAAGTTGTCATTTCCACCAGATGTTTACCGTCCTGGGTCCCGTCGCGGAATCGTATTTGATTGCTCTTGGCTGGTGGAGGAGGTCTCTCGTTGCAATGCCGCCAGCGCCATCGTTCAGTCCCAGCCAGTTCAGCGGATGAAGGTCAAAGTTGCTTACGAACCAGGTGAATCCGTAGAAATCGACCTCGCACATGAGTCCTCCTCGCTGCTCAATTAGCGTCCGTATTCTGAACTCATTCGCGTTCGTCACAATTTCTTGACCAACCCGACCGTAGAGGAAGAAATGCAAACGCTTCGCTGTTGGCTTCCCGAACGAGTATCTCGCAAAATCGACATCTAACGGTCGCCCATCCGCCACCGTGAAATTACCGAAAGTCTTCGTCAACCAGCGTGAAGAAAGCCTTCCGTTCAATTGAAAATAGTCGCGAGGCTGCGTAGGGAGCTTCCGCGCCACCCTCGGTCCCGATAGATCCATGACGAGTCGGTCTTTGAACCGTCGTGCTTCCTGATCGACATCAGAAAGCGCATTATTATGCCGAACGCACAGAATGTTGGCCGTAAGCAAAGGAACGGATCGGAATTCGGACCGGCACCAACGCAGCCCACGAACTTCCGCCATTTTGCCGCTCTCCGACAGGCACTTGCTCAGCAGGTGTTCCGTGGACTGGCCACCATCGCAACCACCAATATGTCTGGCCCAACAGTTCACGCAATTGCTCGCTGCGATTGTCGAGAATCTCGATGCAGTTTCACGAACACACTTAGGACTGCCCCCAACTTTGATTCTGCGCGGACTCGCGCAGTCGCCCTTCGCGCGCGTACGGGGTGGCGCGTATTGTACGAGCTATCGCACGCAGCGGCGGCGTACTTAACGATCCGGAGTGGAATCCACAATGACCCTCGACCCCATCACAAGAAAGTTCATCGACTTCGTCATCGAAGCGGCGAAGGCGTATCCCAACGGACCGACGATTGAAGAGGGCCGTCGCGACACGGTCATAATGCAGACCAACAACGTCCCGCGCCAGCCCACCGACGTCGAAGACCGCACCGTCCCCGTCGGTCCGTCCGGCGAGACCCCGGTTCGGATCATTCGCCCCAAAGCCGAGTCTGCCGCGCTTCCGGCCGTCATCTACTTTCACGGCGGCGGTTGGGTCTTCGGCGACAAGACCACGCACGAGCGTCTCTGCCGCGAGATCTCTCATGGTACGAACGCCGTGGTAGTCGCGGTCGACTATGCCCGTTCGCCAGAGAACCGCTACCCGACTGCAGTCGAGCAGGCCTACGCCGTGACAAAGTGGATATCCGAGCACCGGAACGAACTCGGCGTCGACCCCACCCGCATCGCGGTCGCCGGGGATAGCAGCGGCGGGAACTTGGCGGCCGTTGTCGCCATCCTCGCGAAGCAGCGCGGCGGCCCGCGCCTCGCGTGCCAGGTTCTTCACTTCCCGGCCACCGACTGTACCTTCGATACTCCTTCACACCGCGAATTCGCCAACGATCCGTTTTTGTCGCGCGCCATGATGGAATGGTTCTGGAACCAGTACGCGCCCGATTCAGTCGTCCGTCGCGAAATCACGGCGTCGCCGCTCCGCGCTTCACTCGAACAGCTTCGCGACCTGCCTCCGACTCTCCTCGTCACGGCGGAGGTGGACGTCCTTCGCGACGAAGGCGAGGCCTACGCCCGCAAGTTGATCGAAGCCGGCGTCCCCGTGACCGCCACGCGCTACCTCGCGTCGATTCACTCCTTTATGTTCATCGATCCCCTTGCCGCCACCCCCGCCTCGATCGCGGCAACGGCCCAGACCAACGCGTTCCTTCGAAGGCACTTCGAAAGCTGACCCGTCCCGGCAATCACCGTCGCCCGAACCCGCCGAGATCGGATTCCGCATCCACAAGTCTCTTGATTGGCCGAGTCTTGCGCGCGAACCACGGCCCGATGCGGAACGCCGGGCGCGTCTTTGGGGTGACGGGCCGGGGATGTCTCGATCCCGCGTGTGCGGGTTCACCTCGGTCTGCCAAGCAGTCAAGTGGCAGCCGCTGGGGATTGTCCCTGAGTTCCGCTGAGCGCCGGATAAAAAAGCCCTGGCCCCTGCCCGACGCAAGGAAGGAGATGTGACAAATGCCGCAATCGCAAAAACCGGTGAAGTTCCGTGAATCGAGGTCGACGGTTCTCCACCGTCTCGCGCGCGACAAGCGACTTTCGGTCGACCGCGCGATCTTCCGGCGTGAGCCGGTGACGCTGCTCGCCGTCTACGATCAATTCGACCTTGCCGGCCACGGCATCAGTCTTTCCGCGTTCTATCGTTATGCACGTCGTCTCCGGCAATATGTGGCTTTGTTTGAATTGGCCGATCTGACCGATCCGGGCGGCGCCGCCACGAGCAACGCTCTGCGGACCGCCCTTGCCTATCGCTTTCTGGAGAACGTGGAGGACTATCGAGTCAGCCCGGACACGCTCTACCGGCTCGCCAGGACCCAGCGACTTGTCGCTTCAACCGACTTCTCGCAGCGGCGGGAGGAAGCACGGGAATTGACCGCCGACACGCCACGAGCGCCCGAGCCGGCGCCGTCCGTGTAGCGACCAAGTCCGGCGGGTCGGTCGACGCCTCGCCTTTGCGGGGCGTCGACGACCCGCTATAACGCCGTCCCATGTCCGACATCGCAACCGCTGCACCGCGCTATCGCTGGTTCGTCAAAGGCGACATCGACGGCTTCTTCGGTCTCGCTGTTGACAACCTTGTGCAGGTGCTCGTCATCACGGCGCTGTGCAAGTCGCTCTGTGGCATGACCGATGAGCTGATCTTTGGTCGCATTCTGCCCGGCGTGGCGGTCTCGCTTCTGATTGGCAACCTGTTCTACGCGTGGCATGCCGTTCGAGTCGCCCGCCGCGATGGCAACCTCAACTGCACGGCGCTGCCATTTGGCATTAACACCATCAGTCTTTTCGCATTCATCTTTTTCATCATGGCCCCGGTCTATCACGAGAACATTGCCCGCCTCGGCGAGGAAGGTGCTGGAGAACTCGCTTGGAAGGTCGGCCTGCTCGCCTGCCTCGGGAGCGGCATCATTGAGTTTGCCGGCTCATTCATCGGCGGCTGGATTCGCCGCGTTACGCCGCGCGCCGCGTTGCTTTCGGCGCTCGCGGGAATTGGAATTGTCTTCATCGCCAGTCCCTTTGCCTTTCAAATCTTCGAGCGACGACTTATCGCGATGTTGCCGTTGTTCATCGTGCTGATCGTCTACTTCGCGCAAGTGCGCTTTCCGATGGGGCTACCGGGCGGACTCGTTGCGTTGCTGGTTGGTACGGTGCTGGCATGGATCGCCCCGCTCTGGGGCGATCTCCCGCTGATGAGCGCCAAGGCAGTCAGCGCGGCTAGAGAGGCGGTTGGTTACCACAAGCCGCACGTCTATTGGTTCGAGGTGCGCGACCTGCTCCGCACAGACCCCAATCTGTTCATTCGTTTCCTCGGCATCATCGTCCCGATGGGCATTATCAACGCGTTGGGCTCTTTGCAGAACATCGAATCGGCCGACGCTGCGGGCGACCGCTTCTCCACCGGCCCGTGCCTGGCCGTTAACGGCATTGGCACGATCGCCGCCGGACTGTGCGGGAGCTGCTTCCCGACGACGATCTACATCGGCCACCCCGGTTGGAAGGCCCTCGGCGCGCGGGCCGGCTACTCTGTGCTAAACGGGGTGTTCTTCACCATCGCGTTCTTCCTCGGCCTGGGCCAACTCATCACGGCCGCCATTCCGATGGAGGCCGGTATCGCGATCGTGCTGTGGATCGGCGTGGTTATCACGGCGCAGTCGTACGAAGTTACGCCGATGAAGCACTACCCCGCCGTAGCGATTGGCATGTTCCCGGCGGTGGCCGCGATGGCGATGTTTCTCGTGCCGTTCATCCTGCCGGCCGTCGGCGCGACCGGCGGCATCCTGCCGATGATCAACGAGCATCTGACGGTGCTACAGCACCATCGGAGCGATAGTTGGTGGCCAATCGGCGTCTACGCGCTCATCGGCGCCAACAGCGGCTTCGTAATTACAACGATGATGATTTCCGCGATCTCGGCGTTCCTGATCGATCGTCGCTTCCGAGCGGCTGGTGTGTGGTGTCTGCTCGCGTCGGCACTCACGCTGATCGGTTTTCAGCACGCATTTCGCGTCGAACCCGGCAAGCTCAGTCTGCTTCCGCAGGAGCTGATGATCTGGCAACGTACTGAGAGCTGGTTCGCCGGTACCCGGCTATTCGGCGATTTTCCGGAGCACACGTTCTTGCACCGCGGCTACCGCATCGCGGTGGCGTATGCGGCAGCGGGGATGATGTTGGTGATTATCGATCGAATGCGACGGCAGAATCGGGGCTTCGAGGACCTTTCCGGGCCGGCGGTTTGACTTGCGGACGCCGCCAGACTGAAATCGTTGTCGACGGGGCGTAGCTCAGCCCGGTAGAGCACCTGGTTTGGGACCAGGACGTCGCAGGTTCAAATCCTGTCGCCCCGATTGAAAACGGATCGCTTTGCGCCGGACGGCACGAAATAGTGGGGTTAATTGCTGCCGAACTGGTCCGTGCTCAGGTACTTGATTCCCGAATCGCACATGATCGTGACGACGTTTGCACCCGGACCGAGTCGTTCGGCGACGCGGAGCGCCGCGACAACGTTGGCGCCCGTCGAAGTTCCAGCCAGCAACGCCTCGTCGCGGGCCAATCGGCGGGCCATCAATTTGGCCTCCTCCGTCGAAACCGTTGAAATCTCGGAGATGACCGCCGGATCCCAGAGCGGAACGACGAAGCCCGCGCCGATTCCCTCGATTTTGTGCACGCCGGTTTCGCGCCCGGAGAGAACGGCCGATTCACTCGGTTCGACGGCGACGATCTGAGTATCGCGACGATGTTTGCGTAGCGCCTCGCCTACTCCTCGGACCGACGCCGATGTACCGACGCACTGTACGAAGGCGTCTACGCGCCCGTCGGTTTGCCGCCAGATTTCCTCGCCCATCGCGTGGTAAGCGGTCAACTGGTTGACGTTCTTGAGTTGGTCGGTCCAGAAAGCGCCTGTCTGCTCGCGGATCTCGCGAGCTTTTTCCACCATGTTTTGCGTCAGGGTGGCGTCCATGCCGCCACCGACGCTCTTTATGAGCGTCAGTTCGGCGCCGAGCGCTCGCATATGGCTGCGCTTCTCCCGGCTGAATGCGTCCGAGGTCACGATGTGAAGCGGATATCGCTTCGCGGCGCAGATCATTGCCAGCGAAACTCCGGTGCTGCCACCGGTATACTCGACGACACTCCCGCCGGGCCTCAGGCGGCCGTCTTTCTCCGCCGCCTCGATCATGGCGAGCGCCATGCGGTCTTTCATGCTTCCGGTGGGGTTTTCACTCTCGAGTTTCAGCAGTACGCGGGCGCTGCTGTCGGGGACGATCGAATGGAGCTCCACCATTTGCGTGGAGCCGATTCGTTCAAGAATCGATGTGTGAATCGTTAGCCGTTGAGTCATTGGAATTGCCCGCCACCAGTGCCGTCCGGCTTCGCTCGCCGGTAGCGTACCAACAGCAACGACATCGATCGAACAATCCCAAGAAGCGCGTCCGGATGCGACCAACGTGTTCGCAACATCGACGCAATTTGTGCCTAGGTCTGAGACGCCTGCGGGAGTACAATGCCACCGCACGCCTTTACATGTGGCGGCACCGCCGAGTGGCGAGGCCGGCCCCGAAACCGGAAGGAGGATTGCATGGTTGGAAGAATTGGCACTTGCGGACTGACGATATCGGCCTTGCTCGCGCTTACCGCGCCAGCCCTGGCGGATTTCAGCGGTCAGACCATTCTCGGTCCGTTGGCACTAAGCAGCTCCGTTAACGGCGACAACACCGGGTCGAATGACAATAACGACGGCTGGTACAGTGGGACGCATGTTTTCGACATTTGGGACGGCGGAGACGATGTTTATGCTTTGAACTGGGCGGGCGGCGATATGACCGTGACGCTTACCTATGACAACATTTTCGCAGATCCGGATCTATTTCTCTACACGCCGGGCAATCTCGATGAGTCGACGCTCGACAGCATCGCAAATACCGGCGTCGATGCCGTCACAATGCTCGGCGCCGCGCCGGGAACGTATTACATACTGGTTGATACCACGGCCGGTTCAGAGGGGCTGTACAACGTCTCCGTCACTCCGGAACCGGGCACGGTGATGCTGCTCGGCCTCGGCGGGTTGATGGTTGCTCGACGCCGGCGCGCACGCGCTTAGCAGGGGCACCAGCTAACATTTCGACAAATCACCTCCCGGCTCCGCAATGGGGTCGGGAGGTTCTTTTTTGGGAGGGGGCGCCGTTTCCGAGGATCTGAAAACTGGATTTGGCCGCACTCAACTTATTAAACTAAATGGTTGACATTGGCGGCAGCGGACTGTATATTAAACCATATGGTTATAGATCGATCACCCGATCTCGATCATGTGTTTCACGCCCTGGCCCACCCGGCGCGGCGGGAAATGCTGCGGCGGCTGAGCGAGCGTGAGCAAAACCTGAGCGAACTCTCGGCTCGGCTAAAGATGTCTTTTCCAGCGGCGTCCAAGCACGTGCGCGTCCTGGAACGGGCTCGACTGGTCCGCCGCCGCGTCGTCGGTCGCACGCACATCTGCCGGATTGAGGGGAAGCCGCTCGGGCGCGCCACCGGGTACTTAGAGAAGTACCGGAGGTTCTGGGAAGGCAACTTCCGGCGGCTGGATGCGCTGTTGGAAGAAATGAAACGAAGCGAAAAAGCCGCCGGGTCGGGAAACCGCGACGCGGAATCGCAGTGACACATAGCTAATTGAAGTCTGAATTGAGGAGTTGACGCATGGCGAGTTCGGGAAAGCTCAAGATAACAACATCCGGTGATCGTGAGATCGTGATCACGCGGTCGTTCGATGCGCCGCGGCATCTTGTCTGGGAGGCCATGACGAAGCCGGAACTCATTCGGCGCTGGTTGTTCCTGCCGCCGGGGTGGGAGATGACAGACTGCACGGAAGACATTCGCGTCGGCGGCTCTTTCCGCTGGGCCTGGAGCGGCCCGGATGGAGAGCAGGCGATGGCCATGCACGGCGTGTATCGTGAGGTTGTCCCGCCCGCGGCGGGCGGCGGTGGGGGGCGGCTGGTCCGCACCGAGACATTCGACATGGGCTGCCCGGCGCAAGCGGGGGAGCAGATCGGCACGATGCTGTTCACCGAACGCGATGGGCGAACGACGGTGACGATCACGGTTGTCTATCCGTCGAAGGAGGCCCGCGACGGCGCGCTGGCGTCCGGAATGGAACACGGCATGGCGGCGGGTTACGACCAGCTTGAGGCGTTGTTGAAGTCGCAAGCGGCGGTTTAGACTGCGTGCCCGTGGGACGATCTGGAGCTTCGCTTGGGCAACTTTGAACTGCAGCCGCATCTGGTCGGCGAACTGGTCGAGTTGCGACCTCTCCGGCCGGACGACTGGGCCGCGCTTTACCAGGCCGGCTCGGATCCGCTGATCTGGGAATTGCACCCTTCGCACGATCGGTACAAGGAAGCGGTGTTCCGCGAGTATTTCCAGGGCGCGCTCGACTCGCGTGGAGCGTTTGCGGTCATCGATCGGAAGTCGAAGGCGATCATCGGCTCGACGCGTTATTGCGACTACAAGCCAGAGGAGAGTGTGATAGAGATCGGTTGGACGTTTCTGACGCGGCCGTACTGGGGCGGCACGTACAACGGCGAGATGAAACGGCTGATGCTCGATCATGCGTTCAAGTTCGTCGATCGCGTCGTGTTTCTCATCGGGCCGAACAACTTCCGCTCGCGGCGGGCCGTCGAGAAGATCGGCGCTGTGTATGTCGGCACGCGCACGCGGCACGACCCCGGCGGCGGGCCGGCCGAGAGCGTCGTGTATGAACTCAGGCAATCGGCGGCCCGAACCGCGTGATTCGGTTACGAGAGGCGTGACGGGAGTTGCATGTCGGCGAAGACACCCGGAAAGCGGAGGATTGCCGCGAAGAAAAGCGATGCTGCCGGTTCGCGGAGCGATCCGGAGGTGACCGCGTTCCTGACGGCGCTAAACCATCCCAAGAAGTCGGCGATTGAGGCCGTGCGAGAGATCATCCTGGGCGTGGGAACGGAAATACGCGAGGGGATCAAGTGGAACGCGCCCAGCTTTCGGACCGACGACTGGTTCGCGACGGTCAATTTGCGGGGCAAAGGTGGTGAGGAGCGCGTCTGGCTGATCCTGCACACGGGGGCGAAGAAATCGAAGGCCATGAAGGTGGCCGATCCCAAGGGGCTGCTCAAATGGCTGGCGAAGGATCGTTGCTTGGTCACTTTTGAGGATGACAAGGACGCTCGATCGAAGCGCGCGGCGTTGCGGGCGATCATTCGCGAGTGGGTCGCGCGACTCTAAATCGACGCCTACAAGACGCGACCAGCGTTCCACAAAGTGAAGCGGCGCGGCGGACCCGGCGGGGGAATACCAATCGCGGGCAAAAAAAATACCCCGGTCGCGCGGGGCGGCCGGGGCTGCGGGTGAACCTT
>CAZONT010000019.1:0-33913 GCA_964581285.1 uncultured Planctomycetaceae bacterium | reverse complement strand
GAGCCCCTTTCTGCCTTTCAGCTTTCAGCGTGCCCCTGCGGCCCCGGCCGCCTCGCTCCTCCCCTGCGTCCCTCAGTCCCTTCGTCCCTCGGTCCCTGACTTTGCGGAACGCCGGCAGACCTGTATGTCAGCGCCATCGCGGGGCGCGTAGCCCCGCCCAAAACGCCTGCCCGGGCCGCACGGCGATGCTGCGCGCACGCACCGCCCACGCCGCCCCGGAGAAACTGCGCGCAGAGAAAGCGCCGACGCCTTTTCAATCTAAAATGAAACCCGTCCCAGCTCGTCCCAGCGCGTCCCAGCAAAAAACAAAGGGGAAGGTCGTCGCGAGCCGCAAGCCCCGAACGAGTAAGGGTCCGTTTATGCCGACCGTAACGTCAGAATCAATTTGCCAATCAACGCCAAACAACGCCCTCTTTCGGCCGCTCGCCAGGCCGTGCCATTTACTCGCCCGTCGCCGCACCACTCAGCCGCGCGGCGCTGCCCCGGACGGCCTCACGTCTGTCATCCATCCGTCGTTCGCCAACCTCCGCCCAATAGCCCGCCGCGATTCCCGCTTTTTCCCGTGTTTTCCCGTAAAAAAATTGTGTCCGCCATCTCCCATTCAGCGTTTTGGCGTTTCATCGTTTGTATTCGCCATTCCAACAAAGTCGATGTGTTCCCCGCCTGTCCCAGCCATAAACCCCGGGACCCATTCCAGCCCCATCCGTCGCTCGATCTATTTTCATTTCCCTCCCTCGCCGTCTACAATGTACTTTCCTCGCAACCACCAACAGCGGGTTACCCATGCGTAGAATCCCCTATTTCGCCTGCCTCGCCGCCGCGTCTGCCATCCTCCTCGCCGTCGCCGGCTGCGATGTGCTCTTCGAGTGCGCCTCCTCGCCCACCGAGCAGCATGGCGTCTGCGACCCCACCGCCATCACCTGCGACGGCGGCCCCTCCGAACCGGTCGTCGACACCCGCCTGGATGGCGCGACCGACATCACCGACTTCGATCCGGCCCACATCCCCGCCAACGTCCTGCTCAACGTCCCCAACGAAGGCCGCCTCCACGTCTTCGACGAGACCCCGCCCACCTACCAGTTCAACCCGCCCGCCAGCGGCCCCCACTCACCCATCCCCGCCGAAACCGGCTTCTACTGCGACCAGCTCCCCGACGAACACTGGGTCCACAGTCTCGAGCACGGCTACATCGTCATCCTCTTCGACCCCGCCGCCCCGCTCAGTCTGCCGAACCAGTTCTCGCTCCGCCTGCTGCTCCAGCTCGCCCCGCTCAGTCCCGAATTCGGAAACCGCAAGCTGGTCGTCACCCCCTACGCCGGCCTCCAGCACCCCCTCTGCCTCGTTGCCTGGAACCGCCAGTTGTATCTCGACTTCTACGACCCCTTCGCCATCGACAACTTCTACCAGACCTACATCGACCAGGGCCCCGAGCAGGAGCCGTAGTCGGGTAGTCGCGGACGCCCCCGCGTGGATGCGCCGCAATGTATTATCAATGTTTAGTAATGTTGAGGGGACTGGACTTGAACGCCGGGCTCGCTACGGCCGGCGGCTCGCGATCGGTACAAACGCCACCCGCCCGCTCGGCCCGACACGGATGAACTGCGGCACGCTCCGGATCAGCCCCGCCACCGCCGGCAGCTTCACCATGCTCGCCGCCTCCTCGAGCGGAAACCACTGCCGCATCCGCACCGCCATCTCCGGATACTCGTCAAACGTCTGGATCACCCGCAGCAGGAACACCATCACGTCCCGCGCCGATGCGTGCTTCTCGTAGCTGTAGGTCCCGATCATCTGCGGTGACAGCTCGCCCGCCGCCCCCGCCTCCTCGATCGCTTCGTGCTGCGCCGCCTCGACCGCCGTCTTGCCGCCGAGCATCCCCTTGGGGATGTTCCACTTCTTCTTCTCCACCCGGCGAATCAGCAGAATCTCCACCTCCCCGCCCGCGGAAACCCGAAACGGAATCACCCCCGCCTGTGGTATGGCCGGACCCGGCATATCCATTCTATGTCTCTATCGGCCCAAGATGGCGCAAATCTTGCTTCTAGACGGCCTCGAATCGGCCCTCGACCGCCCGGAACCCGGTCCACGCCACCCTCGTCAAAGCCACCATTACGCCGGCGGGCAGGGCGACCTGCCGACGGCCGTTACACGTCAAACCGAAAAGGAGACCCCAATGATCGCCGCCTCAAACGTACTGTCTGTCTGGGTTGCCGCCACCGGCCTGACCACCCAGACGATCGTGATTCCTCCAACGACCCGCACCATCAGCGTCACGGGGCAGGCCTCCGTGAAAGTTGTCCCGGATCGCGTCGCCGTCGTGATCGGGATTGAAACACTCAATGAGGACCTGACGGCCGCAAAGAAGGAACACGACGGTCGTGTCAAAAAGGTGCTGGCGCTGCCCGCGAAGTTCCAGATCGATCCCAAGGACGTCCAGACCGACTATGTCAGGATCGACATCGTGCATCGCTGGGAAGGCGGGCGACAGTATTTCGACCGCTACCGTGTGACTCAGTCCGTCGCGGTAACGCTGCGGGAGGTGTCGAAGTACGACGCGTTCGTGACCGCCGCCCTGGAGGCGGGCGCCAATCAGCTGCATCAGATCTCGTTCCAGACATCCGAGCTGCGAAAGCATCGCGACCAGGCCCGCGCGCTCGCGATCCAGGCCGCAAAGGAGAAGGCGACGGCCATGGCTGGTGAACTCAATCAGTCCATCGGAAACCCGACGAGCATCCAGGAGTATTCGACGTCTTGGTGGTATGGGGACGGTTGGCGCAGCGGCAACGCGTCGTTTGGCAACGCACAGGTGCAATCGCAGTCGGAGTCCGCGCCGCCGTCGCTCGACGGGACGATCGCACTCGGGCAGCTGCGCGTCGATGCCAACATCTCCGTGACGTTTGAGTTGGTCGACCGGAAGACTCAGTGAGCGACGAGCGAGGCAAGAAGCACGCACAATCCCGCGACCCCCGCCCCTCCGGCCGCGACCAGCATGACCACCGCGCCCAGGCAGCCCTTCTTGGCCTCGAAGCCGGACTCATCCAGCCTCGCCCACTCGAACATGCCCTTCCAGGCCCCGTCGCCGGCGGCGTACGACGAAAGTGCCTTCGTCACCTCGCTCAGCGAAATTCGTTCGCGCGTCGCTCTAAAGTGCTGCTCGGTATCCCCATCCTGGTACTCGAGGACGAATCCCGCCTCGCCGTCCCCCGCCGCCTGTATGTAGGTCTGCTCGTCGCGTTCGAGAATCGCAAAACCGCCGCCCGATTGCACGTGCCCCCGCAGGGCCTCGGCGATCGCCAGCGCACTCGGATCGCGGATTGTCTTGCCGCTTTCGAGTCGAAGTTCCATCGCAAGACTCCTTCCACCATGGAGTCTCGCAAACGGCCGGCCCCCGAGCAATTACAATGTCGCCCGAACTTTCAACCCCCGCCGCCGCTTCATCCAAGCCATCGCCGCCAGCGTAACGGGCATCATTGGCGCGAACCCGCCGCCGCAGATGCCGATCCCGCACAGCCCGGCGCCGCACCCCGGGAACGCCAAACACGCCGGCTCCCCAAACGCCAGTCGCCTTGCGCGAATCTGCTGGCGATTGATGTCGTTGGCGAACGGCTCCGACCAGACCACCAGGCATTCTCCGTTGTCAGTGTTCAACGCAATCGATGCAAACGGAGTGAAAGATCGGGTGGCCGCAATCGTCACCCGATCCTGTCCAACCGTGCCGTCTCCCAGGACCGTCAGAGCAATCACGGCGTTCTGGCCGAACGGTTGCTCTCCGTCGCAGGCAATGACAAACGCATGGCCGAACGGGTTGTAAACGACGTCAAATCCGGCAACGGATTCGTTGAGAATCGTGAAGGGATCTCCCACCGCCCCGCCCTTCTCGTCGATGAGTCGGCCGCGAAGCGAGTGATCGTCGAAGTCGTTGTAGATAATCAGAAACCGTCGCAACTCCGAGTCGAAAGCGACGCGCATGTCCAAGGGGTATTCCTGGACTGCGACAAACACGTTGGTCGCGAAACTACCGTCGAGCCGAACGATTCTTGCCTGGATGTTTCGTTCCGGCTCACTCTGGACGCGCCACACGGCGAGGAATCGCTGATTTGCGGCGTCGAAAGCCAGGTCGCCGTTCGGAGTGGCCGATCCGAGCTGACTCAGTGTCACGCTCGGATCCAACAGCGCTCCCACCGAGGTCAGGAATCGGCCCCCGATGCCCGCTCCACGGCCTGTCACAAGAAACTTGCTCGACACATTCGCGTCGCTGCTCGCGCCGAATGCAATCGCGCCTTCTAGTCCGTGCCCGGATGCCTCGAAGTCGGACGCCGGCATGCTCCCATCGGCCAGCACCACACGGGCAAACGCAGAGCCAAAGAAGCCCGATTGCTGCGTGAGCCAGGTCACCACAAACAGGTTCTCGGTGCTGCTCCAGGCGACCGCTGGAGAAATCTGAGCAGCCGGCTTCTCGACAATCGGCTGGACGTCACCCACGACCTCGCCGTCTGACGTCACGAATCGAGCCGCTACGTCGTTACCCGTTTGCTCGGAACGATCTTCAAACCATGCCACGAGGTATTGCCGCGACGTTGCGCCGTACGCGACAGCCGCCTCTCCGCGATACCGCTGCGATTCGGGCGTAATCTCGATCGTGTCGTCGACAGTACGCAGGCCCAAGCACGGCTGCGCGACGGCCGGAACACTGATGACGCCGGTTACCAGCGCGGCGGCGATCAATCGAAACATGGCCGATTCTCCGGATTCCGGATCGTCAAGCGAGGATTCACCCATCCTATTCGCCCGCTGTCAAAGCGACAACCGAATCCCCGCCACGATCGCGTAATCCATCTCCGCCCGGTGATGTACGTCGCGCCACACCGGCGCCTGCACCGACAGCTCCAGTGTCCAAGTCGCCGCTTCGTACATCAGACCCGGCGCAATGAGCAACTCATTGTCACCGTTCGTCTCGTACGTACCGTTCAGTTCAACCACCGCGTACAGAGCGCCGTGCGTCTCCTCCGAATACTTTTCAGGGTACAGCCGAAACAAATACGCCGCGTCGTACCGCAGCACATCCGCCAGACTCTCGCCTGGATAGATCGGCTCATCGTTGCCATTGGTCGAAAACAACCACTGCAGTGAGCCGTTGAAACCATGCCGCCCGCTGATCTTTGTCGCCGCCAACCCGATGATCGGGTCATAACCATCGCTCGTAAACGGCGCATCGCCCGAGCGAATCCGAACGCCGCCCGTCACGCTCAGCCGAAGCGTGTCCAGCGGCCCGCTGTCATTCTGATAGAAACGCCACTTGCCCAGCACGGTGATGTCGCCGACCCCGCCCACGCGTTCATCGCTGATCGGCCCGTCGAAATGTCGATCCCGAAACAGAACCGGCGTCCGCAAGCTCAGCGACACGTCGCGCGTCACACCAATGTTGGCCGTCGTCAGCAACACCGAGTCCCGGATTTCCCCGCGCCGCGGCCGCGGACCCTCTTTCAAACTCATGCTGTTGAACCGGTACTGCTCCTTGACGATGACATGTCCCGGCGACGGGGCCGTCGCCGAATCCGCCGCGTTGATGGGTTCCTGCGCGCGGATGACGTCCGCGGCGCATCCGACCACAAGTGCCGCGGCCCAGCCGAATCTCAGCCCGCTGCGGATCACGGCGTCTCAATCCGATCGAGCGTGAAGCCGCTCTGCTCGACCGCTTTCGCGAGATCCCGCCGCGTCGGCCGACCGGCATCGGCCAGTTTCACCGTTACCTTCCCATCGCCCAGATCGACGCGGACGCTGTCCACGCCGGACACTCGCTTCAATTGCTTATCGATATTGTTCGCGCACAACGGACACGAAAGCCCCTTGACCCACATCGTCGCCGACGCCGACGCGATCGGCTGGTCCGCCGTCGCATCCGGCCGCCAGTGGCGTCGCGCCGGCACCGTAGTCGACGTTGCCGCCTCGCCTTTCGTGGATACCTCGCCCACGTGCTGCCCGCTGCAACCGGCCAGCACCAGCAGAACAGTCACAAATCCCAATGGTCGCATGAAATCACTCCTCATAGTTGAAAGCAAAGAAATGCGGAGTCCCGTGGAACGCGCGCTTGCCGCGCAATCAGGCCAACGGCGATACCGCCCGCTTACATCGAGGAATGATTCAGATCAGAAGGTGGGAAGAGAGGAGACTACCCGGACCTGAGGGAGGATCGTGAGCGTGCCCCAAACTGCCGAGACGAATACACATCGCCTTAGAGTTCGAGAACAAGTCGGCGACGAGGTTGATTTCGATCAATTCCGGCGTCAAGACCGTCGAGCGCGGCCCGACCGGAACCGCCGGCGGCAAAGAGTCACAACTGCAAATCTGTGGCGCGGCGGGTTGCTCGACGGGTTGGTGATTATTGCGGTCCCCGCAGGAGCACGTGCACCTTGCTGCCGATCCGCAGCAGCAACAAGAAGCCGAGCTTCCGTCGGTCCCGGACTGAACTCGCGCGAACGACGCATTGCCACCCAGCGCGGCCGCCGCCGAGATGCTCATGGTCCAGATGATGCGTACCAATAAGCCCATCGAACTTATTCTACCACATGAATCGGCTTACGCCTTTGCAAGCTGCCGCAATACCATTTGAAGGATGCCGCCGTGGCGGTAGTACTCTACTTCTATCGGAGTGTCGATTCGCACCGACAAAACCAGTTCGCGTCGCTTTCCGGCGTCATCCGTGGCCGTCACGGTTATGTCTTGCCCCGGCTTCAACCCGTCGTTCAAACCAACGATGTCGAATACCTCACGTCCGGTCAGGCCGAGCGATTCGCGCGACTGCCCCTGCTGAAACTGCAGCGGCAACACGCCCATACCGACGAGATTGCTGCGGTGAATGCGCTCGTAGCTGACCGCGAGCACCGCCTTCACTCCCAACAGCATAGCGCCCTTGGCCGCCCAGTCTCGCGATGACCCCGTGCCGTACTCCGCGCCCGCGATGACCACCAGCGGGGTCTTGGTCTCGTGATACTTCATCGCGGCGTCAAAGATGGACATCTGCTGATTGCTCGCCAGATGAATCGTTACGCCGCCTTCTGTACCCGGTGCCAGCAGATTCCGGAGCCGGATGTTCGCAAACGTTCCGCGTGTCATTACGCGATCGTTCCCGCGTCGCGCCCCGTAGCTGTTGAAGTCCCTTGGCTCGACACCATGTTCGATCAGGTAGCGGCCGGCAGGGCCGTCCTTTGCGATTGAACCGGCGGGCGAGATGTGGTCGGTCGTCACCGAATCTCCTACCATGACAAGGCACCGCGCTCCACGAATCTCGCCGATCTTGCCCGGCTGCGTGCTGAGGTTTTGGAAGAACGGCGGCTCCTGAATGTACGTGCTTTTGGCACTCCACTCATACACGCCGCCGGGCGGAGTTTTGATCGACCGCCATTTCTCGTTGCCCGTCAGCACATCGGCATAGCGCTTCGTGAATGCGTCGGGCGTCACGAACTTCGCTATTGTCTCCTCGATCTCGCGCGGGCTGGGCCAGATGTCGCGCAGGTATACCGGCTTGCCATCGCTCCCGGTTCCGAGCGGTTCAGTCGAGAGATCTAAGTCCACCGTTCCCGCCAGTGCGTACGCGACGCACAGCGGCGGGGACGCAAGGTAGTTCGCCTTTATCAGCGGATGCACGCGGCCTTCAAAGTTGCGGTTTCCAGACAATACGGCCGACACGACGAGGTCGTTCTCCGTCACCGCCTTGGCCACCGGCTCTGGCAGCGGACCACTGTTACCAATACACGTTGTACAGCCGTAACCTACCGTGAAGAACCCCAGTTTTTCGAGGTACGTCGACAGACCTGACGCCGACAGATACTCCGTAACGACGCGCGACCCGGGCGCGAGGCTCGTTTTAACGTGCGGCTTCACCTTGAGACCGCGCTCAACGGCCTTCTTCGCGAGCAGGCCCGCACCGATCATCACCGAGGGATTGCTTGTGTTGGTGCAACTCGTTATCGCTGCGATTACGACGGCACCCTGCGAGATCGTCTCGCTGTGACCATTGTCGCGAACGATCGCCTTTTTCTTGGCCGCCGCCTCCGACAACGCGAATCCGCGCTCCGCCGTCGGGGCCCGCAGCGCTTTTTCAAAAGACGATTTCACTTGAGTCAGCGGCACCCGATCCTGCGGCCGCTTCGGCCCTGCCAACGATGGTTCGACCGTCGCCAGGTCGAGGGACAGTGTGTCGCTGAATGACGGGTCCGGCGTCGCATCCGTCCGGTACAGCCCCTGTTCCTTGCAATACCGCTCTACGAGGTCGATTTCGTCCGCCGTACGCCCGGTCCTACGCAAATACGCAAGCGTCTCATCATCTACGGGGAAGAATCCCATGGTCGCGCCGTACTCCGGCGCCATATTGCCAATCGTCGCCCGATCGGGAAGCGACATACTCGACAAGCCCGAGCCGTAGAATTCTACGAACTTGTTGACGACCCCCTTCTTCCGCAGCATCTGCGTCACGGTCAGCACGAGATCGGTCGCCGTCGCCCCCTCGCGCAAGCGGCCGCTCAGTTTGAAGCCCACGACTTCCGGAAGCTGCATGTAGATGGGCTGCCCGAGCATATTCGCTTCGGCCTCGATTCCGCCGACGCCCCAGCCAACGACACCCAGCCCGTTCACCATTGTCGTATGGCTGTCGGTCCCGACCAGTGTGTCCGGCAAGGCCGACCGCACGCCGCCAATCTCGCGGGCCAGAACCACCTTCGACAAGTACTCGATATTCACCTGGTGACAGATGCCGGTCTCAGGCGGGACGATCCGCACCCCGCTGAATGCCTGCTGTCCCCACCGCAGAAACTCGTAGCGCTCGCGGTTGCGATAGAACTCCATGTCGGTGTTGAGCTGCAGGGCATCCGGTTGCGCGAAGTAGTCGACTTGTATCGAGTGGTCGATCACCAGATCGACCGGCACCAGCGGATTGATTTTCTCCGCCTTGCCACCCATCCGCGCCACCGCCGACCGCATCGCCGCCAGATCGACCATGCACGGGACGCCTGTAAAGTCCTGCAGCAAGACGCGAGCCGGCAGATATGGAATCTCGCCGCCGGCTCCGCCCCGAGGTTGCCATCCGCCGATTGTCCGAACGTGCTGCTCGGTGACGATAAATCCGTCGAAGTTTCGCACAGCGTTTTCGAGCATGATTCTGATACTGAACGGCAGCCGCTCGATCGCTCCGAACTTGCTCAAGCGGTCCAACCGCCAAATGCGAATCGGGCCTGATTTCGTCTTGATCGAGTCAACTGCCCCAAACTGATCTTTCGTCGCCGTGCTCATGTGTAGGCAAGTCCTTCCTGGTGTCGGCGCACCCCCGATTGAGCCGTCCCAACGTGGAAGTCTAGCAAGTCGGCGCGCAGGCGTCAGGCAGCGCAGCGGACAACCATTGCCGAATTACTTGTGTGGAATTGTGAGTGATGAGTCCGAGTGGAGTGCGCAGCGCCAGCCGCACAAATGCGCATCAGCGACGAACTACGCCGTCGGCTCCAACTGCAGCATCTTCTGCAGCCGTCGCTTGGCTTTTCGCATGTTCCGGCGTCGGCGATCCGAGGGCTTCTCGTAGTAGGCGGTCCGCTTCATCTCGCGCAACACGCCCTCCCGTTCGCAAAGCTTCTTGAGCCGGCGAAGCACCTGCTGAATGGGTTCATTCGGACGTGGGCGAACCTTGATCATCGGACCTCCACCTATCTATCTCAGGGGCGAAAAACCAGCGGCCGAACGCCCTCGTCTGGCCGTGCCTGATACTATCGGCGCATCGCCGTTTCCACAAGCCCTCGAATTCGCACCACGGCTCCATCCTCCGATTCTAGGAATCTGCTCGCACTTCCCCTAATTCAAGCTGGCTCCAGATGTTATCATTGCAACCCGCGACGGGTCGATGTCGCAAATCGAGCCCCGATTGACCCGCAAACGCTGCCCTCCTAACGTAGCGCTCCCGTCCTCCATGTCGGGGGACTCTACCCCGAGTGCAGCCGCATGGCCTCGCCGTCCCCGGACGTCGTCGAACAACGCCTGAGCGAGCACTTGGCAGCCCACCCCCAACTTGCCAACCGCATCTTCCGCCAGCTGCTGCTGGAATTACATGCCCGCGGGATTGTGACCGTCGATGCCATTTACGAACAAACGCTTCACCATGTCGCTGCGTCGGCCGGCACCGCCGCCGAAGTCTCCGAGACGGAAACCTCCAACAAGCTCATCCGAGAACACGTCGTCCGGAACTTCACCACCGAGCAAGTTGACGAAGCTGTCGCCCTCGCGCGCAAGCGCGAAGAGGCCGAGTCTCTCCGCTCCATCGTCAGCCTTCCATCGCTTTCGTTCCGGGTCCTGGCCGATCGGGTCCGGCGCTTCTGCGCCCTTCCGCCCGGCAGCCGCACGCTCGAACCCGAGGAAGTCATTGGCATCCGCGTCGGCCTTATCCGCCATCTCGTCAGTGACCAGCTCGAATTCATCGGCGTTGCAAAGCACTACCTCACCATCCGCGATCTCGACCACATCGTGCAGCGCATCATTGGGCCAGAGCACGGAATCGGCCGCATCGGGGGAAAGGCCGCCGGCATGTATCTGGCTTTCAAGGTGCTGACTACGAAGCCGCCGGCACTCACGGACGCCGAGCCAGCCGTCCCGCGCAGCAGCCCGCCGCCTCGCGCACCGCTCGCCATTGCCATTCCCGACTCGTACTTTCTCCGGTCGGACGTCATCGACGAATTTCTCGAACTCAACGGCCTCGGCGAATACCAGAATCAAAAGTACAAGTCAGCCGAGGAGATTCGAGCTCAGTATCCGCTCATCAAGCAGGAATTCCGCAAAGGTAAGTTTCCGGCGGCCGTGGTCGAGCGCCTCCGCCAGTTGCTGCTTGCCGTCGGCAATGCCCCGCTGATCGTCCGCTCCAGCAGTCTCCTGGAGGACCGCTTCGGCACGGCCTTCAGCGGCAAGTACGCCAGCATTTTCGTCCCCAACCAGAACAAGTCCGACTTGCGCTCGCGCATTATCACTGCGCAGGGCCGCGTCGAGCAGCGCCTGAAGATTCTGCTGCAAGCAATTGCGGAGGTCTACGCCTCCGCTCTTGCACCCGACCCGCTGCTGTACCGCCGAGCAAACGACCTCATCGATTACCCGGAAGACATGGGCGTCCTGATCCAGAGAGTTCTCGGTTCCCAGCACGGACCGTACTTTCTCCCAGCCTTCGCTGGCGTGGCCTTCTCGCGAAATGAGTATCAGTGGTCGCCGCGAATCCGCCGCGAAGATGGTCTCATGCGAATCGTCCTCGGGATGGGAACTCGCGCCATCGAGCGCGTCGGCAACGAGTACCCGCGCATGGTCGCCCTCGGCGAACCGACCCTCCGCCCGGAATCGACGCCGCTCGAAATCATCCGCAACGCCCAGCGAACGATTGATGTCATCAACCTTCCCGCCAACAAGTTTGAGTCCGTTCCGCTGGAAGCCCTGCTCTCGGCCGCCCCCGGCTTCCCCATGCTCGACAAGCTCATCTCCATCAAGCGTGACGGCGGTCTCTATACATCGACGGGCACCTTCGTCAGCGCAGAGCCGCGCGAACTCGTCGTCACCTTTGACAAGCTGCTCCGCGAAACCGACTTCTGCGCCACGATGCGTGATATCCTGCACCGGCTGGAGGAGGCCTACCGCAGACCCGTCGATGTCGAGTTCGCTCACGACGGCAATCAACTCTACATCCTGCAGTGCCGCACTCTCACCGAGCCGGCCGAGTTCGCCCGACAGCGAATCCCCCAGCAGATCCCAGACCACGACGTCGTCTTCCGCGCCGCCAGGTTCGTGCGCACCGGGTTGGTCGACAAAGTCGAGTACGTCATTTACGTCTCCCCCGAAGCCTACGATGCGCTGCCGACTCGCGAGCAACGAGTTGAAGTCGGCCGTGCCATCGGCTCGCTCAACGACGCGCTCGAGAAAAAGAACTTCATCCTCATCGGCCCCGGCCGCTGGGGCAGCAACGACATTCTTCTCGGTGTTCCCGTGACTTACGCAGACATCAACCACTCCCGCATGCTGATCGAAGTCGCACGCGAGCGCGACGGCTACGTCCCCGAGGTATCGTTCGGCACGCACTTCTTTCAGGATCTCATTGAAGCAAATATTCACTACCTGCCGCTCTACCCCGACGACCCCGCTTGTGCCTGGAACCGGTCATTCTTCGGCTCGGGCGAGAATGAACTTGCGCGGCTCGTTCCGAAGAGAGGCGAACTGGCGAGTGTCATCCGCGTCCTGCGCGTGCCTGGAATCGCCGCCGGGCGCACGCTCCGAATCGTCATGGACGGCAACGAAGACGCCGGGCTAGCTTATCTCTGCTAGATCAGCCTGTTCGCCGCGAATGATCCGTGTGCGGATGCTGTCGAAATTGCCTAGATTGCTGCGCGCACGTCCCCGCCGGGTGCGGCGGGCGGCGGTGTTTGGCGAGCGGCGGGTCGTCGCGCCGCAGGTGCGATGCGAGCGTCCGGTCGAATTTGTTCTTCGATTTTGGTCACCAGTCCGCGGGCCGGCGACGACTGCTCGCCGCTCGCCGAGAACCAGACCGCCGCGGCGTCCGTTTCGAGCATTCCCTTGATCTTTCGGTGCGCGAGCAGCACGGTCGTGTGGTTCTTGTTGCCCATCATTCGCGCGATCTCAGGAAACGAAAACGGCGTGTGCACTCGGGCGAGATACATGGCGATGTTCCGTGCGAGGGCAATCGTCCGGCTTTTTCGGGAAGAGTGCAGGTCGGACGGTGTTAGTCCGAAGTAGGTCGACACCGCCAATTCGATGTCGTTTACCGTCAGGATCTTCGCCGTACGGGTCAGATGATCGTCCAGCACGTGCTTCGCAATCGCCATTGAAATCGGCGACTTGGCCACGTCTGCCGCCGCGACCAGCTTGAGCAGTGCGCCCTCGAGCTCCCGCACATTGCTCTGGATCTTCTCTGCGACGTACGCAATCACGTCGTCGGGAATCGGCCGGCCGATCGCCGTGGCGCGCCGTCGCAAAATCTCGCAGCGCGTCGCGACGTCCGGCGGGTCGATCTTCACGACGACACCCGAAACAAAACGGCTGACCAGCGCCTCGGAGAGCTGGCCAATCATCTTCGGATGCGCATCCGACGCAAGAACGACCTGCTTGCCGATCGCAAAGATCGCATTGAACGTATGCAGAAACTCGTCCTGCGTCGCGCGCTTGTTCGCCAGGAAGTGCACGTCGTCGATCAGCAGCACATCCAGTTCGCGATACCGCCGCCGAAACGTCTCAAGTTGGCCGTTCTTCAGCGCCAGCAGGAACTCGTTCGTGAACGCTTCACCTGAAATGTACCGCCAGCGCTGCCCGCGCCCGGCATCTTCGATCGCGTTCGCCAACCCTTGCAGCAGGTGCGTCTTGCCGATCCCGCAACCGCCGTGCAGAAACACGGGGTTGAACGCTACACCGGGGTGCTGCGAGACCGTGCGAATGATCGAACACGCCAGTTCGCTTCCCGGGCCGACCACGAATTCGTCCAGTCGTCCGCGCAGGCGCGGCCGTGCAGCCGTTCCCGCGTCGACTCCGGCGGCGGCCGGTGCGGTTTCGCCACCGCGGTTAACCGACTTCGCCTGCGAATTGAGCTGCGTCTTTCGGATACTGCGGAACAGATCCGGCTCGATGCTGAACATGATCTGCACCTCCCGCCCCAACACTTCGCGCGCCGATCGCGCGATCGCCTCGGCGAAGTGGCTTTCGATCCAACTTCCGACGAACACGTTGGGCACCCCGACCTTCAGGAAACCGTTTGCGAGCGCCATGTGCGTCGAGTTGTGAAACCAGATCTTGTATTTCTGTGAGCCGATGTGTTCCGCAAGGCGTGCCCGAATCCGACTGATAATGTCGTCTTTTTCCGTGTTCACACGACGCTCCACGCGCGCAACAGCGCTGCAGTTGGTTACTTACATCAATACCAGACGGATGTTTCGATCCGACGCACCTTTGCTTGACCGCGCCCCGGTGCGTCGAACCCGAACTTGATGAAGCTCATGTTAAAACGTTTCGCGACGCACGTCAATCGGAAAGATCACCTAATCCGTCCGAGACCGCACGATCGTCATAACCGGAAACGAGTTGCGTTCGTCAAAAAATAATTCGTCCACCTGTTTCGCACATTGCATCTCACATGGTGAAAAATCTGTGTGTTCGAGCGCAGCCGCGCCTATCTTTTTGTGGCAGGGTTGAGTACGCAAATCCACGCTTCGCGGCTTAGCGTGTGCCGAAATCCGAACTTGGTGTAAACCCGAAGCGCGGGCTCATTCGACGAGTCTACCGCCAGCGCCAGCGACCGCAACCGCACTCCTCGAGCCAATTCCAGCGCCCGCAAGAGCAAAAACCTTGCTAATCCGCGGCCGCGCGCCTCCGGACAGAGCCCCATGTATATGATCTCCGCCGCATTACGAAGCGGAACCTCTCCCATCAACAGGCACCCAACCGCCCTCTCGCCTTCCCGAAGCAGCATCCACCACGCAGGATCGAACTTCGCAGCCGCTTTGTGCCCTTCAAGCACCTCGTCGATTTCACGAACCCCCGTCAGACCGGGGCAATCACGACTGTCGCGGTATGTCGCCGCGACTGTCTCGGCAAACTCCCGATGTTCCGAAGGACTGTAGGCCATCCAGTTCAAATCACTGCCGGGCTTCTGTCGCACGACATGTCCGATACCTGCCGAGGTCACCCGATCGAGGTAGTCGAGGCGCGCCAACGGAGTGAATCCTGCCATTCCCAGCGCCTGGGGCGGTCTTCCCGAGGGATCGAGCAGGCACTGTACCAGCCTGACGGCTCGCAATTCCGCAAACCACTTCACTTCGTCGAGGAGCTTTACTGTCGCCTCACGCCGGGAAGCGTCATCGAAACCGCTCGAGAGAAAGACCATTGCCGTTCGCCCCGGCGACTCGATGTACGTTGCAGCCGATAACCACTCCGTGCCGTTCTGTGCGACCCAGTGGTTCGACAAATCGAGCTGCATTTGCTTTGCATATTGGCCGAATGCATCAACCTGCTGCTCCAGCTGGGCCCAACTCAGCCCGGGCGCACCGAGCGTCTGCCGCATCACGCGGCGGACTTCGCTGGCCTCGGCTCGTCGAATCGTCGGCATGGGTCGGATCGAATTCGTGTGCAACTGTGTCACGACAAACTCTATACCCCTCCGCGGGCTAGGTCGAGTCGCTGATGAATGCTGGCCACCACGTCGCGGACGCCGGGCCACGCGCCTCCGCCCAACACCTTGACATGGTCACCGAGGGGCCGCCACACCCGCGGATCGGTAGGACCGAAAATCGCCGTTACCGGGGTTCCAACTGCGGCGGCAAGATGTGTTACTCCGCTGTCGTTGCCAACGAAATAGTCTGCCGTCGCCAGCAACGCCACGAGATCAATCAACCGCTCGCGCTTGACGATAGGCGCCGCCGCCGACAGGCGAGCATGCTCGGCCTCCGACCAACGGTCCAGTTCGGTCGGCCCAACCACGAACCGCACGACGCACCCTCCCAATGACAGTCGCGACGCCAGTTCGACAAATCGCTCGATTGGCCAGCACTTGGCCCGCCCGCCGCTGCCCGGATGAATGATGATCGTGCGCCGGGTCACGTCGGACCGGTCGGCTGGCACCTCAATCCGTGGCGGACCAACGCCCTCCGTCGCGATTCCTGCAGCATTCAAATCCAGCAGCCACTGGTCCGTAATGTGTCGGCTCGAACCCGTCCGCGACATTGGATCGATGTCGATCACCCTGCCCCCTGTCGCCGCGGCCAGCCGGCCAACAAAGACCGCGTCTCCACCTGCCATATTGACGACCAGCGTGTGACCCACCAACCGCGCGGAAGTGTCGTCGGGAAGTCGAAGCTCATTGCGATACAGGGCATGAAGACTCCCGGCCTCAAAATCGATGAATCGATCCATGCCGGCGGATCGCCCCAATTCGAAAAATGCCGATCGGCCGAGCAGCGTGATTCCGTCTGCCCTCGCCCCACGCATTGCTTCCACAACGCGCAATGCCAATACGAAATCACCCAGCGCGCCGGCATGCACCAGCATCGCACGCCCGCGAATGGACTTCGTTGTCACGGGGTGGTCGCGTCGGTCGGTGCCGCCACCGATGCCAGCGCTTCAACGCAAGTGTCGACATCAGCCTCAGTCGTAAACGCCCCAAACGAGAGCCGCGTCGCTCCACCGTCGGCGTGAATGCCCAGAGTGTCGTGTGCCCATGGTGCGCAGTGAATGCCCGACCGGGTCAGCACCCCGAATTCGGTCTCCAGCACGGCCGACAGTTCCGCCGGCTCCAGCCCGTCGACCCGGACGCTGAACACGCCCACGCGCTGCTCCACGTCGCGCGGCCCATAGAGTGTGAGGCCCTCAACGTTTGCAACTCCGTCCAGGAATCGCCGGCAAAGCGCGACCTCGTGCTGCCGTAGTGATTCCACGCCGCGTTCGAGCACCCACGCCGCCGCCGCCCCAAGTCCGGCCAGTCCGATCGCGTTGTGGCTCCCCGATTCGTACTTGTCCGGCATGAACTCCGGCTGCGTCGGCAATTCGCTCACCGAGCCCGTCCCACCAGCCATGAGAGGCCGAAGCTGTTCTTCCAATCCCGGCCTCACGTACAACACGCCCGTTCCGAGCGGACCCATAAGCCCCTTGTGCCCCGGAAAGGCGAGGAGATCGATTCCCATCGCCCGGACGTCAATTGCGAGGTGCCCGAGCGTCTGCGCCGCATCCACGACGAATGCGATCTCCCGTTCGCGGCAGATCCGCCCGACCTCCTTTACGGGCTGCACAGTCCCCGTCACGTTGCTCGCATGCTGCATTGCAATTAATCGTGTATTCGACCGCACGGCTTCGCGCACAACATCCGCATCGACTCGCCCCGTAGCCCGGTCGACCGGCACATAGGTCGTCTCAATTCCGGACGTCGCCAGTTCATGCAACGGTCGCAGAATCGAATTGTGCTCAAATCGCGTCGTTACGACGTGGTCGCCCGGCCGCAGCATTCCGCGCAGCGCCAGGTTTAGTGCTTCGGTGCAGTTCAGCGCGAAGACGATTCTCCGCGGCTCCTCGGCATGAATCAGCCGCGCAATCCGCCCACGACAAGCTGCCACCATTTCCCCGGTGCCGACCGCCTCGCGATAGGCCCCGCGCCCCGCCGACGCGCCCAAATCCTGCGCATACTCCATCATTGCCGCCAGGACTTCGGTCGGCTTTGGAAAACTCGTGGCAGCGTTGTCGGCGTAGATGCGGCGGCTCATTGGATGTATCGTTTCGTCGACGTTCATTGTAGTTGCCCGGCCGCAACCAGTACAAGGAAATCCGCTTATGCCCGTCGATCGCAAACGCTGCCGCTGGTGTGCCGACGACCCCATGCTGATCGACTACCACGACCGCGAGTGGGGCCGCCCCATCCGAACCGACGCCGGCCACCTCGAGCGTATGGCACTCGAGATCTTCCAGTGCGGCCTTTCCTGGAAAATCGTTCTCGTCAAACGCCCCGCCCTGCAGCACGCCTTCGAGGGCTTCGACCTCGCTACCGTGGCCAGGATGGGCGCCCGCGACGTGGCGCGACTCGTCGCGAATCCCGCCATCATTCGAAACCGCATGAAAATCGAGGCTACTATCCACAACGCCCGCCGCTTCATCGCGCTGGCAGAACAATCCGGCAGCTACCAGAAGTGGTTCAACGCGCTCCCCGCCGCCACGATGGCCCAGCGCCGCGGCCTGTTCGACGTGTTCAAGGAGAACTTCCGCTTCATGGGCCCTGAGACGACGAAGTGCTATCTGATGGGTGTCGGAAAGATCCCCCCCGCCCACGACCGCCGTTGTTGGAAGGTCAAAGCCTAAGAACCTGCTGGCATCGATCGCACGGTCATGTTAGAAAACCTGCCGATAGCGGCTGGCCAATACATGGGGCCGCCGCACGAAGGAACACCGATGACCATCAAGAGCGAGGAACGCGGAAACGCAACGATCCTCCACATGTCCGGTGAGATTCGGGAGGCCGACGAGGAGCACTTCATCAAGACTGTCACCGACCGGATTGACCGGCCCGGCGCCCGTGTCGTACTGGACATGTCCGAGATTAGTTACGTGACCTCGTCCGGACTTGGCGCCATCGTCCGCGTCACCGCCCAGGCCAATACGCAGCGCGCGAAGGTTGTCATCGCGTCCCCTTCCCCCTTTATCAACGGCGTCCTCGAAATCACCGCCCTGAATCGCTACTTTGACGTGTTCCCCACCATCGACGAAGCCGTCACGGCGACCAACTGACCTAGCGCCCACCATACGAAAACGCCGAAGGACACATCCGACTAAGCGTGCAGCCCGCGCAATTGGGCTTTCGCGCAGAGCATACTCGCCGGCCGTGCCAGATCAGCGCATGCCCCACAAACGTCCACTGTTCACGCGGCAGTACTTCTATCAAGTCAGCCTCGATCTTCTTCGCATCCTTGTCGTCCTTCGATCGCCACGTAAGGCCGAGCCGTTGCGACAGCCGCCCGATGTGCGTATCGACAACGACCCCCTCGTTCTTTCTGAACCACGTCCCCAGTACGACGTTGGCCGTCTTGCGGGCAACGCCGGGCAGATGTAACAATTCGTCCATTGTTTCGGGCACATGACCGGCGTAGTCCGCGACAATTTTCCGCGCTGCCCCCAGCAGACTCTTCGCCTTGTTGCGGAAGAAGCCGGTCGAGCGAATGATTTTTTCGAGGTCCAGCGGCGACGCCTTCGCGAGCGCCGCGATCGACGGATACCTCTCGAACAGCCCCGGTGTCACCTTGTTCACGCGCTCGTCCGTGCACTGCGCCGACAGGATCGTCGACACCAGTAGTTCCCATGCGCTGCGATGGCTCAGAGCACACTCCGCTTCCGGATACAGCCGGTGCAGCTCCGCCAAAATCGCCGCCACGCGCTTCGGCTCCGGACGGCCGCGTTCGAGCTTCCGTGCTTTCGCGCCGACAGGCCGTTTCTTCGGGGGCCTGGCGATCTTGTTTAATGGCGTTTTGAGCTTTGGCATGTTACTCCGGCCCTGTCGGCGTCCAGTCTTCGCGGCCATCTGCCCAGATGTCCTTCTTCCAGATCGGAACGTCCACCTTCAGCGTATCGATCAGCCACCGGCACGCGTCAAACGCCGCTGCCCGATGCCCTGCCGCGACCGCAACCGCCACCGACACCTCGCCCATGGCGAGCCGCCCCAGCCGATGCCCTACCGCCACGTCCTGAACGGCAAACTCCTTCAGGGCCCGGTCGCGTAGCGACGCCAACTGCTCAATCGCCATCGGTTCATGAGCTGAGTATTCGAGTGCAACCAGCGCCGTGCCGTCTCCGCGCTTCTCAGCCCGCACAGTCCCCTCGAACGTTGCGATCGCGCCGGCTTCGTCCGATCGAATCGCACGCGCCAGCTCGGCCGCAGAAATCACGGCGAGGGTGAGGTTGATTCGCGATGGCTCGAGCGAGCTTGGCATGTCCGGCCATTCTACCCGCCCGACACCGGCGGGATGACCGCAACCTCGTCCCCATCACGGAGCGCGTAGTCGAGCGCCACGTACTTACGATTGACGGCCAGTCTCACGCCCACCGCCTCCCCGAGCTTCGGAAACTCGTCCGCAATCCGGCCCGCCAGTGCGCCTAGTGTCTCGCCCGACATCAACTCGTAGGTTTGCGCTGGCAATTTCGCGAGTTCGACAGCCGGGCCGAAAAACCTAACAACGCACTTCATCGTAAAATCCCGCCTTGCGAAACCACTCCACTCGCGACACGCGAGGCGCTCTGTACCCGATCAACCGAAGCCAGCGCCAGTATCGGTGTCGAGTCCAGCCCCGGCAACCGCCACACATACCATGTAAACGCCGAGAGCGACTCCTTGCTAGCTGCAGCGTCCATACTGGGGCGAATCATGTCGACGGTCCCATTGAATCGAAGGCGTGCTGGACAGGAGCCAAGCTTGTTGCACTCCAATGTGCTGTGCACGCTCGACTTAGGGCCGCTCGTGAATTCTTGCGTGTATCTTGCCCCGGCTATTACGCATAAGGGTCAGGATCAGAGCCCTTACGCAACCGACAAGGCCCAAAGGAAGCGAGGTTTGAAGTTCCATGACAAAAAGCTTGAAAAACGTGCTGGTTGTTTGCCTGGCGATCTCCGCCATCCCTGCTTTTTGCGGGGCTTGCAACACTTCCGTTCCGGCGGACACGGCGTTTGATCGCACGGGCACGATTCGGAGTGATGGCGTCTATACGTCGATGCTAACGAACAATTATGCCATCGCCGGTTCTGAGGTCATTCCGGGGGTCGGAGACAAGGCTGAACGCGCCATCGTCAGCGTTGTACTCAACCAGGTTCCTGCCGGGGCCAATGTCACGCGGGCGCTCCTACGGTTGTCGGGCGCTGCGGCCGAAGGAAACCCCTTTGGCAAATTCGGAAATATGACGGTCGACCACATCGACGTCGTTTCCAGCATTACGGTCGCCGCATTCGATGGCAAAACGCTCGCGGCCAATATCGCCACCATCACGACGCTGCCGGGCAATATCTTGTCGGCCGAGACGGTGGAACTGGACGTGACGGCGCAAGTACAGGCCGATCTCGCGGCCGGACGACCGATCTCGTCGTTCCGGTTCCTGTTCGCGAATGCGCCCGCCACGGACCTGACGGTTAATGAAGTGTTCTTCAATGCGAATTCAGGCGATGAAACGCTTCGACCGCGGGCAGAGATTTTCTACACGCAATAGCCAAATGATACCCACGGGCTGGCGTGTGAACCCTACGTTATTTTCAGTTCGAGCTTGGCGGGCCGCAGGACATTTCGAATACTGATCTGCCCCGCGGTGTTCTTTACAAATTGCTCAACCGCCGTCCGAGTGGACTTGTCCACCTTCTCGAACGACACCATCGGATTGCCGGAGTCGCCGGCCACCCGGATTGCGACGTTCAGCGGAATCGATCCGAGGAACGGCACCTTCAGTCGCGCCGCCGTCTTCTCAATGGTCCCGCGACCAAAGATGTCGTATTCCTTGCCGGTATCAGGTGCGATGAAGTAGCTCATGTTTTCGACCATCCCAAGGATGTCGACGTTGAGTTGCTGATACATCCGCAAGGCCCGCACGGCGTCCAGTTGCGCCACTTCCTGCGGCGTACAGACGACAACGGCGCCGGTCAACGGGATCGACTGCGAGAGCGTGAGCGGTACGTCGCCCGTCCCCGGCGGCAGATCAACTATCAGATAATCAAGCTCACCCCACTCCACCTGTTCCAGGAACTGCTTCACAACCCCATGAACCATCGGCCCGCGCCAGATCACGGCCCGCTCGCTCTCGATCATGAACCCGATGGACATCAAGCCGATGCCGTTGCTCACGATTGGCAGGATCTTTTCGCCATGCACGCTGGGTCGCTCGTGCTCGACGCCCAGCATTTTCGGAATGCTCGGGCCGAAGATATCGGCGTCCATCAGTCCGACGCTCGCCCCCTCGCGCTTTAGACCCGCCGCCAGCATGACTGCGATCGTCGACTTGCCGACGCCACCCTTTCCCGCGCCGACGGCGACGATGTTCTTAACGCCCGGAAGCTGGGAATGCGGCTTGGCCGTCGCGCGAACCTGCGCCGTCCAATCGATCGTCACCTCGCGAACCCCTTCGATCCGATTCAGCTCGCGCTCTACGTCCTTCTGAATCGTGTCCTTCAACGGACACGCCGGCGTCGTCAGCTCGACCCCCACCCGCACTCGGCCATCGCTGATGGCGACGTCCTTGAGCATGTTGAGCGTGACAAGATCCTTATGCAGTTCTGGATCTTGCACCCGTCGGAGCCCGTCGAAAACCTGTTCGCGCGTGACAATCGCCATTAATTAGCTCGCAATTCCAGTCGCCTGCCGCGTCGCACACCGTGGAGAGCCGACTATAGCGCCAAACGAACCGCGATTCAAAATCAGATGGTGAGTCCTCTCAGTGGCAATTTGTTTCAGGATCGAGGATGAGACGGTTTACAAACGCCGGGATGTCGGCTGCATTGAGCCGCAGGTCGCCGTTGATGTCGGCGCACGCGCACGGGTACGAAGCAAGGTCGCCCCCGACAAGGCAACCGAGAAAGTACTGGACGTCATCGCCGTTTACCGTCGCTTCCAGCGTCAGATCGCCGGCACACGAGATGAACACGCACTCGCACGCGTCGGCGATGCCGTTGCTGTCCGAGTCCGTCAGCGAGCCGGCCGCCAGGTCGCAGGAATCCGGCACGCCATTGGCGTTGCAATCTGGCGACGTGCCTGCCGCGACTTCACAGGTATCGAGAATGGAGTTGTTATTGCAATCGCCCGAGGCAATTGCGTAATCAACCCGCACCGAAATGTGGCTCGTCGGACAGCTTGGCGCATCGACCGATAGACTCGGCGCCATCTCAATGATTGCATTGCCGCCGTTCACGATTCCATTGAACGTCGCGGCTGGAACGACGAGCGACTCGACATCCAGTGCACAATCGAACGAAACACTGAAAAGCGTCCCGACTGCTATTCCGTTGAGCTTGATAACGATGTTTTCCGACAGCGAGCCGAGATCGGCGACGGCTTGAACCTCCAGCGTAACGTCACCGGTGGCGATCGGCGGCGCGATTAACACAAAGTTTTGCGGCGAGGTGCCGTGAATCGGGGCCAGCTCGGGAGATTGAGCGGAGAACGCCCCAATCAATTGGCACGAATCGGGCACGAAGTTTTGATCGCAGTCCGTCAGGCACGACCCACCGCAGAGCGCCGGATGGGTCTGGCAGTGATCGGGAATTAGGTCCGCGTTGCAGTCGGCAACCGCCGCATCACAGAAATCCGGCACGCCGTTCTGATCGCAGTCAGGGCACAGCGGACATCGTGGCGGAACCTGGCATTCATCCGGCACATTGTCAGGCGCACAGTCCTGACTGAAGCCGGTGACAATATCGCAGTTGTCGGGCTCGCCGTTGCTGTTGCAATCTGTCTCGCACGTATCCGGTACGCCGTTGACATTGCAGTCCGCGCAGCCCGGGCACAACGGCGGAACCTGGCATACGTCTGGAACGGTATCGCCCTGACAATCCAAGCAATTCGGACAGAGGGGCGGAACCTGGCACGTGTCCGGCACGCCATCGCCCTGGCAATCGATGCACGCCGGACAGATCGGCGGCACCTGGCAATCGTCCGGAATTTGATCGCCCTGACAATCGGGGCATGTCAGACATCGCGGCGGCACTTCGCACTCGTCCGGCACGCCGCTGTCGTTGCAGTCCACACTCGTTCCAAGCGCGATGTCGTCTTCGTCAGGAACGCCGTTGCCGTTGCAGTCGCCGGCCGCAAAGAGCGCGGCGCGCGCGTTGACGAAGCCCCACCCGTACGTCGTGTCATAGCCCGACGTCCCAAGGTCGCGGCACGACAGCTGCATGATTTGTTCGACGTCCGCCGCCGGGAGAGTCGGCCGCGCCGACAGCACGAGAGCCGCCACGCCCGCGGAATAGGGCGAGGCGAAAGACGTGCCGTTCACCGTCGCGTAGTCGCCGCTGGCGTAACCGTCGAGCCCGGTCCGATCGGTGGTCGCAATGTCCTGGCCCGGCGCCGAAAAATCGAGCCCGACACCAAAATTGCTGAACCCGGCGAGAAAGCCGTTCCGCGTCAGGGCCGCCACGGAGTTGACTTCGGGAATGCTCGCCGGATACGAGATGATCGAACTCGCGTCGTTGCCCGCCGACGCAAAGTGCACCATTCCGTTCGCACGCGTCTGTGCATACTTGGTGCTGATCGTACCTGATTGAAAGCCATAGTAGTTGCTGTTGTTCGTCACCCGCGCCCCGATGCTCTCCGCCCACGCCAGCGCGGCGACTGTCAGGCTGGCTGAACTCGACCAGGTACCATTGCACGGCTGATTGCTGACAAACGTCCGCACCGACGCCGTCTTGGTTCCCGGAGCGATCCCGACCACGCCGATCCAATTGTTGATCTTCGCCGACACACATCCGGCCACCGCCGTGCCGTGAACATCGCAGGGATTGACCGGCCCGCCGCCGCCGGCCTGGCCGGTGACATCGTTGCCGGGGATCTGATTGATGTCGGGGTGATTCTGTTGCACGCCTGTGTCGATGATGACCGTGATGATCGAGGGCGAACCCGTCGTGACTTCCCATGCCTCGGGACCATCCATGTCCATGTTCACGGTTCCGCCGCTCTGACCGGTATTGTGCAGGCCCCAGCAGCTTGCGAAGAACGGATCGTTCGGAATCAGCTCGCTGCGCCCCGTGAAAATCATGTCCGGCTCGGCGAAGCTCACCTCGGCCCGGGCGGCCAGATCGTTGGCAACCGAGAGAACCATGATTCCGCTGCGCAAATTGCTTCGCACGCGATAGACGCCGTGCATCCCGGTCCAGTGCTTGTCGACGATCGTTCCCGCCGCCGACAAGATCGCCGCCGCCCGTTCGTCGCTCACCCCATCCGCGAATCCGATGAGCAAGTCCCGGGTAACGATGACCGGCCCTCCGTCGGATCCGACGAACACCGGCGATGCGAAATCGAGTGCTGGGTCGCCCGCCAATTCCGTCACAAGTTGCTTGACGCGTTCGACATTGCGGGAATCGCCTGGCAGTGCGACAGTCGACCAGCCCTCGATAGCCAGATCCGTCGCAGCGGCCTCCGCGAGCCCGGACCGCCGCAGCGCATCATTTACACCCCCCCCGCTGGCCGCCATTTTCCGAACGGCAATCCGCGTGGCGTCGAGCGGAAGTTCACGCTTCTGTTTGAAGTAGTGATAGTGGCCCCACGGAATAGCGCCTTCGGCCCCGCCGGCATGCGCCGACTCCGCAGCGCCGAGACCACACGCCGTCAAGAAAGTCAGAATTGATATCCGCGCGCGGTGCATGAACTGCCCTCCCCGACTCCCGCGACCATGCTGCGGCGGACCGCCATTCTACATTCAGACACACGTCGACGACAACGCACGGCTTCCAGCGTGACCCTTCGTCGATCCACCATTACGATGAACCCAATGCTCAAACAATGCACCGCGCTCCTCGATTCGCCGCCGCAACAAAGTTCGTTCGCCCAAACACTTTCACTGCCGCGATTTGACGCTCTCTTCTTGGGCCCATCTGACTAAGCTCATACAGGTCGAAAATGCCCCGACGCAGTGAAATCCTTGTCGTTGCCAACCGCCTTCCGGTCCAGCGCATCCGTGGCGGGCGCGGCTGTAACTGGGCCCCCAGCCCCGGCGGCCTCGTCACTGCCATGACCCCCATACTCCGCGATCGCGGCGGCGCGTGGGTCGGCTGGTCCGGGACCGCGGGGCCTGCGCCGCGGCCCTTCGTCCACGAGAACATCCGCATTAAGCCGGTGGAGCTCTCGCACGGCGAGATCGAGTCTTATTATCTCGGCTTCTCGAATCGCACCATCTGGCCGCTCTACCACGACGCCATTCAGACTCCCACTTTTCACCGCGAATGGTGGAAGCAGTACGTAGCAATCAATCTTCGCTTCGCGCGCGCCGCGGCCCGCGTCGCCCGCCGCGGACAGATCGTCTGGGTTCACGACTACCAGCTCCAACTCGTCCCGCGCATTCTTCGCGGGCTCCGCCCGGACCTGCGGATCGGTTTCTTCATGCACATTCCGTTTCCCCCGGATGAACTCTTCGCCTGGCTTCCCTGGCGACGCGAACTTCTCGAAGGCCTCATGGGATCAGATCTCGTCGGCTTCCAGATTCACTCCGACGCCCAGGATTTTTCTCGAGCCGCGCGCCTGCACACCTCCGCCGAGGGCACCGATACGCAGCTCGAATACAAGGGCCGCACCATCCGCGTCAATTCGTTCCCGATTTCCGTCGACTTCAGCGCCTACGACACGCTCGCCGCTGATCCGCGGATCGTCCGCCATGCAAATGACATGCGGCGCCGGGTCGGGGCTCACCGAAAGATCCTCCTTTGCATCGACCGCCTCGACTACACGAAGGGAATTGACATCCGCCTGCTCGCATTCGAGGAAATGCTCCGCCGCCGCAAGGCCCGCGTTGACGACTGCGTATTGGTGCAAATTGCGGTCCCCAGCCGCGAGTCGGTTCACGAGTACCGAGACATGCGAACGCGCGTCGAGCAGATTGTCGGACGCATCAACGGCGAATACAGCGAGCCCGGCCGCGTTGCCGTCCACTACTTCCGACGGAGTCTCGCTCGCGAGGAAGTCGTCGCTTATTACGCCGCCGCCGACATCATGATGGTTACGCCGCTCCGTGATGGCATGAACCTCGTCGCCAAGGAGTACGTCGCGTCGCGCCGCAACAATACGGGTGTTCTCGTCCTCAGCGAGTTCGCCGGCGCCGCGAAAGAGCTTCGTCGAGCGTTGCTCGTCAATCCGCGCGATATCGACGGCATGATTCGTACCATGCAAACCGCGCTGCGGATGCCCACCGCCGAAGCGCGATTCCGGATGTCGATCCTTCGGACGATTGTCCGCCGGCACGACCTCGACGACTGGGCGAATGGCTTCCTGGAGGCCCTTCGCGCATGAGCGACCTTCTCAAACGCATTGATGAACTCGCTCACACCCCGGTACTCCTCGTCGCCTGCGACTACGACGGCACGCTGGCGCCGATCGTCAGTGACCCAACGCTCGCGCACCCGCAGCGAGAATCAGTGATCGCGCTCCGCGCCCTCGCCACGATGCCGAACACCCACGTTGCCATCATCTCCGGCCGTGCCCTGAGCGATCTTGCGCGGCAAGCCCAGGACACGAATGACATCCACCTCGTCGGCAGTCACGGGAGCGAGTTCGAGCCGGGCTTCGCTTCCAAGCTTCCGCCGTCAATGCACACGCTTCGCCAACGACTCGGCGCCGAACTCGCCGAGATTGCAAAGTCGTGTCCGCGGGCGTGGCTCGAGGAGAAGCCAGCCGCATTTGCATTCCACTATCGTAATGCCGACCCCGCCGCCGCCCAGGCCGCCATCGAGCGGATCTCTGCCGGCCCGGCGACCCACACCGGTGTCCACGTCCGCCATGGCAAATGCGTCGTTGAGCTCAGCGTCGTTGAAACCAATAAGGGCGCGGCGCTGCAGCGTATTCGCCAACAAGTTGGCGCCTCCGCCGCCATCTACTTCGGCGACGACATCACCGACGAAGACGCCTTCTCGACACTTGCCGGCCCCGACGCCGCCGTCAAAGTAGGTCCCGGCGAGTCCCGCGCTGCCTTCCGCGTCGCCGACTCCACCGAGGTCTCACGCCTACTCGCGCGCCTGGCCGAGCAGCGCGCAGCCTGGCTTGCCGGTGCACTGGCCGTCCCGATCGAGCGGCACTCGTTGCTGTCCGATCAACGAGCCCTCGCACTTTCGACGCCGACCGGTCGCGTTACCTGGCTCTGCCTGCCGCGACTCGATTCCGGCGCCGTCTTCGCCGACCTGCTCGGCGGCCCCGCCGCTGGCTACTTCGAAATCGTGCCCGCCGGCGCCGCTGCACCGACATCCCAGCGCTACGTCGGCGACTCGTTCATCCTCGAGACGATCTGGCCATCCTTCCGCGTCCTCGATTACCTCGACTGCAGCGCCGGCCGCGCATTCCAGCGGGCCGGCCGCACCGATCTGATCCGCGTCATTGAAGGCACTGGCCGCGTCCGGATTACCTTTGCCCCGCGCCTCGACTTTGGCCGCACCGCGACCCATCTCCGCGCGAGTCCCAATGGCATCGAAGTGGAGGGTGCAAGTGATCCGATCGTACTCCTCGCTCCTGGCATTGCCTGGCGCATCCGCGACGAGGGAGCGCACCAGACCGCCATCGCCGAGATCGAACTCGCCGACCGCCCGCTGCTCCTGGAACTCCGCTACGGTACGGCGAACCTCGAGCCCGCCGTGCTGCCGGAGGCGCAGCGCCGACAACAGACTGAAAAGTTCTGGAGCGGTTGGGCCGCGGCGCTCGCCGTACCGCCGGTCGCCCCCGAACAGGTCCGCCGAAGCGCGTTGATTCTCAAAGCCCTCTGCTACGGCCCGACCGGGGCCATCGCCGCCGCCGCCACCACGAGTCTCCCCGAGCACATCGGCGGCGTCCGTAACTGGGACTATCGCTACTGCTGGCCGCGCGACGCGGCGCTTTCATGCTCAGCGCTTGTCCGCCTCGGGACGACCGGCGTCGCGATGAAATTTCTCGACTGGATTCTTGGCGTACTCGACCAGATCAACGAGCCCCACCGCCTCGCCCCAGTCTACACGGTTGCCTCCGGCCACCTCGGCCCCGAAGCCGAAATCTCCAATCTTTCCGGCTATCGCGGCAGCCGTCCGGTCCGCGTCGGCAATGCCGCCTCGCAGCAGGTCCAGCTCGATGTCTTTGGCCCCATCGCCGAACTTGTTGCGTTACTCGCCGCACGCGGCGCGCCGCTCTCCGGAGAACATTGGCGGCTCGTCGAAATGATGGTCACCGCCGTCGAGCATCGCTGGCACGAGCCCGACCACGGCATCTGGGAGCCGCGCAAGCCCAAGCAGCACCACGTCCATTCCAAAGTCATGTGCTGGCAGACGGTCGACCGGGGCCTCGCGCTCGCTGCATACCTCGGGCGCGACCGGCCTGCCTGGAAAGAACTCCGCGAGCGCATCGCTGCTGACGTACTTGCCAACGGCTGGAAACCCGCCGTGAATTCCTTCACCGCGACGTATGAAGAGAACCAACCCGACGCCGCCACCCTTCACGTCGGCCTCTCCGGACTGCTCGCACCCAACGACCCGCGATTCGTCGCCACCGCTGAGACCGTCGAGCGCGCTCTACGCACGGGTCCGACTGTCTACCGCTACAAATACGATGACGGTCTCCCCGGTACCGAAGGCGGGTTCCTGCTTTGCACGAGTTGGCTCATCGAGGCCTATGCACTCATCGGTCGCCGCAAGGACGCAGAGGACTTGTTCGCTCTATACGTCGATCTCGCCGGACCGACCGGCTTGCTTGCCGAGGAGTACGATCCGAACGACCAGCGCGCCCTCGGCAACCACCCGCAGGCCTACTCCCACCTTGGCCTGATCAATGCCGCCGTGCGGCTGTCCGGCGGCTGACGACTCTACCGAAGCGGTTTCATCACGGCTCGAACACCGGACTCGTCCAAGTCTGGCCTCCGAAGGTCAGGATTGCCACGATTCGGCGGCCGGGCTTGAGTTCAAATCGCGACCACGTGCTTCCGCTCATCGTTCCGCGACCCTCGGCCATTGCCTTCATCTTGCCGGCCTCCATCCGCTGGCGACTCTCCTCCATCATTTCTTGCATCTGCGGCGACATCGGTGGCTGATCGAACATCGGCGTACGAGCACCAGGTATGTCCAGCGAGGCTAACCGACGATTGCGATCTTCGTCGGCATACACGCCGAGTTCGAGTCGAGGCGCTTCCAGCGAGAGTCTTCCGGAATAGCGAAGAGTCACCTCGACCTGCTCCTCATCCTCGCGATGCAGTGAAATCGTGATTTCCCAGCCGGGAACCTCCGGCTTCCAACTGACCCGTGCAAAGCTCTCCGGCCTGTTTTCCGGCAGCGACGTTCCGTCCCGAAAGACATACTGATCGCGCGCATCGTCCCATCGAATCTCCAGCTTGGCGACTTCCGCAAGGGCCTGATCCATCGAGATCAGTTTTGGATCGCATCGCGAATCGCCGACTTTGCCCCGATAAACGGTCTGCAGGAGTTGTAGCAACTGCCCGGCGATCAGATTGCGGCCCTGCTCCGGGGTGTGGCGAAAGTCGTCGTCCTGTCCAAACGTCCATTGCGGCATGCCCTGAACCCTGCCGAGGACGTCGAGCGGGCGATTCGTCGGTTTGAGCGGCTCGCTCCGCCAACCACACTGGCTGATGTACTCCTCGACCATGGGATCGGGGAATCGCGGCATCGGACGCATCCCGTTACCAAACGAACTTGTGTTTGCAAACACAAGCGGGAGTCCATCCACGATGACAATCGGCCACCGCGGCGCGATCCATGGATCCTCAGGCGGGTACGGATCAAATCCGCCGACCTTCGGCATGTACCCCGGGTCGGCCGGGACCTCGAACAATGTCCGAAGCAACAGCGCGAACCCCTGATCGCGCTGAATGTTGTCATGTCCCGTCGGGCTGGTCCGCACCCGAACGTACTCGCGCAAGGCGGCAGTGCCCCGTTCGCGACCCAGCCGCTGGAGCGCGTTGGCCGCCCGAATTCGGGCAAGAGGGTCGTCGCCGTACCCCGTTACCCGGTCGATCATTCTCAGGACTTCGCGCAGTCGCGTCTCGTCAATCAGTCCGTTCGCCGGCGGCGCCGCTTCCGCCCCAAAGATGTGCCGAACTTTGCCCTTTTCGTCGAACCACACGCGACCGAGCGTCGGAAACGTGTTGTGGCCGTCGGTGCCGTAGTTCCACAGTTCCTTGAAGTCTCCGAATGACTGATTCCCAAAGTCGTCCGGAGTGCGAACATCGTCCGGAGCTCCCAGCAAGGCGCGAACTTCATCCGCCGACATGCCGACGATCACTCGCTTGATTTGTTTCGCGAACTCCGCTCGTGACACCGGCGGAAGTGCGCTGGTCGGCTGAGTACTTGGCGACCCGCCGACAGGCGATGTGGCAAGAATCGCGACAAGAAGTAAATGCATCATTGGGAGTTCTCCATAATCTCCGGTTGACGTTCGGCGCCGGCGCGCTCAGCGACGCTCGAGCTGTGTAAGATCTCCGACGTATGCGACAAACCCCTCGTAACGCCCATCCGGGCTCTTCCCGTTACCGACGATCACGCGCCCGTCCGCGGAAATATCCGTCGCATCCGTGAGCTCCCACCCGGCCAGATCGACGTGGCACCGCTCTGCGAGAATCTGCTCAAGGCTGACCGGCTCCCGGTCAGCGATCCAGACGACCGCCTTCGCCTTTCCGAGAGCCCCGGATGCGCCGATGATGATTCGGCCATCCGCGGAAATCGCATTCGCTCGCCCAAATTGTCGAGCGTCTCCGGGCTGCTGGAGAACCGTCAGTGTGTCGGGCATCAAAAATCGGAACGGGCAGTATTCCGCACCAGACTTCGCGACGCCGACGAACTGCGACGCGTCGGGCGTGATTCCATGAATTTGCGGATGATCGATTCCGGCTACCGTCACCTGACCGCTCGCCGCCGTCCAGCGAAAGCACGATTCAATCGAGCCGGTCTGGCTGCTCCACCGCTCTCCGACGATCGTCTTTCCATCCGCGGAAACCCGAAGGGCCTTTCCGAATCCACCCAGACTCGCCATCCCCTCCGCCTGCGACCAGCGAAACGGCTCACGGTCTTTCGCCGCGGTTCCCTGGCCCACGACCACGGTTCCATCCGCCGAAACGTCGAGGGCCTCGCTCCAAAAGTAGCCGCCCTTGATGTCTCCAAGGCCCTTCATTCCCTCGCCAGCAGTCCAGCGAAATGCCTCGTTCCCGTAGTGCGAAGAGCTCCATCCGACGATCACAGATCCATCAGCCGAAACGGCGTTCGCGCGGCTGTCCACGCGTTCCCCGGGCAGGTCGCCGAGAGTCTCTAGTCGCCGATCCTTTAACGTCCATCGAATCGCCATCGATCCGCGTTCGATGGTACTGCTGCCGACAACGACCTCGCCGTTGGCGGCAACAGCCCGCGCATGGCTGCCGGGATACGCCGCACCGCTCAGGCATCCGATCCCGGCGAGGAATGGTTTGGCGCTCGGACCGCCGGCTCCGATCACCGCGCAAGTCGCGGCAAGGAAAACGGTCACCATGGAGGACCTCACTTTCCGGTCGAAGCGCACGTCAATAGGAATACGGTCGTGCGGTCGACGAGTTAGAGAGTCGGGCGAGGCGGTCTTTTGTAACGCCTAAATTCTGAGATTTCTTAGATTCTCATAAAACTCGTATGAACAGGAGTTTGCAGCTCGGGGCTCGGCCGGGGAAGTGGCCTACCGACTCGAGCCGACCGTCACATCCCGCACCAGTTCGCGCAGCCGGTGGTAGTGATCCGCCCCCTCTTCCGCCAGCTCCTTGAACAGTGCCGTCAGCGGCGCTTCGCGGATCGACTGGCTCAGCGTGCGGTAGAACGCCGACGTTCGCTGCTCGGTTGCAAGTGTGTAGTCCAGCGCCTCGGCGAACTGCTTGTCGTCGCGGACCTCAAGCAGTCGCGGCCCAACCACGACCATCTCCTTGTCTCGCTCAGAAAGGACGAAGTCCGCGCCCGGATAGAGCCGCGCCAGTAATGCCTGCAGCCGCTGTTTGTGATCCTGCTCTTCGTCGGCCATCGCCGAGAACGCGTCCCGATGCGACTTGTTTGCGACCCGTTCCGCGAAAATCAGGTATCGGTAGGCCGCAACCGTCTCGCCGTAGGCCCCGATGGCCAGCGCCTTGTCCGGACCGAGTGTCGGCGGAGGAAGCGATTGCATGTCACTATTATTTGCGCTCACAGATGCCGGTGCAACGAATCGCGCTCAGCTTCCGCCGGCCCGCGTCCCTCCCAGCGCAGCCGAGACGGCCTGTCCAGCTGTCGGATTCACGCCAGAACTCGGCCCGGCTTGCCGCAGCGCGTCCATCACAACGCTCTTGGTAAGAATTTCCGGTAATACGATCGGCTTTGCCGGATCGCGGCCCGGAACGACGATGTACATTGGAACGCCGGCCCGGCCGTGTTTCTTCAAGTCCTCGGCAATCTCCGGATCGGGTGACGTGTAGTCAGCCTTGAACGGGACAACGCCCAACTCCCGCATTACGCGCCGAACATCCTCGGTATTCAGAAACAGCCGCTCGTTCGCCTTGCAGTTAACGCACCACTCCGCCGTGTAATCGATGAACAGCGTCTTGCCCGCCTTCGTCGCTGCCTGGGCCGCCTCCCACGAGTACGGCTGCCAGGGAATCTCACTTGGGTTTTTCCAATCGAATGCCACCATCCCGCCCTGCTTCCGCGCCGTGATCCGAGCGGCGACCAATTCGTCAATCGGCGCCCACCAGCGAAAGCACACAAGCCAGCCCGCAATCAGCAAGATCATCATTGTCGCGTACGTCCGCACGCGCCGCACCAGGACTTCACCGTATTCCAGTTGCCCGTACACCCACGCGGCGGCCGAGACAAACAGCAGAAACACCAGCGTCCACAACAATCCGTCCGCGCCGATCTGTGATACAAGCGGATTCAGCAGCCAAACCACCGTCGCCAATAAAAGAAACCCGACGATCCGCTCAAACGTCATCATCCACGCGCCGGGCCGCGGGACGAATCGCACCCAGCCGGGAATGGCTGTCAATACGAGATAAGGCAGGGCCATACCCAACCCCGCAGATACGAAGATTGCAAAGGCCACGTTCGGCGTTTGCTTCAGCGCCAGGGCTACGACCGCTGAGATGAACGGCGCTGTACATGCGGTCCCCAGCGCCGTCGCCAGCAGCCCGGTCCCAAACGCGCTCGCCAAGCCCTCGCCCTGCACTTTCTCGCCCAATTCGTTCACCACATGAGGCGGATTCAGCGAAAACACACCGAAGAGACTCAGCGCGAACGCCGTCACCAAGGCGGCCATTGCGATCACGACCCGCGGTTCCTGGAACAGCCCGCCCCATTGTCCGCCGAACTGACGAATGACGATTCCCAGCACCGCGAACGACGCGACGATCCCCGCGCTGAACGCCAGTCCCAAGAGGAACACGCGCCACCGATGCTCGTGCGCCTGGCGCACAAATGACAGCACTTTGATCGAGATCACCGGCAACACGCACGGCATGAAATTCAGTATGAATCCACCCACGAACGCCATCGCCAAATAGCCGATGACGCCGAAACCCGTGAACCATCCCTGCGCCCGGTCCAGCCAAGTTCCGCCGCCCGAGCTGCCGACGCTCCCGGTTGCTCCAGATGCACCGCCGGCCACGGAGCCCGCGCCGACACTCGGATCTGGATCGTTAGACTCCGCCACACCCTCGATCTTCGCCCCCACCAGCGGCGCCCCATCAATCTCCCC
>CAZONT010000018.1:0-34015 GCA_964581285.1 uncultured Planctomycetaceae bacterium | reverse complement strand
CGGAATACAAGGCCAGCCTGATGAACGAGCTGCGCGGACTGCTCGACGACAGCGGACAGGTCCTCGACACATGCGACGGCGCCGACGTCGATGAGCATTTGCTGTCGCCCGGCGGGATCACCGTGCTGCGTATGGAGACGCTGCCGCCTCCCGCGCAGCAGGTCATCATCAGTCTGGTCGTCGAGCGAATCATCGCGACGCGCGTTGCCCGGAATACCCACAACGTGCCGCTCGATGTGCTCGTCGTTCTGGACGAGGCGCAGCAGGTCCTGAGCCGCAGGGCTGACTGGGAATCCTCGAATGGGCTGGCGCCGCTGGCGGTTCAACTCCTGCGCGGGCGCGAGTCGGGGGTCGGGTTCATCGCCGCGCCGCACCTGCTGCAGGATATTTCCCAGGCGGTGCTCGCCGCGGCCAAGACCCTGCTCCTGGTCGGCGGCCTGAGCGACTCGACGAGCATCGCTATCGTCTCCCAGATGATGAATCTCCCGTACGAGGCCCGCACCATGATCCCGCGACTGGGGCGCGGGCAGGCCCTGGTTCGCGAGATGGGCGCCGGAAACTACACCGACGCCTTCCTGGTTGATCTGGATCCGCCGCGGCTGGCCAAGAACGCCGTCGATGAAGCCCTGCGGCAGCGGCTGATGGCCCCGAAGCTCGCGGGTTTGCCGGCGGCGCCATCGCGGCCGCTGACCGACTACCCCTCGGCCATGGCCGAATTGCACACGCCCTGGAGCCGTTCAAGCTCTCCGGCCCGACACACCGCGGCCCCGAAACTCGCCCCCGAACTCCTGGATCTCCTCCAGGATGCCTGCCGACATCGGGACGACTGGATGAAGGACCGTCGAGCGCGCCTCAATATCCGCGACTACAAGCTCCTGTTGCGGCGGGCCCAGGCGCTGGAGGCCCAGAGACTGGTCGTGGTCCACGACGTTCGCCTGGGTCGAACCACGTACACGCTCGTCGAGGTCATCGACGCAGGCTGGCAGATCATCGGACAGGCCAAACCGCCGCACTACATCGGGCGCGGCGGTTTCGTGCACACCGTGCTCATCGGCCAGGTCACTCGATTCCTGAATGCGAAGAACTGGACCGGCGTGCGACCGGAATTCTTGACAGGCCCGCATCGGCATCCCGTGGATGTGTTCGGCCGCAGTCCGCGCGGCGTGCCGACCGGGTTTGAGGTCACGATCTCCACGTCCAACGTGGCGGACAATGCCCGTAAGACGCTCGCGCGCCCGACCGCGGTGGACGAGCTCATCTTTCTCTGTCCGCTACAGGCCGAATGCAAGGCGGTCGAGGCCATCATCCAACGGGATCCAACACTGGCCGCGATCCGGCCCCGGATCCAGTTCCGTCGCGTGGACGAATTCATTTCCTAGAAAAGTTTTCTTGCCCTCCATTGCAGAGACGCCCTGCAAGGAGAGATCCACATGCGTGCCGCTCGGATGGTCGTCGTCATCGGGCTGCTCGGCTTGCTCGCCCTCTGGATTCGCGGCGGCCGGGGCTTTTGCGTCCTCGATGCATTGCCTTTTGTGCAGCGGGGGGAGCCCTTCTCCCGTGAGTACGAAGGGCAGGCGCTGGCGGCCATGCTGATCGGGGCCTGGGGCTGCTGGATGCTGAGCCGCAAGCCTCGTGTCCCGCGTCCGCCGACAGAGGTCCGACGCTTCCGCGGCGAACTTATTCTCGTGCCGGCGGCCATCATCGCCTTGGCGCTCACGTCGCGACGGGTGACGGCGGCCCTCGGCTTCGACGACGTCGTCGGGCGCTCTCCCAGGCTTCTTGAACACATCTATCTGTCGGTGCTCTGCGTCGTGGTCTACGCGGTCGTGCTGATCGCCAAGTGGTTTCGGAATTCCTAGCGAGGTCCATTCTTGACTGGAGGACTGGCATGTTCAATCGATTCAAACGCTTACTGGATCCCTGGCTCGGACGGCGCCGGCCGCGCTTTGTGCCGACCTTGCCGATCATCGCCTCCGGCCGCGCGCCAGCCCCATCGGTCCCGGTGAGCGAAGGGAAGCACGGCGATCGCGAATCGCCCGCGCGGAGTAACGGCGACGGCCATCAGCCGGGCGCCGCCGCGCCTGGCAACGGCGAGATCGTCGGCGAGATGGTGGCACACGTCGCCCAACTACTGGATCACCAGACCCATGAACTCGCCGTCGTCCTGAACCGCGAGGTCCGCGAGGGCCACTCGCTCGCCGAGCGGCGGTTTCAGACGCTGGGCCAGAAGCTGGACGAGCGCATCGGTCGGCAGTTCCACAAGCTTTCCCAGTTCCAGCTCGAGATGATCCGACGCGATGTCCTCCCACTGGCCGACCGCATCAGCGCCGCCGCTCGTCACGACGCCGTCGAGCAGTGGAGGGTCCTCCGTGGCGAAATCGTCGAGGGCTGCTCGGCGAACACGCAGCGCACCGCCCAGCGGCCGATCATCGAGCAGCTCATCGCCCTCTTCGACCGGCTCCGGGATGAGGCCGCCCTGTTGGTTGCCTCGTACCGCAAGGACCCCGACCTGTCGCTGCATCTCGGCGGCCGGCAGCTGCAGGAGCGCTACGACGCCGCCGTCCGCTCGTTCGGCGTCGAGATCGTGATGATCCTCCGCGGCCTGGGCGTCGAGGTGATCGAAGGGGCCGGCGGTAAGTTCAATCCGCACCTTCAGAAGGTCGTCGGCGTCGAGATGGCCCCGCGCCCGGAGCTGGACGGCCAAGTCGCCCGAATCCTGCGGGCCGGCTTTTCGTGGAACGGCGTCGTTCTCCGGCCCGAGCAGGTCATTGTCTTCAAAAAGGAGTGCAAGATATGAAAAAGAAGCAAAATCAAGGCCTCGTCGTTGGGATCGACGCAGGCACGACGATCAGCGCGACCGCCGTTCTCGAGTCGGACGGCAGCACGAAGATCGTCTCCAATCTCGACGGCGAGCCGCTGACGCCGTCGGTCGTGAATCTCGGCGACGAGGGCAAGCCGATCGTGGGGCGGGCGGCCGTCAATCAGATGGCCTTTGATCCGACGCGGACAGCGCGGCTCTTCAAGCGCGGCATGGGCAAGCGCGACGCGAGCGGTGCACCCATCCCGGCCTTCGTCCATCCCGAGAGCGGCAAGGCCTACGCGCCGGAGTTCCTCACGAGCCTGGTGATTCGCTTTCTCGTGGCCAGCGCCGCGGCGTCACTGGGAAAGAAGGTCGTGGGCGTCGTCATCAGCGTCCCGGCCTACTTTGATTCCGACGCCCGCGAGGCGACGCGGCGGGCGGGCGAGCTGGCCGGCGTCAACGTCCTGGGAATCGTCAACGAGCCGACCGCGGCGGGGATAGCCTACGGCCTGGACCAGGGCCATTCGGGAACCTACGTCTTCTACGACCTGGGCGGCGGGACGTTCGACGTCACGATCCTGGAGATCAACGGCGACCGATTCGAGGTTCGGGCCACCGATGGCGACCGCGACCTGGGCGGCTCGGACATCGATAACCTCATCGCCGCCGATGTCGCGACGGCGTTCAAGGCCGAGCACGGCGTCGTCATCTCGCCGGAGAGCGACCTGATCACCTGGGTCGACCTGCTGACCAAGTGCGAAAACGCCAAGAAGACGCTGAGCCAGGCCGACGTGGCGAATTTCATGATCGCCACGCAGGGCCAGCGACTCATCGTCGAGCTGACCCGCGCCCAGCTCAACGCCCTCATCGCGCCCATCGTTCAAAAGACCAAGGCCATCACCGAGCGGGCGCTCGCCGTCGCCGGCCTTGCTTCCAAGCAGATCAAGGATGTCATCCTCGTCGGGGGCTCGACCCGGATCCCGGCCTGCCGCGAGATGCTCCGCGAGGTTTTCGGTAAGCCGCCCCGCACCGACATCAATCCCGACGAGGCCGTGGCGCGCGGGGCCGCGATCATTGCCGCCAAGCACGCCGTGGACGCCGGCCTGGCCGTCGTCGATTCACAGGACCAGGCGGTGCTGCCGCCGCCGATCCAGGTGTCGGAAGTCACCAGTCAGTCGCTGGGCTGCCTCGCCCTGGTCAACGGGACCGAACGCAACTCCGTGATCATCCCGGCCAACACGAAGCTCCCCGTGGAGATCGAGAAGCCCTTTGGACTGGTCTTTGAGAACCAGACCGCGGCCCGGGTCACCATTACGAGCGGCGCGCACCACGCCGCGCCGGCTGACTGCCAGCGGTATGGGGAGGTGATTCTCGCCGAACTGCCGCCCCGCGCGCTCGGCAGCGAAGACATCCGGGTGAAGTACGGGTTTGGCGCCGATGGACGATTGCACGTCACGATCACGGACTTGCTGAGCGGCAAGTCGACCAGCGAACTCAAGCGCGGCCTTGAGGGAATGGTGGGCAAGGTGGCCTAGTCCGGCGGGATTCGGGGCGCTGCACCTCTCGCGACGCCCACTCTTTTCATACGGGAGAAACCAACGTGTCCGACGACACCTATCTGGAGGAACTGGCCCGCGGGCTGACGCAGCGCCGACCCGACGCGATCAAGGCGGTCGTTTCCGTGATCGCGGAGATATTTGTCATCATCATCGACGTCTCCGGGAGCATGCTCTCCAAGTGCGGGCTGGTGTATCGCCTGCGGGCGGCTCAGCGGGCCGTGCTGGGGATGTTCGATGCCCGCATCCAGCTCGGCTTTGACGACGAGGTCGTTCTGATCGCCTTCAACGATCAGGCCTGGGTCGCATTGCCGCTCACGCGCTGCCGGGAGCATCGCAAGGAGATCTGGCGGGCCGTGAACTCGCTCGCGGCCGAGGGCGGAACGGACCTCAAGGCGCCGCTCGTCCGGCTCGGGCAGCTGAATCTGCCGCCGGGCGCGTGCGTCCACGCGGTGCTGCTCTCCGACGGGCATGGCGGCAATCCCATCCGCGCCGCCAGGGCTCTGAAGGAGGCCGGCGTGATCATCGAGACGGTCGGCGTCGGCAATGACCCCTCCGAGGTGGACGAAGACGTCATGAAGAAGGTCGCCAGCGTTCTGGACGGCAGGATCTTGTACCGCTTCCTGACCGATCCGCAGGCGTTGGCCGACTACTTCCGAACCGAGATCGCCGGTCGCCTGGTCGAGCGAGGCTCGCCGTGACGCGCGACCAGGCCGAGAAGATCCTGGGGGTTGCCCCGCATGCCAAACCCCGGGAGATCGATGCGGCCTACGCCGCAAAGCGCCAGAAGTATCTGACGCAGGCGCAGTACGCCACAAATCCGCATACGCGCGACGTGGCTAATAACGCCCTTGTGCTGCTGCAGGGCGCCCATCGCGTCTTTACGGGGAAGACCGGGCCGGTCGTGGTGAAACCGCCTCGGGCGACCGCGAGCGTTGCATTTCAGGCCATCCCGCGCGTCGCGCTCGGCGGCGCGCCGACGACCCGCGCCAGGACCCGCTGCGCCCACACGTCGGCGACCATCGGCAGGCCCCGATGGCGCCTGCGGGCGGGCCGCATCCGCGAATACGTGAAGATCGTGCGGACGCAGTTCGCCCGACCGTGCTTCGCGAGCCGCGAGAGCGCCTCCGCGTTCATCATCTGCGCCCTGATGTTCGCCATCGCCCTGGCCGGCGTGGTTTCGATCGCGTGTCGCGGCCGATGACTCGCCGGATGGCCGATTAGACATCGGAGACCTTCCCCGAAATCGTTCTGCCCCATCCCCAGCGCCGGGCGAGATCTCCCCCGCGCAAGAAATGGAGGGCCGTATGGCTGATAAGAGCTCCGCTCACCCCACCGCAACCAAGCAGTTCGACCGCGTACAGGCCGCGATCTGGCGTCAGGAAGGTCAGGGAGACCCCAAGGACGCGTTTTACACGCTCACGCTCTCCCGGAGCTTCAAGGATGACGCCGGCCAGTGGCGGCGCGTGCAAAGCTTCACGGCTCGCGACCTTCCGCATGTCGCCCTGGCCGTCGATTGGGCCATGCGGGAGCTGCTGCTCAAAGACGAGTAATCACGCCAGCGGGATGAGGCCGTTTGGCACCGATCCCAGGAATCCGGCCGGACGTTGCCGAACCCAATTCGAATCCGAAGTGGAGAAGCCGGTCTCAAGGTCTCACGAGGAACACCATGCACGATCAACGCGCGCTTCAAAGCCCGCTCACGATCACGACGTACGAAGAGTTCACCCACTTTCTGCGTCAGTTCGTCGCCGGCCTGATCCGCTTTCTCCTGATCATCGGCGGCCCGGGCATCGCCAAGAGCCGAAGCGTCAGATCCGCGATCGGCAACCGCGCCCATCTCGACCTGGAAACGCACGCCACCGCCTTTGGGATGTGTCACGAGCTCTACAAGCACTGCGGGCTGCCGGTCATCATCGACGACCTGGACCACATCTACTGCGATCGCGCCAGCCAAGAGCCTGTGCAACACGGTCCTGGTCAAGAAACTGCGCTGGCCGAGCCGGCATCCCGATATCGTCAGGGGCGCCGTGCCGGCGTGCTTCGAAACGACATCGCCGGTTTGTCTCATCGCCAACGAGTGGCGGACGACAAATCCGAACGTGCAGGCCGTCGAGGATCGGGCGACCATGATCCACTTCACGCCCAGCGCCGGCGAGGTGCACGTAAAGGTCCGCGAGTGGTTCAACGACGAGGAGGTTTATGACTTCATCCGACGAAGCCGAGAAGATCCTGGGGATTGCCCCGAATGCCAAACCCCGGGAGATCGATGAAGCGCAGCTTCCGTACATGCGCCGCCACAGCATGCGGCACTACCTGAAGGGAGCGGAACTCCGGCGGGCCTGCCCGGACCGCTGGAAGGAACAGCTCCTGAGGCTCATGGGCCTGGACGAAAAGGTCAGGGTCATCCGGGAGCTCATTTCCGCGGCGGACTAAACGAACGACGCCGATCGCATCGCCGCGTTCGAGGCGGCCGGACACGGAAGCCGGGCCACGTTTTATCGATGGAAAAAGAGCCTCGGATTGACCTGATCGGGCTCAGCGCCGCCGCCGTGGAACCATTCTTGCTTCGTTGAGACTTTGCGACTCCGTACCCGGAACCGCTCTGCGAACGGTGGTCTCGGCGGGGATCCAAGCGAATGCCGCTGATTTCTCTGTTCCATGAACGCGGTTAGGCATTTCCGGTTGGAAGCCGTCAATCCCGCACATACGCTGACACCGGCGACGGAGTTTCCACGAAAACATTCCACTCCTGAAGGGGTGGAGCCGCGAGCTCGATGGTCCGGTTCATCAGCATCAGGACGCTGGCGCGGCCTTGGGATTGCTCGCGGACCACGGTCTCACCATGATCGATATGTCGGCCGAGAACCTGATTCCGATTCGCGCGGTGCCGCGCCACTTCCCGCCGCGCCCCAATGGGAAGCGCTTGCACATCAGTGCCGTTTACCGATGGGCCCAGCGAGGCGTTCGCGGCGTCCGGCTCGAGCTCATTCGCATCGGCGGGACGACGTATACAACTCGCGAGGCTCTGCAGCGGTTCGCTGAACACCTCACCGGTTCTCTGAAAGGTGTGGAAATGACGACGCGAGCGACCACCCGAAGGCGTCAGGGCCAGATCGATCGAGCGGGGCACCGTCTCGACGCGCTTCTGGGCCCGAATTCGACGCCGTCGACTACCGAATTGGTACCGCCGAACGCAACCGACGCCGATCGCGGGTGATGAGCTCCACGGACTTGGGCGGCCGACCACCTGCGCGAGCGACCCGCAGCCCCAGTTGTGCAGCTCCAATGGCTGGCAGTTCTCGACATCAGTGTTTTGCGGGTCGAGCTGTGTGTGGCCAAAACGGAGCCCGCGCGGCGAGAGCGCCAAGGCGGTCGGCAGTTGTGCCGGCGATTATCGGAGCAATCGGACCTAGCACAGTCATGTATACGGTCGCGCGGCCTCAACAATCTGCCCGGTCAGCGGTTAGCTCGATCCGCTCAGCGCAATCGCCGGCGGCCACAACCAGATTTCGATGACGAAACCGTGTTCCTAGGTCGTCGGGGTCTACCCCCGGACGTCTATGCCGCGTCCGGGCGGTTGACCGCCAACTGCGATTTGGCCAGTTAGCACTTACGTTGCGAACTGGACAATAAGCATGTTCTCCCACGTATCCTCGGTGACGCCCGTTCGGCGGCTTCCAGGCAATTCCCTTTTTTCCTGCGCTTCAATAAGCAGCAGTCCTGCATAACGACCCGTCTGCAGCACCTCGCACCCAAAAACCGTAGAAATGTCACGCTCGATGACCCGGCCGTCCGTGCGTTACCAGCCGTTCGCGACGCCGCCACCGCTCCAAGCACCCACCATCGCTGCCAACCGGCACCCAGCGATGAACAACCGGATTCGTTGGTTGGACGTAGCTACTTGGCCGCAGGCGCGATCAAGTCGCGGATCGAGATGTGCTGCCGCGCCTCGGTGTTGTCCGCCAGCCGCTGCCGGTGGGCGCCGAGCAGGTCGCCCCGCGTGATAATGCCCACCAGTCGCTGGCTGCTCCGCGCAACCACCGGGAGCCGGCCGATGTTGTGCCGGACCATGTGATCGGCAGCGTCTCGCAGCGAGGCGTCGTCGTACACGATGACGGGGAAGCGTTTGGCCAGGTCCGCCAGGCGGGATTCCGGCGCGGTCGATGGATCGAGTAGGTTGCGGCGGGTCACCACCGAGTGCAGGAGCCCTTGCTCATCCAGGACCGGGAACCCCTGGTGCGTCGAGCCCGGCGCGTGGGACGCGATCCACTGGCGGACCCCGCCCACCGTCTGCGTCGTGCGCAGGGTGACCAGCTCGCGCATGGCCACGTCGCGGACGAAGATGCGATCGAGGAAATCGGCCTCATAATCTGCGGGCACACGGACGCCTCGCCGCGCGATCTTCTCGGTCATGATCGTGTGACGCATCATCAGGGATGAGATCAGGTACGAAGCGGCGCACCCGCCCAGCAGCGGGAGCAGGCCCAGCGGCTGGAGCGTCGTCTCGAATGCGAAGACGGCGCTGGCCAGCATGGCCCGGGATGCGCCCGCGAAGAGCGCCGCCATGCCCACCAAGGCGGCGATCCTGGGGTCCACGCCCGCGCCCGGGAAGAGATTATGCATCAGGATTCCCAGCAAGCCCCCCAACGCGCCTCCGACGGTGAACAGCGGGGCCAGCGTTCCCCCGGACGTGCCGCTGCCCAGGGAGATGGACCAGGAGACAAACTTCCACAAGGCCAAGCCGCTGATGGTTGCGATTGCCAGATTCCCCGAGAGGATATCGGCGATGTTCGAGTAGCCGACGCCAAGCGTTCGGGGCTGGAAGTAACCGACGGCTCCGACCGCGAGCCCACCCAGAGCCGGCCACCACATCCAGTGGATCGGCAGCCGCTCGAACGCATCCTCCACGGCGTACACGGCGCGGGTCACGAGCACACTCGCAAGCCCGAGGATTGCGCCCACAAGGATGTACAGCGTCAGCGCGGCGCCCGTGGGCTGCTGGAGATCGGGCATCGAAAAAACGGCGTGTGCGCCGTCGAAGTACATTCGGACGCTCGTTGCCGCGGCGCTGGCGAGCGCCACCGGGATGAGCGACCTCGCGCGGTACTCGAACAGGAGTAGCTCGATCGAAAGCAACACGGCCGAGACCGGCGCGCCGAACGTGGCGGCCATGCCCGCAGCGGCGCCGGCGGCCAGAAGCGTCTTGCGTTCCATCGCCGTCGTGTGGAGGAGCTGACCCACAAGGGAGCCCAGCGCCCCGCCCGTTGCGATGATGGGGCCTTCAGCCCCGAACGGCCCCCCGGTGCCGATGGCTATGGCCGCGCTGAGGGGCTTGAGGAAGGTGATCCGCGGCGGGATGCGGCTCTCGTTGAGGATGATCTGCTCCATCGCCTCCGGGATTCCGTGCCCTCGGATCGCACGCGACCCGTATCGGGCCATTACGCCCACGATCAGCCCGCCCAACACCGGGATGATGAGCACCCACAGGCCCAGCTGGTTGTTGAGAGGGGTCTGGGGATGAAGCGAGAACGTTCCGTGGAAAGCCAAACCAGTCACTAGCCAGATCAGCCGCATGAGCCCCTGCGCGACGAGCGATGCGGCGATGCTCGCGGCGATGGCCAACACCGTGATCCACACCACGCGTCGGTTGACGCTGGGCCCCGGATCGGGCGCCGGCACCGACTTGAGCGTGTCGGAGATTGAAGGGGCCACCGAAATGCCGTAGTCACGCTCGGATTCGCGAGTTATGTCATGAGACACTTGGTCAGGAACTCCAACTACTGAATCGCCGCGTCACTCATTCTGAGTTTTCTTCGCGGCGATTGAACAATCGAACAGGCGGCCGAAGCCCGCGGACTCGATGCAGCAGTCGTCATCGCACGAGCCGCGCCAACGCGAATTATACGTTCGGGGTGCACAATCGCATACATTGTACTATCAGGTGTCGCCATCCGATGGTACCGGCGCGTTGCCGCGGCCGTTTGGGTTTGATGCCCACATGCGATCGCGCGGGTTGTCCTGGCAACCGCGAGCACATTCGCGTCGAACGGGATGCGGTCGTCCCGCTGGCCGGCATAGCGGTCTAGGGAGATGAACTCTCGCAGGTCGAGGCCGAGATGCGGGCCAGCCGCGCGGCGGGCTCATGGGCGCGGGGCCGGCGGCCTCAGCGCGATCAGCCGGTGCCCCAACCCGATGACTGCGAGCGTCCACGCCCCGATCGCCACATAGAACGCCACTGCAGGGACATTGCTCAGGATGGGCAGGTCCATCGCCGCGTTCATGCGCGCGGTCGCGACAGAGTACATTCCCAGCGGGAAGACCGCGCCCCAGTAGAGCGGATCGTAACGGAGCGGGAACTTCTTGATGATGTGCCGCCACACGCCCAGGATGAGCAGCATCGGGATCCACCACGTCGCCGTCGCCCAGAACAGGAGCGTGGCCCCGCGCACGAACGGGACCACGCTTTGAACCACCGGACTCCGTGCGCCCGCGACGAGCAGTGTGGCCCCAGCGAGCGTTGAGATGGCCATCGCGCCCATGTTGATCCAGTAGGGCGGGGCGAGGTCCGAGGGCTTGAAGGGGAAGAACATGTACCTATAGAAGATTAGCGCGATGATCCAGACGTAGAGCATCGCGCCGCCGAGCCACAATACCAGCGCGACAAACAGCATCGCTTCCGTGCGCGTCCCCCCATGTCCGGCTAGTTGCGCCGCGAGCACCGAGACCGCCTGGGTCGCCACGACCGACACAAGCCACCCGCCGTTGAGCCCATCAGCCAGCGCGGGCTTGCTCGGCTTGACGATCAGAATCGTGAAGATGCCGTAGGTCAGCAGCGCCCACACGGCCGCCCCGAACACCCACAGCCCCCACGCCGCCGCCGGGGACTCGGCGATCAGCAGCGCCTGGGTCCCCAGCACGCACGCGGCGGGGACCATCGTGAAGAACCCGACACTCTTGTTGTGGTCGGCCAAGTCCGACAGAACGCAGGAGCGGTGCCGGGCGAGCCGCAGGAGCGTGAGCATCCAGAGGGCCGCGAAGAACAGCACATTTAGCCAGACCATCAAGCGGGCGAGGGCTGCGTATCCCTCGATCGACGCGGCGAGCGAAACGATCCCCGTGGCCATCACCAGCGCGAAGTACGCCGGATGCAGGCCGGCGGCGGCGCGGTCGAGCGGCCCGTGCGCGCGCCGGCCGCGTTCGGGTGCCAATCGCGGTCCCGCCGGCGCGGCGGGCTCACCGCTCATCGCGGCTTCTCCAGCAGGTAGAGATAGCGGAGCAAACCGAGGTTCAGCAGGAGGCAGACAAGGCTTGCTCCGAGCGCGGGCCACGCCACTGCGTGGTCGCCCCCGAGGAACGCGTTCATCGTTGCCGTCAGCAGCCACAATTGGAGCACAACCAGGGTGAGCACGATCGAGAGAATGCCGTAAATCACGGTGCTGCGCTGCTCGATATTGGCTTGTCGCTTCATGTCGTTCGCTCCTCGACACCGATCGCGAAGATCTCGCCATTGCGCTCCTCAATCAGAATCCGCGGCAATGGTCGGCGCGGCGGACCGGCGATCGCTCTGCCGCTGGCCAGGTCGAACAGGCCATGATGGCACGGACAACGCAACACGCCGGACGCGATGTCGGGCAAGACTGCGCATGAGAGATGGGTGCACTTCGCGCCGTAGGCGACAATAGCACCTTCCGCGGTTCGAATCAGCACACAGGCGTCCGTTGGGCTTGGAAAATTGAACGAGATCGCGCTTCCGAGGGCCATGTCACCGATGGCACCAATTCGCTGCGCGATCAACCCGCTTCGACGGCCGCGCCACGCGCTCAGCACGGCGATCCACACTTGACCGACGAAAAACGCGAAGCTGGTGAGCACCATGAACTTGGTGAAGTCTCGGCGCGCGACATAGTTGTCCTGCGGCACGTCGACTGGGAAGTCGTGGCGCCAGGCGGGCTGCTCTTCCCACGGACGCCCATCGGGGGTGAGCACCGGGAGCGCGATGCGGCGGGTATCCTTTTTCGCGGTCACGTCGCTCATGGCTCACCTCCGACAACCGTCAGTGCGACGCGGCGGCCGGACGGGCCCGCTTCCATCGCGGCGGTGACATCCACGTATTCTTGCCGAGTTGCCGGGACCATCGTATGGACCTTGGTCGTGATGACTTGTTGCCCGAAGCGGAAGCGATTCAGCGGACGTGCCGCCGGCCGCAATTCTTCGATCTCCTCGCGGGCGCCGAAGAAAAGGGCCTGGCTCGGGCACACGCTGGCACACATGGGCTTCTTGCCGATCGAGGTGCGGTCGTAACACATGTCGCACTTCATCATCAGGTCGAATTCCACCTTCATCTTTGGCACGCCGAAGGGGCAGGCGAGCACGCAATTGCTGCACGCGATGCAGCGGGGCTTGCGGGCGCTCTGGACGACGCCGTCCTCGGTGCGTTTGATCGCATCCGCCGGGCAGACCTCGGCGCAGGTCGGCGAGTGGCAATGCATGCAGATCACGGGCGTCGTCTGCGTCGACTGCGACCGCTCGACATACTCCAGGTGGATCATGGAGTGCCCTTTGTGCGTCTCGCACTCGCTGCAAGCCTGGACGCAGGCCTGGCAGCCGATGCAGCGGCTCGGGTCGATGAAGAACTCAAGATGCGATGGAACAGCCATCGTTGATCCGTGACGCTCCGTGACGCTCCGTGGCGATCAGCCCTGTTGCGGCTCAAATTGGTCTGCGTATTCTGGCGGTTCAGCCGACTTTCGCACTCGCACGGCACACACTTTGTACTCAGGAATCTTCGAGATCGGATCCTGGGCCGAAATCGTAAGTTGATTGGCGCTCTTCTTGCCCGGCCAGTGATACGGGATGAAGACCGTGTCCGGCCGGATCGTGGTCACCACCATCGCCCGGAGCGCGCAGTCGCCGCGGCGTGATTCCACCGTAACCCAATCGCCGTCCTGCACGCCGATTTTCTCAGCCAGACGCGGGTGCATTTCAATCCGCGGCTCCGGATACTGCTCAACCAGAGGGCCGATTCGGCGCGTCTGGGTCCCGGAAAGAAACTGGCTGACTACCCGCCCGGTGGTGAGCATGATCGGGTATTCAGCGTCCGTGTCTTCCGCGGGCGGGGAGTATTCCGCGACAACGAATCTCGCCTTTCCATCCGGGAAATAGAACGGTCCCGCACCTTTGGCGACCGGGTTCCAGGAGCCGGGCTCGAACAACCGCGGTGTGCCTGCATGATCCTCGGCTGGGCAAGGCCAGAACACGCCGAACTGCCGTTCGATTTTCTCGTACGTAATGCCCGAATAGTCGGCGATGCCGCCGGCGGAGGCGCGCCGGAACTCATCAAAGATTTCCGCCGGCCTCGTGAAGTTGAAACCGTGCGGGCGGCCCAGCGCGGCCGCAATGTCCTGGATGATCCGCCAGTCCTGCCGGGCGTCGCCTGGACAGTCAACGGCCTTGTTGATCTTGATTACGCGGCCTTCGATCTGCGTGACCGTGCCCTCGTCCTCCTCATGCAGCGAGCCCGGTAGCACGATGTCCGCGTGTCGCGCGGACTCATTCAGGAAGAAGTCGATCGCGACGTAGAAGTCGAGTTTCTCCAGTGCGCGCGTAATGAAGCTGTTGTCCGGCAATGAGACCTTGGGGTTGAAACAGATGCTGAGCAGCCCGTGGATCTCGCCGCGGTCGATCTTGCGGAAAAGCTCGTACACATCGACGCCGGGACCGGGCAGGTCATCCGGGTTGACGTTCCACACTCTGGCCACGTCAGCCCGATGCTCCGGGTTGCTAATGTCACGGCCGCCGGGGAGCTGATCACACTTCTGGCCGTGCTCGCGGCCCCCCTGACCATTGGCTTGGCCGGTGATGGTCGCATATCCACAGTTCGCGCGTCCGATGCGGCCGGAAGCCAGCACGATGTTGATCGCGCCCAGCACGTTCTGCACGCCGTGACTGTGATGCTCGATGCCGCGCGCGTGCAACAGAAAGCTCGTCTTCGCCGTTCCCCACCACTCGGCCGCGCGGCGAATTGAAGCTTCAGGAATTCCGGTCACTTCGGCAGTGCGCTGCGGTGTCCACTCACGCACGTGTTCGGCCAGCTTCTCGAAGCCGACGGTGTGCGCGCCGATGAAGGTGTGGTCGAGCCAGTCACGCTCGATCATCAATTGCAGGATGCCGTTGAACAGCGCGATATCGCGGCCGGGCTTGATCGGCAGAAACAGGTCGCAGGTGCGGGCCACCGGCGTGATACGCGGATCGACGACGATGATCTTCGCGCCGTTGTCGCGCGCCTGCCACACATACTCGGTTGTGATGGGCGCGCATTCCGCCACGTTTGCGCCGCTGATCCAGACGACCTCGGCGTTCAAGATGTCGGACCACGGGTTGGCAGCCCGATCGATGCCAAAGGCCTTCTTGTTGCCGGCGGCCGCGCTCACCATGCACAGCCGACCGTTGTAATCGATGTGCGCAGTGCGCAGGCAGACGCGGGCGAACTTGCCCATGAGATAGGCCTTCTCGTTCGTCAAGCTGGCACCACTGATGATGCCGAAGGCGTCGTTGCCGTGTTTCGTCTGAATCGCGCTGATGGCGTCCGCAACCTGCCGGACGGCGTCATCGTAGCGCAAAGTGCTGAAGCCCGACGCCGCATTCAAATCACGCCGGTAGGCATGGGTCAGCCGGTCTACATGCGCGCCTTGGAGATAGCGTTTCACGCCCTTGGGACACAGCATGCCGCGGTTGAACGGGAATTCGTACCACGGCTCAAAGCCGATGACCTCGTTGTCCTTGACTTTCAATTGGATGCCGCACTGCTGGCCGCAAAAGCAGCAGTGCGTGTTCACGACCTTGTCGGGCTCGACGTTGCTGACGAGGCGCGCGCCTTCCGAGTAGCCGCGATGCGGCCCGAACTGCTCCAGCACGGCGGTCAGGTTTTCTGGTGCGAGAGCCATTCCTACTTCTCAGTCTCCGCCAGCATCGCCAATTCGACGTCCTGCCACGAATCAACAAGACCGCGCGACTGATCCCACAAACGGCCCTGCGCCATGGCGAGCATTGCGCGGCGGCATCGCGGGCAGATGCGCTGGTAATGCCCTGCCTCCTGCGCCGGCAGGTCGTAGCGGTAGCCAAGTTTTCGTTCGACATCGATCAAGTCCTCGACGTGCATCTTTGACGCGTAGACCGTGCCGCACCGGAAACACGTGGCCTGCTCGCCGAGCGCGCCGGCATCCCGATAGAACGCCACGCCGAGTTGGGCCGGACGCTGAAAAATGTGAAAGAACTTGCCGAAAGGAAGCCAGAGCAGCGCAAAGATCACCGTGATCGCGTGCAGGATGGCAAGAAAGTCGTAGGCGTAGCCCTTCATCCATGTGTAGCTGGCCGTGAGCATGAGGCCTGTAACGCTGATCGCAAACAAAAGAACGAGCGGCAGAAAATCCTCTCCGAACTGCTGCACCGCACCGGCGCCGTGGTCGCGCATCCGCCGATACATGGCGATCATGACGCCGGGAATCACGAGAAATGCGGCCCACACCAACCCGTGGAAGAGCATGTAACCAACGAACCCATCCACCGCGAAGCGAAGTGTGGGAAAGCCGAATACGTAGACGCGGTAGTGGTCGAAATCGTTACCCTGGGTGGCGAAGTGAATCCAGCCGAACACGAGCGGAAATGTGATCATACCGGCGATGATGCAGCCCCACATGATGAGAAAGTGCGCCGCCCACCGCCCACGATTGCGCCGCCAGATGAAGCTGTTCAGCGCGAACATCCCGACGAGCCGTTTGGTCCACTCGCCGAACTTCCGCGACAGATAGCGCCGGTCCAGGGCCACCTGCCAGCCACGCCGGAAATAGAGCGCCGTCGGCGGGCGTTGCAGCCACATCGCGTACCGATACGCAATACCGAAAATGGCGAACAGCGCCGCGAACGTGTATCCGACCAGTGCCGCGTCAAAGTGCGCCAGATTGCGCGAACCGACGATGACGAGGAGCGCGAGCAGTCCCGCTGCCCCTAGCCCCGCCGTAGCCGCCTTGAACTTTTCTCGCACCATGGGGCGTCTCCACCAACGACTTGCCAGCTTCGCTGGATGACTCTAGCCGAGCAGCGCAGCGTCTGCTCTCATGATGTCTTTTTCGAGTTCAATTCCAGGAACAGGGCGCATCCATATCTTCGGTCGGCGACAACGAGTCAGCTAGCGCCGCAGAACTTCCTTGACTCACTTCAAGTCCTTGATCTTCGCCTGCACATCTTGCCGAAACCATGCCCTGAACAGTCGTTCGACACACCGGCTCTCGTCTGTCCGACGCTTTCAGCAGCGTCCGAATGTCTGCCAGCGTAAGGCCGGCGGACGGCGCGGCTCTCAGAAACCGGATTCGTTCAATCACCTAGTTGTCGAATAGTCGATACTCAGCCGGGGAGCGGTGCGACGGGACAAGAATTCCCTCGCGCTCATAATCGCACAGCGTGATCGCCGACACACTCAAGGTCCACGCAGCCACGCCGATGGTCATCAACTGACCGTTTCGTTTCGCGCACAGAGATTAACCTTCGAGTTGGGTTGAATGTCAAGGGAGTCGCGGAGGCCGATTGCGACGTCGTTACCCAGAATGCGCCGGTGCCGGCCGGTCTTGCGATGCTCGTTCAATGGCCTCGGTTTTCGAACTGACCGGCATGCGGGGAAGAGTTGCCCACGTAACCCACCGTCCCGGTCGCATGGACTTGCGGGCGGGCGGCGCGTACGCTCACTCGTACATGATGCTCGCGACGGTCAACGAGGAACTAAATCGAAATTCACAATTCAGCGGCGCGCTCGGCCGGGACCGCCAGATTAGCGCGCTTCCTGCGTGAGTTCGCATGTCGCGGAATTACGAATAACGATTTAGGCAAGCACGAGGACACAAGATGAAAGCGGCGCGAAGCACCGTGCGGCTCAAGCGCGCATGCGACCCGGCCACGGAGGCAGACGGTTTCCGCGTACTGGTGGACCGTCTCCGTCGCGGCGTGACCAAGCGAAAGGCGGCGATCGACCTCTGGATGAAGGAAGTAGCGCCGTCGGCGGACCTCCGGCGGTGGTACAACGCAGACGTGTCTCGCTGGGCGGAGTTCCGCAGGCGGTACAAGGCCGAACTGGCGGACCCCGGCAACCCAGCGCTCACGGAACTCCGCGCGATCGTGCGCGAGCACGCCGGGCGCAGTGAATAGGGCGTGACGCTGGTCTACGGCGCGAAGGATGCGGAGCAGAACCACGCGATCGTGCTCAGGGAGGTTCTGCTGAAGCGGCGTGCGTGACCGACCGAGGCCGCCTCAGTTCCCCGCTTTCCGTCGATTGCAGTCCTTGCACAGGATCTGGCAGTTCTTTACGTTGGTTTTGCCGCCCTCGTGCCAGGGCGTGATGTGATCCGCTTCCATCTCGCGGATGTCCAGTTTCTGCTGGTCCTCCTTCGGGCACTTTGGGCACTCGCACTTCTGCCGCTCGTGCGCCTCGCGCGTCATTTTGTCGGAGAACGCGCGGATGTTCAGATGCGGCTCATCCCCATCGAGCACGTACGGATGTAACCCGCCTTCTTCTCGACGTCGTCGTCCTGCATCAACTCGGCGACCCGCTTTTCCGGCTTGTCGGTGCCGAACTCCTTGTCCTTGACTCGTCGTAGAGCCGGTCCCAAGCTACGCCCTTTATCTCCCGGCGGCACTCGGGGAACGTCGCCTTCACCCATCCGATGACTTTCTGGAACTACTGCCAGCGCGGAGTGGCGTTCTTGTCGTGCTGGTGCTTGGACATGAACTCTTCGATCTTGCCCACCCTACCCCCGGAGTTCCACTCGATCGCCGTTTCGAGTTACTCCTGCCGAATGGGGCTGCCGTGCAGGTAGTTGCTGGCGAGGCCGTCGGCCGCGTACCCGGTCTTGCTGAAGTAGCGTTTGGCGTCGGCGGTCCACGGGCCGGCGTAGACGGCGTTGCGGAGTTCCTGGTCGGTGTGCTCCTCGCCGGTGATGTTGATGCTGCGGAACTAGTCGAGTTTCTCGCTATCGGTTCTGGAGCAGAAGTAGACGATCAACTTGTAGTCAAAAATCTGCCGCTGCTAGTCGTCGGTGAGGTCGTGGCAGACGAGGCGGTTGCGGCCATTTGCGCGGGACCTCGTGCTTCGGGCGCACAGCTTGGGCATTCGGGGGATGGAAGTGTCGCAGCCCCCTTATGAGCGATCTTGGGCATCGGCGAATCATCGACGCTGCGGCGCGATCGGTCATCGACGGCCGTCGATCGGTCTACAATGATCGTCGCTAGCTGTACGGCGGTAGTTTCGCGAGTGCCGATCGCGAGAAGTACACGTGCAAAGGGACCCAAGACCCATGAATCGGGCTCGGTTGCTCATCATTACTCGGCCGGCCGAGCGATCGCGCTCGCGTGTCGGTGAACCGCGCCGTTCTTGATCCCATCAGTTCCGATCAAACGCCTATCGCCAAATTACCAACAGCCGCAGGCGGTCGTAACCGCCGGCCGGGAATGTTGCAGGCGTCTGCTTCTGCGGCGCGGATTCGATCCCGACGGTGGAGGCGAGCAGCTCCTCCGCGAAGACGCGCAGCTCCAGTCGGGCCAATGGGGCACCCGGACAGGCGTGAATGCCGGCACCGTAAAGCAGATTCTTCGATGGGTCGCGGTTCCAGCGGAAGCGGGTCGGTTCGTCAAAGACGCGCCCGTCGCGGTTGGCCGCCACCCAGATGATCGTAATCCGCTGTCCGCCTTCGATTCTCCGGCCATGAAATTCGATCGGACGCGTGGTGAGTCGGCGATTGGAGACCAGCGGCCCTTCAATGCGCAGGATCTCGTTGATCGCGTAGGGGATCCGATCGGGTTCGGCGCGGAGGAGTTGTTGCAGATCCGGATTTTCGGCGAGGTAGCGGGTCAGAATGCCGATCGCGGCGCTGATCGTGGCCACTTCGCCGGCCGTCCAGTTGCGCAGTATGCTCACCAGTTCAATTTCATGCAGCGGACGCCCGCCAATGTGGATACGAAGAAGTTCGCCGGTGATATCCTCCGTCGAATCAACCCGATCGTGCACGACGTTGCGTATACCATCAACGAATCGACGTGCCAGATGCGCCAGGCCGGCCTGGTCTCCCGCGAAGACTGCGACCTGGCTCTCGGCCATCCACGAGCTGAGCTCAGCCTGCATGGACGTCGGCCACCGTAGAAATCCGCACTGCATGTGGACCGCAAGCGGCACCGCCACGCGATCCATCCATTCGATCTGCGAGTCGAGCCGCAACGACTCAAGCTGTTTGCGGATGATCTCGCGACAGACCGGCTCAAATGCAGCCATCCGTCGTTCGGAAAAAAACGGCTCGATTTGTTCGCGGAACGCGGTGTGCTGCGGCGGGTCCATCCCGTTCGGGACGGATACGTGCCGCGAGACCTGGCTGCTATAGGTCGCCGGATCATGCAGGACGCGCAGGACGTCGGCATGCCGGAAGATCGACCAGCCCAGAAAATCGCTATACGCCACGGCAAGCGTTTCGCGCATGCGATCATAGGCCGCGAGTGGATCTCGTCGTACCGCGTCGCTGCGTGGATCCCAGTCAGGTTTGATCATGTCAGCGGAGCGCCGTCGAGTGTCACAGCCATCTCGACGGTCCTCTCGCGGCGAATTGGGTCTCGCGCACCAACGCCCGTGGGAACAGCACGTTGTTCTCCTTGTGCACGTGCTGGTGCATGTCGCGCTCCAGGTGGGCCAGGCCGTCCAGCATGGCGCGGTAGGTGTTACAGGCCCATTCGGGCGGCGTGTAACCGTCCGTCAGCGTGCGAAGGCGCTCGAGGGCCGATCCGGCTTCGTCGTGCTCGTGCTCCATCTGGGCGATGGGATTGGCGAGCGAACCGCAATGAAACGCCGGAGCTGTCTTGCTGGCGTCAAGTCGACGGATCATGGGGAAGAGAATCTGCTCTTCCTTCATCATGTGGCTGGTCAGCTCGTCGGACAGGGTGAGGAACGTCCGCCGAATCTCGGCGAGGCGGGCGTCCTTCTCGCCGTGCACGGAGGCAACTTTTTCGGTCATGGCGTCCAGTCGCGGCAGTTCGCGGCGCAGGTAGGCATGATGCGTCTCTTCGATGTGGTCGGCCAGCTCCGCAAGGGACATCGCGGCGGCGTCCACAACCGGCTCATCCGTGAGGGCCGAGGCAGATGCCTCCAACTTGGCAAGCAGCCCCGCGGGATCGACTCCCTTCTCCCGGCACACCTCGTCCAGGGCTTTCTTGCCCCCGCAACAGTAGTCGATTCCTTCCTGCTCGAAGACCCGCGACAGCGCCGGGCGCCGGGCCACGATGGCTCCGACCGTGTCGTGAATCTGAAATGCATTCATGGAAGTCTCCTTCGTTGAGCCTGATCGTTCTCGTTCTCGAATACCACTCGAACCGGGCGAAGGTGGGCGTTCGCTTTTCTTGACAGCCACAAGGGCGATGGCGGCCAGGTGGTCGCGGTACTTGCGAAACAACCTTCGCATGGCCAACACGCGGCGACGCGCCGGCTTGTGCCAAGCGACGTTCCAAAGGAACCGCGCCGCGCCCGGCAGTCCCTCGTCTCTCACCAGCCGCCTCGGTTCCAAAAGGTGCATCGGTGCGGTCGTTTCCGCGACGATCCTCAGCCCGGAAGATTCGAGCAGTTCGCGCCATTCGGTCACAGTCAAGGGGCGCACGCCTACATGAATCTCGCCCGTCAGTTCATGCTGAATCGCATCACGCGTGGCAGGTTCCAGATCATCGGGCACGAGACAGAGTTCATGGATGCCGTAGCGTCCGTCCGACTTCAGGAGTCGCGCCGCTTCCGCGACGATGCGGGATTTGGTGCCTGGAGGCTGCATCGACAGCATGGCTTCGCCATAGACGACGGTCGCACCGGCGCCCGGCAGGTGAGTCTGTTCTGCGCTTCCCACGATGCATCGTTGATTCGGCCCCGAAAGATATCGGTTGACCGCATCGGCCGCATCGCGATCGCGCTCGATGGCCGTGTACGACCGCGGGCTTTGCGCGAGCGTCATCCGAGCCGTGACGCCCAATCCTGGTGCGAATTCCACAACGTCGTCACGATCGCCAATGGTCAGTGCGTGCAGGAGTTGACGCGTCAACTCCAGACCGCCGGGCCGAAGCACACGCTTGCCCATCTTGGCCAGCAACCAGTGGCCGGGCATTTTTTCAGCCGCCGCCTGGCGTGCAGCCGACGGAGTGTCTACATTCAGCGCCGTGGTTTTCATAGTACTTCCACCGGATTCGCCTTCTGACGATCGCATCGAGATTCATCCTACGCCGGCTCGCCGGCAGTGCGCGCCAACCCACGCGGCGCGCTGGCCTCCACCCGCACCGACCAGCCGGTCTTCAGACCAAGTACGAACCATGCCAGAGCCAGCACGCCGGTGGCGAAGATCGTGTCGCCCACGACGCGCAGCCAGCGCAGCGTCTGCATGGTCGGAGTCTGCAGAAACTCGGCCGAACGTGCATACCAAAGCCCGTGCTCGACGCTCGCCCAGGTCTGGAGCAAACCAACAGGCAGGAGACTCAGCAGCACCATCAAGGCCAAGCCGATATTGATGGACCAGAATGAGTAGGCCAGCACGCGGGTCCGCCACGCGTCGTGCATCGCGAGTCCCTTGAGGCAGAACAGCGTCATGCCAATGCCCAACATTCCGTAGACCCCGAACAACGCCGTGTGTCCGTGGACGGGTGTCGTGTTCAATCCTTGCATGAAATAGAGTGCGATGGGCGGATTGATCAAGAATCCGAACAACCCGGCTCCAATCAAGTTCCAAAACGCGACGGCGACGAAGAAGTAAATGGGCCACTTGTACGCGGCGACCCACGGCCGCGCGCGGCTCAGCGTCAGATTCTCGTAGGCCTCGAACCCGATGAGGACCAACGGTACGACCTCGAGCGCGCTGAAGGTCGCGCCCAGCGCCAGAATAGCCGTCGGCGTGCCGGTAAAGTACAGATGGTGAAACGTGCCGATAATGCCACCGCCCAGGAAGATGGTGCTCGAGAAGAGCACGGCGGACGACGCCGTGCGGGGCCGGAGCAGGCCCATCCTCGTGAAGAGGAACGCGATCGCCACTGTGGCGAAGACCTCGAAGAAGCCTTCGACCCACAAGTGAACGACCCACCATCGCCAGTACTCGACGACCGCCAGATTGGTTTGCCGGCCCCACATCAGACCTGCGCCGTAGAACAAGGCGATGGCGGTTGAGGCGATGAAGAAGAGCGTCAGCAGAGAGCGATTCTCGCTCGGGTTTCTGAGGGCCGGCCACATTGCCCGCCCCATCAGGAAGAGCCATAGAAACAGCCCGACGAGGAGGAAAATCTGCCAGAATCGACCCAGGTCCACGTATTCCAGCCCTTGATGACCGAACCAGAAATTCGCCTCCAATCCAAGGCGCTGCTGCACGCCGAACCACTGACCGACCAAGGAGCCGCCAACAATGACCAGCAAACAAACGAACAGCAGGTTGACCCCCAGGCGCTGGAACTTCGGTTCGTAGCCGGAGACAGCCGGAGCGATGAAGAGTCCTGTGGCCAGCCAGGCGGTTGCGATCCAGAAAATGGCAATCTGGGTGTGCCATGTCCGGGTGACTGCGTACGGAAGATACTTCGCGAGCGGGAAGCCATAAAAGCCGGAGCCCTCGACTCCGTAGTGAGCCGTTACGGCCCCCAGGGCCACCTGGATGACAATGAGTGCCGCGACAACCCAGAAGTACTTGAGCGTCGCCCGCATCGACGGCGTGGGGTTCAGTGCGAGCAATGGATCGCGGCCCGGGGGCTGGTGATTCTCCTCGGTGTGCGCTTTCTGCACCGCGAAGTACGACGCGAGCGCGGCGATGCCGGCCAGCAAGGCCACGAAACTGATGACGGACCAGACGATGATGGAGCCAGTCGGTCGATTGCCGATCAGGCTCTCCGGAGGCCAATTATTCGTGTACGAAATCTCCGAACCGGGCCTTTGCGTCGCGCAGGCCCACGACGTCCAGAAGAAGAATGCGTTGAGCGCCGCCTGCCGCTCCGGTGATCGAATGGCGCCCGCCGGAATTGCGTAGGCATCGCGCAGCTTGTCGATGCTGGGATCGACGCCGAAGAGGGAGCGGTAATGCGCGCCCACAGCATTGATCGCCCGTGCTCGAATCGGCGAAACGACCAAGTCACCGCTTTTCGAATCGTAGGTATTTCCGCGGAGTTCGATGCGAAGTCGCTCCTTGAGTGCTGCCTGGGTCTCGGCCGGAAGACGATCGAAACCGACGCCATGATCGGTTTGGGCCCATTGATCCAGGAGCCATGAAGACTCTCGATGCAGCCAATCAGCGGACCAGTCCGGAGCGACGTAGGCGCCATGCCCCCACACGCTCCCGACTTCCTGACCTCCGATCGACTGCCAGACATTCTGGCCGTCCCGGATGTCCGCGCCGGTAAACAAGACGGTGCCGTCGGACGTCACAACGCGGTTTGGGATGGGTGGCGCTTGACGATAGAGTTCCAGTCCGTAGTACCCTAGAACGGCAAAGGAGCCAAGAATCACCGATCCCAAGGCCGCCCAGAGACGCTTCTGATCCATCGAACTTGCACCTCCGCAAAAGAGTCTATTTGGGTCCAGATATCTACTTGACATGCCGAGGATAGCGAACATAATTTGGACGTCAAGGCCCAATTAGTCATTTTGGAGTCACCGTCTGATTTCACCCACGGCAGAGTATGCGTTGCGAGCCATCGTGGCGATCGCCCAAGGCAATGGGGAAGCGGTGGTGACGCCGACAATGGCAAAGATTACGAAGGTCCCTCCGGGTTATCTTCCCAAAGTGCTGCAAACGCTGCGCCGGGCGGGTCTGGTGGACTCTAGGCGAGGTCTCGGCGGCGGTTTCACGCTCTCCAAATCGCCTGCCGACCTCACGATTCTCGAAGTGGTGAACGCCGTCGCCCCAATCCAGCGAATCGAAAGCTGCCCGCTGGACCTCGCATCTCACGGCACAAGTTTGTGTCCGCTGCACAAGCGGCTAAACGATGCTACCGAACTGGTCGAGCGAGCGTTCGCGCAGACGACAATCGCCGAATTGCTGGCTCAGCCGGGGCGGAACACACCGCTCTGTGAACACGGCAAGGGCGTCGCGGTCACGCTCGGCGTTGCCTCGATCGCGCAGAAAGCTGAGCGCGCGAGCGCGCGACGGCATGACGGGCTGATCGAGTTCTCGCGCGATCACACGCTGGGCCTCGCGGTCGCCAAACACCTCCGGGAGGCAGCCGATGCTGGCGGCGCCGCCCGACGCAAGGCGTTGCACGAGTTTCTTTCGGCCTGGGACCGCAGCATCCGCCAGCACTTCGATGACGAGGAACGCTTTCTGACGCACATCATTGTGGAACCCGGCAGCGCCACCCGATTGCGAAATGAGCACGTCGCGCTTCGGTCGAGCGCGGACCTGGCGCACGCGCTCGTCAAACAGGACGAGCCGGACGGCCATTGGCTGCATGGACTTGGAAAGTTGTTGCACGACCACATTCGCTGGGAAGAACGGGAGTTGTATCCATCGATCGAGCGGACTGCCGATGCCGACGAACTGAACCGATTAGCGAAGAGAATGGCGAAAACACGAGGGTCGGCACCACGTGACCGGCCGGCACTCTCCGGGAAGTTCATCGCGAGACGCCGTGAAATCCACGCTCCGGAATAGCGGGTCGAGACCGGAGTGCAGTTGCGTCGGGCGATGGGCGCTGAAATTCCGGCGATCTTTCGTCGCGACAAGGCGTTTCGCTGCCGGAGCTGAATCATGCCAGTGAATCCGACGTTGTCGGTGTTCGACGAGTTCGTCGACGCGTATGATTTGCTCATTGACTGGCCCAAGCGCCTGGCGAACGAGGGTCCGTTCCTCCAGTCGCTTTTTGGTGAGTCGGGCGTGCAGCGTGTCCTCGATGCGGGCTGCGGCACGGGTCACCACGCAGCGATGTTCCATCGCTGGGGCCTCGCCGTGGAAGGCGCAGACGTCAGTTCGGCGATGATCGCGCGTTGTCGATCGCGGTTTGGCGAGGAACAGCGGCTTCGCTGGACCGTGCGATCGTTTGAGACGCTCGGCGACTCATCGGGAGAGTTTGACGCCGTTGTGTGCCTTGGCAATTCGCTCGCGTTGGCGGCGGACATGGGCGGGATTCAACGCGCCGTGGGATCGATGATCGCGACGCTCCGTCCAGGCGGACTTGGCGTTCTGCAGGTGCTGAATCTGTGGCACGTTCGTGAGGGACCTACCATCTGGCAGAAATGCGTCGAGCACACGAGCGGAGAAGAAAAGCGAGTGCTGGTGAAGGGGTTGCATCGCGTCGGCGATCGGGGATACATTGATCTGATTGATTTGCGAATGACGCCCGGGGGGCTGACGAAGCGATTCGATTCACCGCGCTTCATGGGAATTGAATCGGAGGGCCTGATTGCCGCGATCCGGTCGGGCGGCGGTCGGATTGAGCGGTTGTGTGGAAGCTACCAAGGGGAGCCGTACGATCGCGAGACGTCTGTGGACCTGATCTCCGTATATCGATCGTGATCTGGTGCGTGGCGATTGAGTGATTCGCGGCCGCAGCGGTGCTCATATTGAAGCCGCGATCTGTCGAAAATGGAATCCCGTGATGGCCAGGCCCATGGCTTCGGTCAAGGCGGCGCGATGGAAGAACAGGGTCTTGGCGAGAAACTTCCAATACTCGCGCCGGCCACGCTTCGCGACACCCATTACCCAAAGGGACTTTAGAAAGGCGGAAACATCGGTCTGGGTGAGGCGCGTCCGAGGGCCCGTCGGCCGATACTCGCTGAGAAAGGTCAGGATGCGCCGGTAATAGGCTTGCGGCGCGTAGAGCTGCCTTACCAGTCGTCTGTATCCTGCGATCAAAACCTGCCGATCGAGTTTCGGCACAAAATTGAGGACTCCGTCCAGGTTGTTACCAGTGCTATGCGCGAGAATCCGACCTTCCTCCATCAGTCGAGCGAACAAGCGCGTCTCCGGCAGGGCGGTGAGCAAGCCAACCATGGCTGTCACAACGCCGGCCTCTTGAATGAACCGATTCTGAACCTCAAAGATGTTCGACCGATCGCTGTCAAAGCCGACGATGAAGCCGCCCATGACTTCCATTCCCGCGTTCTGAATGGTCTTGACGGCGGAGACCAGATCGCGCCGCGTGTTCTGTACCTTCGCGCATTCAGCCAGACTGTCCTCCGAAGGACTCTCAATGCCGATGAACAGACTCTTAAATCCCGCCTGAACCATGAGGTCCATCAATTCGGCGTCATCGACGATATTGAGCGACGCCTGGGTCAGGAAGCGGGACTGGAGCGACGAGCGGCTTCGGTACGTGATCAACTCGCGGAGAAACGCCTTCACTTTCACCTTGTTGCCGATGAAGTTGTCGTCAACGATGAAAACCGTCCCAGCCCAACCGGTGGCCGCCAGCGATTCAAGCTCGGCCATCATCTGCGTCGGCGTCTTGATCCGCGGGACTCTTCCGTTCATGACGATGATGTCGCAAAAGTCGCAGTTGAACGGGCATCCTCGGGAAAACTGAACGGACATCGTGGCATAGTGGCGTGGGTCAATCAGGTCCCATCGCGGAACGGGAGTCTGCGTAACGTCTGGGCGATCATGGCTGCGGTAGTACCGCTTCAGGTCCCCCGATCGCATATCGGCCACCAGCTCGGGCATGATTCCCTCGGCCTCGGCAAGCACAAAATGGTCGACTTCCGGAAAACGATCATGACCCGTAGTGAATAGCGGCCCCCCGGCGATGACGCGCCTCGATCGAGCGTTGCACCGCAGAATGATCTCACGAGCAGATTCGGCATGAACGATCATGCCTGAGATCAAAACATAATCCGCCCAATCGATTTGCGCATCAGTCAGGCTCGTCACGTTTAGGTCTATTAGCTTGAGACTCCACTCTTCGGGAAGCATCGCGGCCACTGTCAGCAAACCGAGCGGTGGAAATGCCGACTTCTTCGATATGAACGGCATCACATGGCTGAAGCTCCAAAACGTGCTTGGTGTAGCGGGATAGACCAGCAATATGTTCATTTTGCTCTCGAAGTGGGTTACGACATCAAGTGATCGGTGCCTCGAACGCCGCGCTGACAGATCCGCCGCGTTGGCGTTCGTTCGTCAAGCGCACCGGGCTAGCCGGCGAGAAATGCTGCGACAATCGATTGCAGGTCCGCGCCGTTTGCAGCTCCGTCGTGGTTCATGTCGGCGACGGCCGCGTGGTTCGGATCGGGATCCATTCCCAACAATACCGCCACAATGCCGTTCAAGTCGTCGACATCGCGATCGGCGTCGCAATCCAGGTCGCCGGCGACGAAAACGCTCAACACCGGCTGCGCTTGAACCATCGCAATCGGCGCGCCTTTGTTCGTTTGGAGCCAAAGATCGTGCAGGATGGCGCCCCACTGGTCGGTGTGGTTGCCGTCCCGAAGCGCCTCGATGTAGTGGCGAGTGACGGTCTGGTAGTTGACTGTGACCTCGGCACGGACGGAGGCCGGCGGAATGCCGTAGTAGACGTCATCCCAGTATTGCGCATCCGCGTACGCTGCGGCGACGACCGGGGCGCCTGCGGATGCGTACGCGGCATTGCTAAATCCGCGCGGGGGGATGCGATTATCCTTGACGATCACGTCTGCCACACTCATATGCGTCGTCTCGCCGGCCGGATAGCCGGTGAGTTGGGCGGCAGCCGAACTCAGGCCGATCTTCATTTCGTAGACATGCGTTGAATTCTCGTCGAGATGGGCCTCGGTCGGGTCGTAGTGCCCGTACTCGCCCACGAGCGCGTCCGTGGCGTCAAAGAATTTCGTGTTAACCCAGATGCGGCGGCCCTCGATGTGGCCGGTGGGGATTTTGTGGCCGGATTCGTTGATCACGCGAACGTGCAGGGCGCCGCAAGCCTGCGTGACCTCCAGAGATGCCGCTCGGCGAACCATGTCAATTGCCTTGGCGCGGCCATCGACCAGTGCGGCTTGGTTCACATTAGGATCGGCTTGGTAGTAGAGTCCGATGATCTCGAGCACCCACGCTGACGCCCCGGCGAAGTCGTGCTTCGCCAGATCGCCGCGCACCGGTCCGGTGACGCATCCCTTTGCGCTCGACTTCGGCATGTGGCAGTCCTGGCAGGTGCTGACGACGGCCGGGCCGCTTCCGCCGAATCTACCGCCCATGTCAACGCCGCCGTTGGCGAACGCGCTGAGCTTCCACTCGGTGTACGTCCGCTCTAGCGGGAACTGCGAAGCTGGGTCCTCGCTCGGCGTGCGCTGATTGATTGTGTTGTATTGGTACGAACCATCCGGCTGCCGGGTTACGGCGACATTACCGACGTCGTGACAGGTGCCGCAAAAGCCGCCCGTGCGGTGGAAGGGTGAGGTGATGGCGGCGTGCGGGGGAACCGCATCATTGTACGGCCCGCGTCGCGTGCCGGTGGGGTCCAGCACAAACATCGAGTTTCCGTAATAGTCCGGCACATCAACCAGGCCGGCGAGGATGCTCTGGTCCTGCAACGGGCTGATCCCGGGCTTGTAAATCGGGTCGACCATGGAGTGGCAGAAATGGCAGTTCACACCGTCGCGGTCGCGGTTGTCCAGCGTGCTCCCGTCCGGCTGGTACGCGTGCTGGGTGACAAAGGTCATAGGGACGTGACAGCGCATGCAGAAGTATCCGACGTTTCCGACGTCCTGGTTGGCGGTGGTCATCTGGGCAAAAAAGAGCGGGTCGCGGCCGGCATTGCCCATCAGACTTCCCTTCCAGGTGGAGTACGGTTCGCTCGCGGTATCGATGTTTCCATGGCAGGTGGAACAGTTGTTCGAGGGCAGAAAAGCGTTCGCCGGAACACCGCCGACCTGCGTACCTGAAAGATGAAAGTCTTCAAAAGTCATGTTGATCACGGCGGCCGTCGCGACGCCACCGACGAGAAGAACGGCCAGCACAATCCAGCGACGGGAGCGAAACGATTCGAAGACGCGACTATTCATGATTGGTTCCTCTCATCGTTCCCAGAAACCGGGAGGCGCGCCGGCCGCAGTAAGCGTATATGTTGATCGACTTATCATTAATAATACCGATGTCCAATCCAATCTGTCAACGCTTGGAATTCCTATATCTCTTGGAACCGGGCCGTGAAGTGCCGCAGGACCGGGGGCTCAAACGTCATCCGCAAGCCGCGCAGCTCGCGTCGATGGGCGAAAAGTTCCGCCGCCGCCTCAATGACATAGTCGATGTGGCTCTGGGTGTACACCCGCCTGGGTATCGCCAGGCGCACTAACTCCAGCCGCGGCTTTCCGCCGCTGGGCGGCCCGAACATCACCGAGCCGATCTCGACGGAGCGAATTCCTCCGACACGATAAAGCCCGCAAACGATGGCCTGGCCAGGGAAGTGCTCGCGCGAAATGTGCGGGCACACGGCGGCCGCGTCGATATAGATCGCGTGCCCACCCGGCGGTTGTACGATCGGAATACCCATTGCAAGCAGCTTCTCTCCGAGGTATTCGATGCTTCGAATTCGATACGCGAGGTAGTCCTCGTGCATCACTTCCTCGAATCCTCGCGCCATCGCCTCCAGGTCCCGCCCCGCCAGCCCGCCGTACGTGACAAATCCCTCGGTGAGGATGAGGAGGTTGCTGGCTCGGTGCAGCAATTCCTCATTGCGCAGCAGCAGCAGCCCGCCGATATTCACCAGTCCATCCTTCTTGGCGCTGATCGTTGCACCGTCCGCCAGGTCAAACATGTCGCGGACGATCTCCGGCACGCTACGCTCGGCCATGCCCGGCTCGCGCCGCTTGATCAGGTAGGCGTTCTCCGCGAACCGGCACGCATCGAGAAACAACGGCAGTTTGTGTCGATCGCAGACGGCTCGGACGGCTCGCAGGTTTTCAAGACTCACCGGCTGCCCGCCGCCGCTGTTGTTGGTCACTGTCACCATGACAATTGGAATCCGTTCACGTCCGACCTCGCCGATCAGGCGCTCGAGCGCTGCAACGTCCATGTTTCCCTTGAACGGTAGCCGGCTTGCGGGATCTGCCGCCTCGGGAACGGCAAGATCGACTGCCCGGGCGCCGGAATGCTCGATATTGGCCCGCGTCGTGTCGAAGTGCGCGTTGTTCGGCACGACCTTCCCGGCGCCCCCGACGAGTTCAAACAGGATGCGCTCGCTGGCCCGTCCCTGATGCGTCGGCAGGATGTGCTCGAAGCCGGTTACGTCATGGATGCGCTTCTGAAAGCGGTAAAAGCTTGTTGCGCCGGCGTACGACTCATCGCCGCGCATGATGCCGGCCCACTGCTCGGACGACATCGCGCCCGTGCCGCTATCGGTCAGCAGATCGATCAGAACGCCCTCGGCCCGAACCAGGAACAGGTTGAAGCCCGCCTCGAGCAGGATTCGCTCGCGCTCGTCACGCGTCGTCATTCGGATTGGCTCGATCGACTTGATGCGGAACGGCTCGATGATGGTTTTCATGTATCAGTCCCCGGGCCGCAGCACCCGGTCGCCATTAACGGGCTCGAAGCGGGCCTGGAAGAACCGCAAGTGCTTCGGCTCGTACGTGAACCTTAGTCCGACGATCCGATCGCGATTCTCGTGGAGCGCGATCACAGACTCCGCCGTCACATCCATATGTGCTTGCGTGTACACGCGACGCGGGATCGTCAACCGCACAAGCTCTAGATGCGGGATGGCGTTCTTTCCAGTGGCGGGGTCACGGCCGGCCGACACGGCCCCGCGCTCCATCGCCCGCACGCCTGAATCCACATAGAGCGCTGCCGCGAGCGCCTGAGCGGGGAACTGCTCGCGCGGCACTTGCGGCAGAAACTTCGACGCATCCAGAAAAATGCCGTGGCCGCCGATCGGCCGCACGATCGGAACACCTGCAGCTTTGATCAGTTCGCCCAGGTAGCGAACCTGGCCGATCCGCGCGTGCATGTGGTCCCAATCGACTGACTCACGGATGCCGATCGCCATGGCCTCCATGTCGCGTCCGGCCAACCCGCCGTACGTATGCAGCCCCTCGTAGAGCACGACGAGGTTTCGCGCCGCATCGGCTATGTCGTCGTCGTTGACGGCAAGGAATCCCCCGATGTTGACCAGGCAATCCTTCTTGCCCGACATCGTGCACCCGTCGGTGTACGAGCACAACTCGCGAAGGATTTCTGCCAGCGACTTGTCGGCATAGCCCGGCTCGCGCTCCTTGACGAAATAGCAGTTCTCGACGGCCCGCGTTGCATCGAGGATCACGCGAATCCCCTTGCGATGGCAGATGGCGCTCACTTCGCGGATGTTTGCCATGCTGCACGGCTGCCCACCCGCCATGTTGACGGTTGCCGCCATCGACAGATAGGGGATGCGACCAGGGCCGACTTCATCGACAAGGTGCTGTAGCTTCGCCGGATCGATGTTGCCTTTGAACGCATGCTCACTCTCGGGATCGTGGGCCTGGTCGACGATGACATCCACGAATCGCCCGCCGGCCAGCTCCTGATGTGCCTTTGTCGTGGTGAAATACATGTTGCCGGGCACGCTATCGCCCGGCTTGATGCACAACCGACTGAGAATGTGCTCCGCGCCGCGCCCTTGGTGTGTGGGGATCACGTGCTTATAGCCGTACAGCTCGCTCACGGTTTGCTCGAGATGATAGAAATTCGCCGACCCGGCGTAGGCCTCGTCGCCAAGCATCAACCCAGCCCATTGGCGATCGCTCATGGCCGACGTGCCCGAGTCGGTCAGCAGGTCGATGTACACCTCGTCGCTCCGCAGCAGAAATGTGTTGAAACCGGCTGCCGCGATGGCCCGCTCGCGCTCGGCCCGGGTCGTCATCCGAAGGTGCTCGACCATTTTGATCTTGAACGGCTCTGCCCAGGAGCGTTTGGTTTGCATTGGATTCTCAGTCTCCTGAAGGGGTTTGCGTCACCGGACCCAACCGGTCGGCAAGCAATCTCGCGTAGGTCGGATCGAGTCGCGCGGCAGCCTGAAACAATCGGATCGCGTCTGGCTCATTGTTCTGCGCCAGCCGAATCCGACCCAGGTTGAAATACGGGTGCGCATAATCGCTCTTCAGCGCGATGGCTCGCTCGAAGTGCCGCGCGGCGACTTCGAGTTTTCCCTGCGTCGCAAAAAGAAAACCCACGTTGTTGTGCGCCTCGGCGTCCGTCGGATCGAGAGCCAGCGTTCGTTCGTAGGCGTCAAGCGCCTCGTTGTCCTTACCGAGCGCGGAGAGCGTCACGGCCAGATTGTAATGAATCCGTGCCGAATCAGGGGCATCTCCGACCGCCTGCCGCAGCGATTCAAGCGCCCGTGCCGGCTCACCGGAGTCGAGTAGCAGCGTGCCCGCGTCGGCTCGAAGGCCGGCGCGCACACTCGGGTCGCTTTGGTACGTTGCCGCCCGAACGAAAGCATCAACGGACTCGATCACCCGACCCTGAGCCGCCAACCCCTGGCCGAGCCGCTGGTAGAGCGACGCCAGATCGTTTGACAGATGAGCCGGATGAAGCAGGCCCCAGCGATCGCAGAACTCAAGGTCGCCGATCGCAGCGCGCACCTCGATCTCGGAGGCGTTGTTTCCCGCCCACCCAAGCCTCTGCTGTCCCATGAACGCGTGGGACCGGATCAACGCGCTGTGAGTGGTGAAGGCCAGCACGATGCCGCCGATGGCCACGAACGCAATACCCGCCCGCGTGAGCCGACCACCGATCTTGAGTTGCCAGTTGTTGAGTCGCACGTGCGCCCGCGTGTGCAGTCGCAGGCCGAGGACCGCGCCGTATGCCAGAATGCCGCCGATGGCCAGCGTCAACAGAAATGGAACGGTTTCGTACAGCCCGCGAAAGATTAGGAGCGCCGCCGTGAAGATCGCCGCCATGAGCACGTCTTCGCGCCGTGAGAAGTCGTAGGGTACCCGGCGGGCGGATGCCGACCGAAGCAAGTCCAGAATCGCCGGGCGGCCGAAGCCATAGCCAACGGCGCCGTCCGGACACGCGGCGACGCAATCAAGGTCCTTCAAGCATGCAGGATTGACCACGCGACCGAACGCGATCAGTTCCTCGTGAACCCGGACGTGCGACGTGCAAACGGCGGTGCAGATTCCGCACTTGGAGCAATCGCCGCGAGCGAGGATACGCCCCGGCGCAAACCGGTCGGCGATGGCGAATGCCGCCCCATACGGACACGCATAGGTGCAAAACCCCCGCGAGCCGAGCATGTACACGATCGCAAAGCCGCAGACGACGAACGTGAGAATCGTCACGCCCGGTCCCGGGAGATTGCGCCAGAAGTTCGTCGTGAGGAATGACGCCCAACCCTGTGCATCGCTCAGCACCTGCGCCTGCGGCAGCGGACGGCCGGCCAGCACGCGCGAGGCCTGGGGCCATGCAAACATGTAGAGCATTGCAATGATCGGAACCCAACGCAGCACGCGCGAACGGACTGGCTTCGGACGGATTTGCATCTTTCCGAGGATCCAGGCCGATAGGTCCTCCAGCGCCAGGATGTGGCACCCCCACGAGCAGAAGAACCGCCCGAAGATCAGCGTTGCCAGGCTGGCCATCGCCATGAATATGAAACCCGCCGTCACGATGCCCAGCTCCAGCGTGTACATGACCTCATTGAGTTCGAGCGGAGCCAGCGTACGACCGGCGAGCTTCCAGTGAAT
>CAZONT010000017.1:0-34101 GCA_964581285.1 uncultured Planctomycetaceae bacterium | reverse complement strand
CCCCGAGTACTGCCTCCGATCTATGAAATTCGCAACAACCGCAATATCGGGCATGTCGGCGGGGACGTCGTTTCCAACAAGATGGACGCGACGTACGTCTTAGCGGCATGCACGTTTGTTATGGCGGAACTGATACGCGTCTTTCATGGCTGTACGATCAAAGAAGCGCAAGAGAGCGTGGATGCGCTAGTTGAACGACGAGTCCCGCTCGTTTGGGACTCTGGAAATGCGAAACGAGTACTCTCCCCTCAGATGGCGACAGCAGATAAGGTTTTGGTACTCCTGTACTCCGAATCAACTTGGGTGGATGCGAGTGACCTATTCAATTGGACCAAATATAGTAACAAGTCTGTTTTTGAGTCGAAAGTACTGTCCAGCTTGGATAGCGAGACCCAGATTGAGTTCGATCGGAAGACCGGCCTCTGTAAGATCACACCGCTGGGAATTCGCGAAGTGGAGTCTCGCATACTGAAAATGTGAAGGCGCACGCGTACACGCGCGCTGCCGTCGGACGCACCAAGTGGGATATCCTCTCTTTGAATACGCGTTCGTGCCATTGCCCTTCGCGGTCGATGCGCTAGCAGGCCTAGCGCAACCGGAAAACTGGGAATACCGCTTCGCGCGGTCGAACAATCCAAAGCCGATTCTGTACAACTACTTGCATTACACCTTTATTCGATTGCAGGAAGAGGGCAAGATCATAACATCCGGAAATGGCCAGACGTCTTGCTTCAATACTGGTCTGATTACTCCGAACTACGAAGAAATCTACGCACTCTTCGAGCCAAATCATCGGGTGGAGGGTCCACACTGGAAACTCAAGCGATTCTGCCGAGAGAGTGATAAGGCATTACTTGATTTCGGGAAACTGCCAGAATTGGCTCACTACTTTGACGATCCGGCGGAGCTGCTTCTTGACACTCGGCTTCCATTTAGGAAGAACGTAGATCACATTATTGACGACAACAAGGAAAGATTTCCGGCGGCATTTCGCTCAACGTCGGACAACCACCAACTCCGAATTGCACTGAATGGCGCAATCGAGCAGACGCTGAAACGCGTACATAGAAACTATAAGACCGCTGTGCCGCAGTACTACCAGGGCAACATTCAATTATTGCTCCCGATCTGTATGACTAATCCTGCGAGAGCGGACCTTGCGCTCGTCGTTTACAAGGAACACGGCGTCTACCTCGCGTCAACGTGCTTGACGCTTGACATGGCCTACAACAATGCTCGGCAATTGGCGCGTCCGGACACGGAATGGCTCGAACCGTAATTCTCCATTCTATCCTCTCCATTGCAGCGGATCCCCCCGCCACCCAGCCGTCTTACGCCGCGCCGGGTGCCCGGGACAAGCAGTCTAAGGGTGCCATGGGCAAACTTGCTTTGCCCGTGGTATTCCCCCGCACCGCTCTCCCTTCTTCCCCTTCCCGCGCGGTGCGATGTGGCACGCTGGGAAGGTCTATTCGTTGAACATTGCGAGTGAATCCACACTCTCACGAATTGCTCACGAATCCCGCCCCTCCGCCATCCGCCCCTAAAGCATCGCGTCGTCGATCGTCCGCTTCATCAACAGGTTCGACGGCCCGCTCGCCGGGTCGACCGCCTTCCGCGCCGTCTCGACCGCCGCGACCGTCCACGCACAGCAACCCCACATCCCGGCGCAGTCTCCCCGCACCCAAACTCCGCCCCCCGGCCATCTCCGTCGCATTCTACCTCCCGCTTCCGACCGGCCACCCACCCGCCATCCCGTCACTGACTCAGCCCCACCAACCGGCCCATCAGCCCGCATACCCCTGGCGCCACCGTACGCCCCATAAGGCAGGATTCCGTGGACTCCTACCCGTCACTGACTCAGCCGCACCAACCGGCCCATCATCCCGCATACCGCTGGCACCACCGTACCCACCCCCACTACGGAAGGACGATGTGGACTCCCATTGTCACTGAGGACATTTCGGGTCCACTAACCCATTTATATCCTTAAACGCGCCGCCCCCAAAACCAACTGCCCGCCTCGCCCTCCCGCACCTCGCCCCGCCGAATCAATGCAAACCGAATCCCCGTTGGCTCACGCTTACAACACGCGACACCATTTCATGCGGGCCGCCCGGACTCGCCGCCAATGTCTCGTACGGCTCCCAATCCGCAGGATCGCGAATGAGCCCGAGCACGAGTTCATCCCGATCGCGAATGACGACCGCCGCTTCCTCACCGGCTTGCAAGCACCGCGGCACGAGCAGAATTCGAGCTGCGTTGAAATTGTCGCCGAAGTCCAGGGCGACCGGTCCGCGCTCGAGTCCCGACCGAAGTCGTTCGCGGGGCGTTTGCCCGCTCAGATTCTGCAGCGCCCGCTTGATGACGGAATCGATCGTCTGGCCCGCATCGCGGATCTCCGCCGCGGCCAGGTACCGCGACTCGGCCGATCCCCTCAACATGCAGGCAACTTGCAGCCGGACTCCCGGAATCGAACGGAGCGCCCAGTCGAACGCGAGTGATGCGACGTACTCGGGCGTGACAAGCTGCGGAAACACAGCGTCGCCGTCTCGCGCGAAGTCAAACGCATCCGACTTTCCCGACGCTTCGTCGATCACGGCTAGCCAGTCGGCGTAGACGCCCTCGATAGCTGCCGGCTCCGCGTCGTTGAGCTCGGCGATCTGCCCGGCAAGATTCTCGACGCTCAAACGCATGACTCCTCCGCGCGGATGCTCGAGCGTGATGTACTCCGCGCTCGCTTCGCGGACGACCAGGTCCGGCCGCCGATCGCGGATAAATGCGCAGAATCCGGCCGGCTCCACGGACCAGCAAACGAGGACGCCCAAGACACACCATGCCGCCAGGATGATCATTCGCGCATTCTAATGCTTGACTGCAATCGCAGCGTGCGCTTCCCGCCACTCCAAACACCGCCGCGCGCCACCCCCGCAACCCCCAACTCCATTCCGCGGAGGATACCCATATTCCATGTCGGCGAAAGACATCCGACACCATCCAAGCGCTCCCAACGAACCGTCGCGTCCCCAAACTCCCGCTTGCCGCCTGGGAATCCGCCGAATCCTCGTCCGCCCTTTCGCTCCCTCCACAGTCACGTCCCTGCTCCACCCCGAGATAAGTCACGACAGACTTTCCTTGTCACCTGGAACCGCGACCGTCACTCCGGCGCCCTGCCCCCCCAATTCCTCCATCAAGAGGTAAGTCACGAGCGACTTCGATTGTCACTGATGACATTTCGGGTCCACTAAGCCAATAATATCGTATAACGCACCCCTCATGCGTCCGAGCCGACGAACGCCGAATGGGGCCTAGTACTGATTCGGTGGAAACAGCGTCGTGATCAGATCGACGAAGTCCTTCGACCCGTCGTCGGCCGTCGCATCCGGCGTCTCCGCCTTGGCGAGCATCAACAGGCACGGCTCGCACCGGAAACTGCGACAACACTCATCGCTGAGCACCCGGCACTGCGCCTCAAAAAAGCAGAAGCCGCATCCCGCGCTCGATGCCAGCATCGCGCACAGCGCCAGCGCCGCCACGAGTCTGGCTTTCCGGATCGATCGCATCGCCTTCATGATCGTCCTCCAAGTGCATGACCAGGGCGAGGCCCATCATACCCTTCGCATCCCCTCCCGCGTGATAATTTCTGCCGCCCCGAACGCTCCCCCGGCACGGCCCCCCGGGCCCCCTGTCTCTGCTGCATCTTGGCGTTTCTGCGTTTCAACGTTTCGTCGCCCTGTGGATCACCGGGCGCGTCTACAGGGTGAAAGCCGCGAGGGACGCTGTGTCTCCGCGCCGAACGACCAACAAAGCCGCTACGCCCGTGCTGCGCGCACGAACGGCGCAAGCGGCCCCGGAGAGATTCTGCGCGGAGATGACGCAAACCGACTTTTCAATCCGATTTGAAAATCGTCCCAGCGCGTCCCAGCGCGTCCCAGCAAATAACAAGGGGGGATGCAGGAATGAGCCCGATGAATCGCCCGGCAACAACCCAACCCTGCCAATCAACGCCAACTCCCGCCCTCAGGATCATTCGCCCCTCCGCCCGGCAGGGCGCACGACTGTTGCCAGGCGAGTTCACTCCCTGGACGCGAATTCTCACCGTTCTAACTTTTTCAACGCCGTCCAATTCCTACCCGCCCGGCATCATGCACGGTCGTTGCCACCCAAGTTCACTCCCCGCGCCCAAATTCCAACATTTCCAACTTTTCCGCTGCTCAAGACCCTGGCCCCCCAGGCCCCGCCCCGTTATCAGCGGTTATCAGCTTTTCTCAGCAAACAGAACGCCTCGGCCATTCCAACCCGGCCCCGGCCCCGCCTCGCGCCCCCGCATCCGCTGCGCCCAGGCCGAAAACAAAACGGCCGGACGCTCGCGTCCGGCCGTTCGAGTTGTGGACTGTGTGGTAAGGCCTTCAGGGGACCGGCACGACGGTGCCGGTGCTGGTCGTCGTCTGGTTATCGAGCGTGCCGTTGACGTTGATGGTCGGCGTCGGCACCACGAAGGAGCCGCCGCCCGGAATGTTGACCCCGAGCTGCGAGAGGAACGAGCTGAACAACTGGAGGATGCCCTGCTGGACGCTCTGGACGACGGCCTCGGTGATGTCGAAGGCCATGTTGCGCATGATATTCGTCGCGCTGGGCGAGCTGTCGTCGCCGTTGCCTTCCAGTTCGACGTTGCCGGTCGCCACGCCCTGGGCCCGAATGACCCACGTCCCCGGCGCCCGCGCCTGCAGCGCCCCGAGCCCGACGTTCGCCTGCGGCAGGCCGGTCGTCAGCGGCGGGAAATCGCCTTCACTCGGCTGGGTGGTGGTGCTGGTGCTGCCGGTTCCGGTCGAGGTACCCGTCGAGCCGGTCGTGCCCGTCGATCCGCCGGTAAGTTGCTGCAGGATGCTGGTGATATCCGTCCCGCTGGTCGGAGTCGACGTCGGTGTCGGCGTCGTCTGGGCCATGCCCGCCTGGGCCGCGAAACCGATGACCAGCGCCGCAACGAACAACCGAACGCCAAACGTCAATCGACGATTCATGAACCGATCTCCTTGACCCAACGCTCTATTATACGATCCGCTTTCCGGACCGTTGCAGTGGGTGCGTCTCGATATCTATATCGGCCCGCCGGCCCCGCGCAATAGTTGCCGATTTCCGGCAACAATCAGTTACAAACTCATATGCTCCGGCAACTTAGGCGCTGTTCGCCTCAGTTCGTGCCTTCCTTCTTTTCTTCCCCCGGACCCGCCGAGACGATGCTGCGAATCGCACTCCGCATGAAAGTCATCTTCGTGTTGGTCGATTCATCGACCTTCAGCGTGACTTCCTGGTCCTTCACCTGCACCACGGTTCCGTACAGCCCGCCGATCGTCACGACCCGGTCGTTCTTCTTCAGGCCGTCGAGCAGCTGCTTCTGCTGGGCCCGTTCGCGCTTCTGCGGGCGGAAAACCAGCAGATAAAACACAAATCCGACGACCAGCAGGGGGAAGAGCATCGTGCCAATCCCACCCTGCGGCTGTGCCGGCTGGGTCGTGGCCTGGGAGAGCATCAGTCCGATGAGTTGCATGCGAGGTCCTCGTTGTCTGGCGAAGGTGATTTCGACTCGAATTCGCTCAGCAGGCTGGGCATTGTCCCGTTGCGAACGGCCGCGCGAATCCGCCGCATCAGCCGCTGATAGTACGCGATGTTGTGAATGGACGCCAGAATCGGGCCGAGCATCTCGCCGACCAGGAACAGGTGCCGCAGATAGCCGCGGCAGAAGTTCCGGCAGGTGTAGCAGTCGCAACCCGGCTCGATCGGGTCTTGCGCGAGCTTGTGCTGTTCATTTCGCAGCTTCAGGGTTCCGCCGTCAGTGAAGACCGACGCGTTTCGGCCATTCCGGGTCGGCAGGACGCAGTCGAAGAGGTCGATGCCGCAGGACACGGCACGAACAATGTCGACCGGGCGGCCAACGCCCATGAGGTAGCGCGGCCGATCAGCGGGCATCGTGGGGGCGAATTGCTTGAGAAAAGCGTACATCTCGTCGGGCGACTCACCGACGGCGAGGCCGCCGACGGCGTAGCCGGGGAAGTCGATCCCACGCAGAGCTTCGAGACAGCGTCGGCGAAGCTCGTGGTCGAGGCCGCCCTGCACGATGCCGAACAGCGCCTGGTCTTCGCGGCGATGGGCGCGCTTGGACGCTTCGGCCCAGCGCATGGTCCGCTCGACCGCAATGAGCATATCGTCGCGGGTGGCCGGCAGGCGGACGCACTGGTCGAAGGCCATGATGATGTCGGGGCCGAGCTGGTTCTGAACGGCGATCGACTTGGCGGGGTCGAGCCGCATGATCTGGCCGTCGATGTGGGAGCGAAATGTGACGCCGGCGTCGTCGATCTCGCGGAGTTCGGCGAGCGAGAATACCTGGTAGCCGCCGCTGTCGGTGAGGATGGGGCCGGTCCAACCCATGAAACGATGCAGGCCGCCGTGGGCGGCGACAATGTCAGCGCCCGGGCGAAGCGCGAGGTGATAGGTATTTGAGAGGACGATTTCGCAGCCGGCCTCGCGGAGCTGGGCGGGCGTGACGCCGCGGACAGCGCCGCGCGTGCCGATGGTCATGAAGGCGGGGAGCTCGACGTTGCCGTGCGGCGTTGAAAACGTGCCGAGGCGGGCGGCGGTGGTTGGATCGCTGGCAAGCGGGTGATAGTCGAACACGGGTGGCATCGTAGGGCAGTGCCGCATGGGCGGCGAGTCAGACGACGAGGTATAATGGCGTGATGGAGAAGGTGTTCCGAATCTTTCATTCTTTCGAAGAGGCCGAACGGGCCGACGACGAAGAATACGCCCGGATGACGCCGGATGAGTGTTTGGATATTCTCGATCACCTGATCGCCACCTATTGGGGCGGCAAGAATGGAAGAACTTCAAAAGGACGTCCGCGATCTTATCGAGTTATTAAACGCCGCGGGCGTCCGGTATCTGATCGTCGGCGGTCGCGCCGTCGGGTTTTACGGTCATCCGCGACTCACAAAGGACGTTGATTTCTTTGTCGAGCCGACTCCCGAAAACGCCGAGCGAGTCGTCGACGCTCTCGGTCGCTTCGGATTGCCCGTCACGCGCGGACTACGCGACGACCTATCGCATCCGGGCACGATGATCACGTTTGGACGGCCCCCCAACCGCGTTGACATCATCACTGACATCACCGGCGTTCGGTTCGAGAACGCGTGGAAACGGCGTGTTGAGCACGTTCGCAAGGGCCTGCGCGTCGCAGTGATCGGTCTCGAACACCTTGTTCGCAATAAGCGGGCCACCGGCCGCCTACAAGACAAAGCGGATGCCGAACGGTTATTGCGACGGAAAAAAGCCGTGCGACAGCGCAAGCGACGCAGGCGATGAATTCACACACGCAGACTCTGAGAATCTCGTCACTGGCCGCACTGGTGGTCTCGATCGTAGCCACCATACTTCAATTCCGGCACTGGTTGGGGACGGAAGCTGGCATTGCCTTCGGCACCGTTGGGAGTATCCCCCAACTTCTGTTGGCAGCGCTGGTTGTTCGCGGCTGGCAGCGCGCTCCGGAAGTCCGCTTCGCGCTGGTCGCCACCGCATTGGAGTTTGTGGCTTACTCCTGCGTCGTCGCCATCGCGGAAGTTTCGTCACGACCCAGTTCCACTTCGGCGCTGATCGTACTGTTTCTCCCAATTTACGTCGTCGTCCATGTCGTCGGTTGCGCGGTTTTGTTCGCAATCAGTCTTTGTGTTTCGTCGCTCGTCCTCCGGGCATTCGGCCGAAGGGAGGCACACCCTCATTGCGAAAACTGCGGCTACGACCTGTTCCGTAATGAAAGCGGCCGATGTCCCGAGTGTGGCAGCAAGATCGAACCCGTCGCGGCGACAGCGCGGGCGAAGCCGGCCCCGCCAGCATCTAATGGCAAATAGCGCACCATTTGGTAGTATCGCTCGAAGCATGTCCCAGCCTGTCCAGCCCGCCCCCCTGATCCTCGCTTCCGGCAGTCCGCGGCGCGAGGAATTGCTGCGCGCGGCGGGTTACCGGTTTACGGTTGCGGCCAGCGAGCTGACAGAGCCGGAGCCGATGCATCCGGGCGAGACGCCGGAGGCGTATGCCGTGTCGATGGCGTACTTCAAGGCCGCGCGCGTCAGCCACCTGCACCCGAACGCCACGCTGCTAGGCGCCGACACGATCTGCGTCGTCGGCCCGAAGATTCTCGGGAAGCCGAAGGACCGGGCGGACGCCGGACGGATGCTGCGGTTGATGTCCGGCACGCGACACCGCGTCGTGACCGGACTATCGCTGTACGAGCCGTCCGCCGGACGGCGCATGCTCAAGTACGACGTGACGTACATCCGCTGCCGAACGCTGGATGACCCGCAGATCGAACGATACCTCGATACGAACGCCTGGGAGGGAAAGGCGGGTGCGTACGGCATCCAGGACCACGGCGACGCCTTCGTCGAGGGGATCGAGGGCAGCTTTTCGAACGTCGTCGGGCTGCCGATGGAACTGCTGGCCCGGATGATGGAGGCATGGTCCGCGGCAGGCGTGTCCGAGGCGATGGCGCGGTAGCCGTCACGAACAAGTCGGCCGCAGGCGTGGCCATGTCCGATATCGATTCTAGACACCCGGAGGCGCCCCTCGGTTTGGTGACGGGAGAATCGTCGCTCGGTCCGTGAATATAATGGGATGCAGGACGCCGATGCCCAGCGGTTCTGTTGGTACTGATGCCGCCTTGCGGGGAACAGGACCCGTGTCGATCGAGAAGGACTATCAACGGTTTCGACAGATCGTCAAAGGACGAATCCGGGGCGATCTGCGCAAGTTTCTGACGCGCGGCGAGCTTCTGGGCAAGGAAGGCAAGAACCTAATCAGCATTCCGGTGCGCGGCATCGAGCTGCCGCACTTTCGATATGGCGACAACAACGACGGTGGCGTCGGAACCGGCGAGGCCGGCGTCGGCGATGCGGTCGATGGACAGGGTGACGGCAAGGGGCCGGGCGGCTCCCAGCCGGGTTCGCACATCCTTGAAGTTGAAGTCTCGCTCGATGAATTGGCCGACATCCTCGCTGAAGAACTGCAACTCCCGCGTATCGAGCCGAAGGGCAAGCACATCATCACGTCGAAGAAGGAGCGCTACAGCGGCCTGCGGCAGACCGGGCCGGAGTCGCTGCGGCACTTCAAGCGGACGTTCAAGCACGCGCTGCGGCGGCAGATCATCAGCGGAACATATAACCCGACCGAACCGCGGATCGTGCCGATTCGCCGCGACCGTCGCTATCGAAGCTGGAAGACGGTTCTCAAGCCGCAGTCGAACGCGGTGCTGATCTACATGATGGACGTGTCGGGTTCGATGGGCGACGAGCAGAAGGAGTTGGTGCGGCTCGAGGCGTTCTGGATCGACGCGTGGCTGCGGCGGAACTACGAAGGCATCGACAGCCGGTACATCGTCCACGATGTGCGGGCGCAGGAGGTCGATCGCGACACCTTCTACCGACTGCGCGAAGATGGCGGGACGAAGATTTCGAGCGCGTTCAAGGTTGCGAAGCACCTGCTCGAACAACACTATCAACCGCAGGAGTGGAACGTGTACCTGTTCCACTTCTCCGATGGCGACAACAGCAGCGAGACGGATTCGCGCGAGTGCTGCCGACTGCTCCGCGAGCAGCTTCTGCCGCAGATCAACATGTTTGGGTACTGCCAGGTCGCCAGCGCGTATGGCAGCGGCAACTTTATCAACGTCATTCACGAACATCTCGATGACTGCGAAAACGTCATCACCAGCCGCGTCAACAACAAGGACGACATCTACGACTCCCTCAAGACCTTCTTCACGAAGGGCAAGTAACCCACCATGGCCGACTCGTCCGAATTGAAACTCACCGCCGAACTGGCCGACCATGCCCGCCGTATCGCCGATGTGGCGCGGAACGCGGGGCTCGACTTCTTTGAGACGCGTTTCGAGTTGGTCGACTACGACACGATGTGCCAGATCGCGGCCTACGGCGGGTTTCCGCAGCGCTATCCGCACTGGCGCTTCGGCATGGAGTACGAAAAGCTCCGCAAGCAGCACGTTTATGGGCTCGGCCGCATCTACGAGATGGTCATCAACAACGACCCGTGCTATGCGTACCTGCTCTCGGACAACGCGATCATCGACCAGAAGCTGGTCATGGCGCATGTGTACGCGCATTGCGACTTCTTCAAGCACAACATCTGGTTTAGCAAGACCAACCGACGGATGATGGACGAGTTCGCCAACCACGCGACGCGGATCCGGCGGAACGTCGATCGCCACGGCTTTGAGCCAGTCGAAAAGTTTATCGATGTGTGCGTATCGATCGAAAACCTGATCGATCCGCACAGCTCGTTCATGCGGCGCGAATCGGCCGAGCGGCCGGCTGGATCGACGGCTGCGCGGCGAATCCAGGCCGAGCAGCAGGTCGTGCGCTATCAGACCAAGCCGTACCTCGACCGGTGGATCAATCCGCCCGAGCGGCTGAAGGAAGAACGGCAGCGGAACCTCGATCGCGGCAAGGGCGAACATCACGGGATTCCGTCGAAGCCGACTAGGGACGTGCTCCAGTTTCTCCTTCGCCACGCGCCGCTGGAGGATTGGGAGGCGGACATTCTGAGCATCGTCCGCGAGGAGGCGTATTACTACGCGCCGCAAGGACAAACCAAGATCATGAACGAGGGTTGGGCCACCTTCTGGCACAGCCGGCTGATGACACGACACCTGCTGAAGGACGACGAGCTCATCACCTATTGCGATCATCACGCCGGGACGCTCGCGACTTCGCCGGGGAATCTCAATCCGTACAAGATGGGTGTCGAGATCCTGCGCGACATTGAAGATCGCTGGAACAAAGGTCGATTCGGCAAGGAATATGACGAGTGCGAGTCACTCGAGAAGCGCCGCCGCTGGGACACCGGCCTCATGGAGGGGCTGCAAAAGGTCTTTGAGGTGCGCCGCGTCTATAACGACGTGACGTTTATCGACGAGTTTCTGACCGCAGACCTGGCCGACCGGCTGAAGCTCTATCATTACCGGTACGATCCGGCTACGCGCCGCATGGTGGTCGTCAACCGAGATTTTGAGAAGATCAAGCAGCAACTCCTGTTCGCACTGACGAACCACGGGCAGCCGTACATCTACGTCGTCGATGGCAATTACCGCAATCGGGGCGAACTCTACATGGCCCACCGCCACAATGGGGCCGACCTCGACATTCGCTTTGCAGTCGAGACACTCAAAAACGTGCAGCACATCTGGCGGCGGCCGGCCCACTTGCAGGCGCAAATCAACGACGAGATGGTCCTGTTCTCGTTCGACGGCCAGCAGAGCCAACAGCAGAAAATCCACGCCGACCTGCCCAAACCCGCCCACGCCATCTGAGCACGTCTCCGCCGGCGGGTGGTACAATATCGGGGGTTTCCGCGACACCAGAGGTGAAGAGCTACCAACGCACAGCCGCGCGCGGACCCGATCGAGGTGCATCATGAGACAAGCGGGATTCTCGATCTGCATCGTGATGACTGTGTTATGGCACAGCGGCGCATCGGGCGCGGCGCCGCCGGAGCGGCGCCAAAACGTCATCCTCCTTCACTCCCGCGATCGCAACTCTGCGTATTCGCAGCTGCAGGAACAAGGAATCCTGCACGCACTATCCGCTCCGGCAGTGGCGCCATTCCGATTGCACATCGAGTACCTGAACGACGAAGGCGGAGTGGACGAGCGCTCCGATCTACTGTTGCGTGACCTTTTCGCCTTGCGATATGAGAATGAGCCGATCGACCTCGTGGTGACGATGGACACGGCTGCATTTGAGTTTGCCGCTCGTTTCCGGACCGAGGCTTTTCACGGCGCTCCGATCGTCTTTTCGGGGCTCAGCGATGCCAATCTTGCCAGTCGTGCTCGCGGCGATATCACCGGCGTGCTAGAGACGGTCGACCTGCTGGGCACGCTCGATCTGATGCGCCGCCTGCAACCATTGTCTCGCCGCTTCGGCATCATCGTCGACGATACCGGGCACGGCCAACACCTGCGTCAGCTCGCCGAGGCCGCGCTCAAGTCCATGCCCGAGCGTCCGGAAGTGGTGTGGCTGACAGACAAAGAGCCGGCCGCGCTGCTGAGCTCGATTCGCAAGCTGCCGGCCGACACGCCCGTGGTCTTCCTCGCGCACGTCGCCGTCGTAACGCTGCCGGTGCCGGATTCGCGATCGCTCCTGAACGACATCTGCGAGGCGGCGCCGGGCCCGGTTTACACACTGTACGACGCCTACCTCGGTTCGGGAGTCGTCGGAGGCCTGCTGACCAGCGGCGAGTTTCAGGGACAGACCGCCGGCGAACTGGCCCGCCGTATCCTCGGCGGCGAACGGGCGTCAGACATCCCGATCGTGCACAAGAGCCCGAACCGGTACATGTTCGATGGGCGTGCGCTCGAGCGTTGGAAAATCCCGCGCTCCGCACTTCCGGCCGATTCGCTGATCCGATACGAACGACCGTCGTTGTGGCAATGGTATGGCGAGGAGCTCTTATTCGCGGCCGTACTCGTCGTTCTGCAAGCGGGCGCGATCCTCGTCCTGCTGTGGGAGCGTCGTCGTCGAATCCGTGCCGAGGCGGATCACCGCGAGTCCGAGCAACGCTACCGGACGCTCGTGGAGCATTCCCCGGACGCCACGCTCGTCCACGATGGGAGAGTCTGGCTCTTCGCCAATCCGGCGGCGGCCCGGATGCTCGGCGCAGAGCGGCCCGAGGCGCTCTTGAGTCGCGACATCTTCGAGATCGTTCCGGGCGAGTCCATTGCTGTCGTACAGCAGCGCATCCGTGGAATCCTCCACGGGGAGCAGGTCGCTCCGCGCATTCCGCTACTGCTCAAACGGCTCGACGGCGGACGGGTCTACGCCGAGGTCACGGGTTCGCCGTGTACGATCGACGGGCGGCAATGTGTCCAGGCGGTTTTTCATGATGTTACCGAGCAGCGCCTGATCGAACTGGAGCGCGATCAGTTCTTCAACGTGGCCCTTGACGTACTCTGCATCGCGAATGCGCAGGGCTATTTCAAGCGCGTGAATCCGGCGTTTGAGCGACTGACCGGCTTCACCGGTGAAGAACTCATGTCCAAGCGCTTCATCGACTTTGTTCACCCGGACGATCGCGAGCGAACCACTCGGGAACTCGCCAGCATCTTCGCGGGCGTCGACTGCGACGGCTTCGAGAATCGATACGTCCGACGGGACGGCTCATACCGATGGCTCCGCTGGCGATGCCCGGCGCCGGGGCCCGGCGAATCGCTTATCTACGCCTCGGCGCACGACGTGACGGAGACGCGAGTATCCGCCGAGACGCTGCGACGAAACGAAGCTCGCTTGCGTCAGGTCATTGATCTTGTTCCGCACTTCATCTTCGCGAAGGACCTCGATGGCCGGTTCATTCTCGTCAACCGTGCGCTCGCCGAGGCGTACGGCACCAGCGTCGAGGGCATCATCGGACGAACCGATGCCGACTTCGCTCGCTCGACGGAAGAAGCCCAGAGTTTTCGGCGCGACGACCTCGAAGTCATCGAGAGCGGGCGACCCAAGGTCATCCCGATGGAGCCGATCACCGATGCAGCGGGTCGCGTTCGCCTGCTGCAGACAACCAAGATTCCTTTCAGCGAGACGACTTCGGCGCTGCCGTCCGTCCTCGGTGTCGCGATCGACGTTACCGACCTGAAGCGCGTCGAGGAGGCGTTGCGGGCAAGCGAGCAAACTTTCCGCCAATTCGCCGACAGTGTCGACGAGATATTCTGGATCAGCGACATCTCACCGCAACGAATGGTCTTTGTGAATGCCGCGCACGCGCGCGTGTGGGGGCGACCGATCGAGGAACTCTACGCCGACATTCACGCCTGGCAGCAGTCAATCCACCCGGAGGATCGGCCGCGCGTTACGACGCTGTTCCATCGCTGGACCGCCGGCGATGCGGACGTGGAGTACGAAGTTGAGTATCGGATCGTGCGCCCGGACGGCGAGACGCGCTGGATTCACGACCGCGGTGCTCGTATTCGAGACGAGGATGGAGCGGTCACGCGCGTCTTTGGCGTGGCCGAGGACTTCACGGATCGTCACCTTGCACATGAAGCACTACGCGCGAGCGAACTCAAGTACCGAACGTTGATCGAGACCACGGACACCGGCTTCTGTTCGCTCGACGGCGATGGACGGATTCTCGACGCCAATGCCGAGTACGTGCGACTGACGGGTCGCGCGAGCTTCGAGGAAATCCGCGGCTGCAACGTCCTGGAGTGGACGGCTCCGTACGATCTGGAACGAAACGCAGAGGAGGTCCGCAAGTGTGCCGCCACCGGTCTGGTCCGGCGTCTCGAAATTGACTACATCCACCCCTCGGGCGCCGTCCTCCCGATCGAGGTCAACGCGACCGTGATCCAAGCTCCCGAGGGAACCCGCATCCTGTCGATGTGCCGCGACATTTCAGAGCGCCGCCGGGCCCACGAAACGATGCTCCGGGAGCAGCGAATGTTTGCCCGCGGCCCCGTCGTTGCCTTTCGTTGGCGGGCCGAGCCCGACTGGCCCGTCGAACACGTCTCGTCAAACGTCAGCCAGTACGGATACTCGGCAACGGACTTCACCAGCGGCCGCATCCGGTACGCGGACATCATTCATCCCGATGATCGAGCACGGATCGCGGCCGAGGTTTCCGTTCACAGCGCCGCGGGGGAAGCGTGCTTCGAGCAGGAGTACCGCATTCGATCGGCCGAGGGTCGCTACGTTCCGCTCTACGACTTCACCAACATCATCCGCGACGCCCAGAATCGCATCACGCACTACGAGGGCTACGTCCTCGACATCACCGAACGCAAGCTCGCCGAGGAGGAGGTTCGGCGCGCGCGGGACGAACTCGAGATTCGCGTCGAGGAGCGCACTGCCGAACTGCGTCGGGCCGCCGATGAACTCAGTGACCTCTACAACCGCGCGCCGTGCGGATACCACTCGCTCGATGAAGACGGACGCTATGTCCGCGTGAACGACACGGAGCTCGGCTGGCTCGGATACCAACGGGAAGAGCTGATCGGGCGGCGAACAATCCGCGATCTCATGTCGCCCGAGTACGTCAACTGGTTTGATGAACGCTTTGCACAATTCAAGCGCGAGGGATCCGTCACCGGCGTGGAGTTCGAGTTGATCCGCAAGGATGGGACGCGTTTTCCGGTCTTGCTGAACGCGACAGCGGTTCGCGGGGCCGACGGCCGATTCGCGTTCACGCGCTCGACCGTCTTTGACATCACCGAGCGACGACGGACCGACGCCGAATTGCGGCGGCAAGCGCAGGTCCTCGCCCAAATCCACGACGCCGTGATTGTCACCGACCTCAGCGCAATCATCACGGACTGGAACGCGGGCGCGACGCGAATCTTTGGATATTCGGCCGCGGAGGCCATCGGCCGTCACATCACGCTGATCTACTTTGAAGGCGAGGCGGACGCCATCAAGTATGACGTCATCGAACCGTTGGTGAGAATGGGCAGCAATGAGTTCGAAGTGCGGCGCCGAACGAAGTCAGGCGAGGAGATATTCGTACACACTTCGCTCTCAATACTGCGGGATGAGCGCGGCGTCCCGATCGGCTACATCGGGTATACGACCGACATCACGGCGCGACGTCGGGCCGAGGAGCGAGCCCGACGATACCAGGCCGACCTGACGCACGTCGGCCGGCTCACGATCATCGGCCAGATGTCATCGGCCCTCGCGCATGAGATCAACCAGCCGCTGCAGGCGATCGCATACTTCACCAACGGCTGTCTCAAGCGCCTCGAGAACGGCGGGGCCGATGCCGCCAGCCTGATCGGACCCATGCGTGAAACGGCAACGCAGGCGCGGCGTGCGGGCGAGGTGGTTCGCCGACTCCGCGAATTCTCGCGGAAGCGCGAGCCGCGGCGTTCGACTGTCGTAATCAACGACCTCGTGCAGGAGGCCTGTCGATTCGCCGAGCACGACGCCGGACAGCGCGGTGTCCGAACTCGCCTGAAACTGGCCGAACGATTGCCGATCGTGTTCGTGGATCGGGTGCAAATCGCCCAGGTGCTCCTGAACCTGATTCGCAATGCCGCCGACGCGATGCAGGGCAACGATCCCACGGCTCGCGAGATCACCATTACGACCGCGCGGCTAGAAACCGGGGAGATCGAGATTCGCGTAGAGGACAGCGGTCCGGGACTTTCGGAGGAGGTCCAGTGCCGGCTCTTTGACGCGTTCTTTTCAACGAAGGAAGACGGCATGGGAATCGGGCTGTCGATCAGCCGCTCGATCGTCGAGGCCCACGAAGGCCGCCTCGTTGGCGAGAACCGCTCGGCGGGAGGGGCGGTGTTCTCGATCCAGTTACCGACCGAACCCGTGGAAACTCAGGTAGCGGACTAGTATGCAAATTTCGAGTCCGATAAGCAAAATGCCGGCATGGGTGATTTCTACTAGGGGAAATCCCTATTGCGGATTGCGGATTATTGGGCTCTAGTTATAATATGACGCAGACGGCCGAACACACACTCACCCTCACCGCACACAGCGAGGGAATCGTGCCTATCGTTTATGTCATTGATGACGATCATGCCATCCGCGAATCGTTGCGCTTTCTGATCGAGTCGATCAATCTGCCGGTGCGGACTTTTGCAACGGCGCAGGAATTCCTCGACCAATACGAGCCCAATACAACCGGGTGCATCCTGCTCGACGTACGAATGCCCGGGATCAGCGGCCTCGAACTCCAGGAGCATTTGACGGCGCAGGGCTGCATTTTGCCCATTATTTTCGTGACCGGGCACGGCGATATCCCCATGGCAGTTCGGACGATAAAAGCGGGCGCCATGGATTTCGTGGAGAAGCCGTTCGGCGACCAGGCGTTGCTCGAACGAATCCAAAAGGCAGTCGAACTGAGTGCCGCAAACCTTGCTAATCGTGACGAATTGTCAACGTTGGCCCAGCGACTGTCAAAACTGACCGGCCGCGAGCGCCAGATACTGAATCTGATCGCGGAGGGGAACGCAAATAAGTCAATTGCGGTGATGCTTGGCGTTGCCGAGAAGACCATCGAGGCCCACCGGGCAAACATCAATCGTAAGCTGTCGGCGACGTGCGTCGCGGACCTTGTCCGCATGGCGCTGATGGCCCGAACGCTGACTCCCAACGCGCTTCCCATTCCCGAGAAGCGGCAACGCCGCCCCGACTGAGTTTCGAGTCGCGGTCACTTTCGCGGCCGAACTCGCCCAACCAATTGCACCGACAGGATTTATGAGATTGACACTTGCTGCCGTTTGTCGATACAATTCACCGCTTCCGTAAGCGCTAGAATTTGATCGAAATCACACGCTGACGCCCGCGAAACCCATGGAAAAATACAGCTTTGCCTCCTGGACGATCCTCTTCTTCCACCTCTTCATCTGTCTGATGTTGGCGATCTACGGTGCGCATCGGTACCAACTCGTCTACCTCTACTACAAGTACCGGAAGAACACGCCGAAGCTGCGGTCCTGCTTTACTTCGCTGCCGAGGGTGACGATTCAGTTGCCCATGTTTAACGAGCGGGCCGTCGCCGAGCGAATCATCGAGACGACATGCCGCATCGACTATCCCCGCGATCGGCTCCAGATCCAGGTGCTCGACGACTCGACCGACGCCGAAACGATAGAGATTGCGCGGCGAACCTGCGCGCGGATGGTCGCCGCCGGCCACCCGGTCGAGTTCATTCATCGAGAGAATCGTCAGGGTTTCAAGGCCGGAGCGCTTGAAGAAGGCATGAAGACCGCCACGGGCGAGTTTGTCATGATCTTCGACGCCGACTTCATCCCGCCGACCGACGTGCTGACTCGCACCATCCACCACTTCACCGATCCGCAGGTTGGCATGGTTCAGGCACGCTGGGAGCACCTCAATCGCGACAAGTCGCTGCTTACCAAGACCCAGGCCATTCTGCTCGACGGCCACTTCGTGATCGAACACGCTGCTCGGAATCGCTCCGGACGGTTCATGAGTTTCAACGGGACGGCCGGCGCCTGGCGGCGGACGACGATTGAAGACGCCGGCGGTTGGCAGCACGACACGCTGACCGAGGATCTCGACTTGTCGTACCGCGCCCAGTTGAAGGGCTGGCGATTTGTCTTCCTGCCGGAAGTGACGTCGCCGGCCGAACTGCCGCCGGAGATGAACGCGTTCAAGACCCAGCAGCACCGCTGGGCCAAAGGTGGGGCCCAGACTTGCCGCAAGCTCCTGCCGCGGATCCTGCGCTCGCGCCTGCCCTTCCATACGAAGCTGGAGGCGTTTTTCCACCTGACGAGCTGCACGGTTTATGTTTACATCGTGATGCTCGTGTTGATGTTGTTGCCGGCGCTGCTGGTCAAGATGGCCCTTCTGGCTGACAACCCGCTGGCCAAGATGATGTTCGATTTCTCACTGTTTCTGATTGCAACGTGCTCAGCCAGCAGCTTTTACATTGCTAGCCAGCGCGAGGTGTTCCGTACCTGGGGCGAGAGCATCAAGTACCTGCCGTTCCTGATGAGCGTCGGCGTCGGCATTTCGCTCAACAACGCGCGGGCCGCCCTCGAGGGCCTGTTCGGTCATCAGTCCGAGTTCGTACGGACGCCGAAGTTCGGCGACGAAGCCATGCCGACGGTCGGTACCGCCAAGAAGCGGTCGGCGGCCGAGAAGCGCCGGTCGGCCATCATCCAAGGCACGATCGAGGTGATATTCGGCGCCTACTTGTTCGTCTGCACCGTTCTGCTGGCGATCTTCACGGGCGGACAGTCGCTGAGTCTGCCGTTCCTCGCCCTGTTTACGGTCGGGTTCTTCTACGTCGGTATCCTCACGCTCACCGGCCAGCTCCAGTCCTCCGCTCGCCGCACCCGGCCGGCCTCCGCTCGCGCCGCGAAGGAGTAAGGATCCCCTTCGACGCGTACTGCGCCGGCCTGTTCGAATCACCTGCCCGGGCTGCCCCCCAGAAAAAAAGTATCTCTCGGAATTCCTGAGCGCCGCAAGAGGGGTTCGCGTTGTGGAACTTGGCGGCTACCCGTCCATGACGGAGCACCGCCGTGGGATGACGCGCGCCGGAGGGCCGCCGGTCACCGTCGTCTCCTCACGCGAACGAGAGAATCGCGCGATCACTCCCGGCGCGCGCACCGCCGGAGGCACGATGAGCCACGACCAAATCCGCCGACTGGGAGTCTCGCCTCGCCAGGCCCAGGTTGCAGCGCTGCTCCTGCAAGGCCGTCAGGACAAGCAAATCGCCTCGGAACTCGGCATCACAGCCCGAACGGTCCGTGCCCACCTCGACGAACTCTGCGACCGCTTCAGCGCCCACGGCCGCGTCGAACTCGCCGTCCAGATCATGTCGGCCCTCAGCTTCCATGGCGCGCCACGTCCTCGTCAAAAATGACATTGTCAACAATGGCATGACATCCAACATCGCCTATCCGTCAGAATCGCACCGCCGCCGGGAGCAGCGAGGTCTGACTCGAGATTCCGCTGTCTTCGTCAGCGGCGCTTCGTGAAAGGAGAACCCACCGTGGCAAAATCTCGGCCATCATCAGCCAGTGCAATTACGAAGGAAGGGGCCAAACACATCTCGGTGCATGAGTTCACCGAGGCCGTCTTCAGCGGCGTTCTTCGGGCAGTTGATGCCCGCAAGCCGAAACTCCCCGGCAAGATCATCTACGGAATCATTCTCGACCACACAGCGCTGCGAGCGGAAGAGATCGCCGGCCGCCTGGGCGGCCGATAGGGCCGCGTCGACCAACCGGGTGAACGGGAATGAGCTCGTCTTCGCGCTTGGGGACTGCGCCATCTGCGAGGGAGTTGCTCTGTCCCAGCGCCCGGCCGGATCTCACCGGAAGCGTGATCATCGGCGTCGTTGGGGGCTCTGCCGACTCGCCGGAAGTGCGATATCTCGAAAAGCCGCTCGACGTCACACGCGATCGGCTACGCATGTGCCAGCCCGTTGAGCCAACCGAGGTCCTGCGCTTCGCGGCGCCCTGCGCGAGATCCCGCTGCTCGCACTTCGATGGGAACGATTGTCGCCTCGCAACGCGAACGGTGGAGCTGATTCAAATCACCGTCTCCTCGCTTCCAAGATGCTCGATTCGTTCTCGGTGCCGTTGGTTCTCCCAGGAAGGCGCGCAAGCGTGTTTTCGCTGTCCAACGATTGTCACGGACAACTTCGCACCCACGGCCGAAGTGCGCAGGGCAGCTAGTGTTGGCGCTCAATAAGAGAAACTCGCCATCGTCACAAATGACATTGTCAACAATGACATGACATCGCACCCCGGAAGCTCGCATACTCTGGCGCGCGGAAGCCGAGTTCAAGCCGTCTCCCCATCGATCATCTTCGCGAGCAACAAAACGTTCGCGGGAGTACCTGAGCGCTTCCCGAGTAGCGCCGCGTTTGTGCGATTGGCGTACAGGTGAAACGAACTCGACCACGACGAGAGACACTCGATATGTCGAACTGTGCGAATGAGCCGACGACTCCGTCCCAATACTTCTCAGTGCTGAAACCCACCGCGTTCATGGCCGCGATTACAGCGATCCTATTGATTTCATCATGCGCTGACAAATTCGATAACATCGCCGCACATCTTGATCACGTCGCGAAGAGCGTCGAAGAATTCGGTTCCATCAGCATTTCGAGCCCTCTATTGGTTCGGGTGAGGCCGGACAGTCAGCCGTTCGCGTTTGGCCTCCACCGGAGTCCGGAGCAGTATTACCAAGATGCCCGAAATGACGTCCATGGCGCGAGCGCCTCGTACCTGATTGAATCCACAGACACTCAAGCCGGTATGGTCGTTACACTCGACTACAACAAGTATTTGCAAAGCCAATACCAGCTTGCCGGCCTGAACGCCGATCTGGCGAGATACAAGACTCTGCAAGGACTCCAATCCGCAACCGCGGCCGCGCGCGCACTCGCAGTCGTGACCTCCCAGACGGCAACAACTCAAGCGATCCCCACGAGCCAGTTTTGGTCAACTGTCGCAGATGCGTACGACGCAATGAACAGAGGTCTGACGACCGGTCCCTCGCGCCCTGAGTTTCCGGATCTCCCAGAAGTTGCCAGTCAACCCACGGTTCTTCCAGCGTCGAGGCCTTCGCAGCGATACCTTCCGACGACGACCGCCAACGCTTTCCAGGCACTCGTCTCGGGCGTTGCCGTTACTCAACCGTCGCGAGCTGCACTCGTAACGGCCGCAGGCGACCATATCACCCAGCAACTGCTCAATTTCCTGTCGGATCCAACGGAGGCCGCCCAATTCAAAGGAAAGCGCCTCTACTTCGCGGTGATGATGGTGGCGGTTCAACCCGGCGATCGGACGTACCGCGGATATCGAGCGGATGTGTCGGTGCGCGTTGCCTTGGGGCGCGTCATTCGACCAGAGGAAAGGTATGGCGAGACCAGGGCTCGCGCAGCGACCGGCGGGGCTGGAGCCGGAGGCGAACTTCCATTTGCAGAGGAGTCGAGGGCAGCCCCATTGGTTGCGGCAGTCTCACCCATGACAGAGGTTCAATCGCTGGACCTGCGTGCTTCCATTCGGCTTCAGCAGGCCTATGCTCTTCGGCTGGCGGCGATGCTGTCGGGAATGGGCGGAAATGTCCAGGCGGAAGTCTTCAGAGACTGGGTCCGCCGGGCCGAGCGGGATGTCGCAACGCGAACGAACCTCAACGCGGTCACGGCGTACAGTATCGCTGGCGGATTATTTGGGTACCAGGTCACTCCCCGTCTCGAAGCACTCGCCAACGCCGCCGACAACAAAGCGAAACCAGACCTCATCATGCAACCCATGACATTTCCAGTCCTGGCCATTATCGGCGTCGACGAGTTTGACCTCAACGCCTATGGAATCGATGCAATTCGTTTTCAACAAACCTCTCGGTGGCTCCCGACCGGCAACCCTACTGCCGACGCATTGCCGTTGGGCAGATTCTTCGACCGCCTGGGCAAACCGCGACTCAGTGAAATCGAAATGATGCAACGAATGCGCCGCCTCGCAGATGCGGCACACGAACTCGAAACGACTGAGGCGGACCGCTACCTCAGTACGTCCCCGTCAGACCCGAAGTGGATTTCACGTATGGAGAGTTATTCCAAAGAGCGGATACAGACTTATGGGTACGTTGCAGGTCTGCAAAGCGCTAACATTCAGACACTTGAGTCAGTCGACCGCGCGTCATTGCCAACCATCTACGGAATTGGTGTCGATACGGAAGTTCTCTCCGTCAAGATAAGAAATGTACTGGCCGCATATCAGATTGCTGATGCCAAGATAGACATCGTCGATTCAAATGTAATCATCAGACTTGTGCATAAACCGAACGCCGAGATAAGTCAGCAACTTCCGGAATTGATGGAGAAACTCGATGAGCTTGTTAACAGCGAGCTCAAAGTGCGCCTCGAGCATGCCACCTCTCAATCAGAGCGGCAGCGCGTAGTCATCCTACCGCCGGATAGCGTAGAATGAGGAGGCAACACGCTCTCACATCGCTCTTGGTACTCGCGAACGGCATGGGTTGTATGGGGCAAACAACTTCGCGGCCAGGCCTGCCAAGTACGCACTTGCAGCCTCAATCGATCCGCCCAGCCAGCGGACCGCAAACGCTGGATGCCGATCAGAAGCACCACTTGGGGGCGGTTGCATTCGCGGAAGCAGTCGCTGGCGACGACGACGTTCGGTTTGTTATTGCATATCGATCGGCATTGAATTTGGCAGACAGCTTGGATTCTTCACGGGGATCGGGAGCGGAATTCGAAACAACTCCAAACGTTTCCACGAGGCCGTCAACCGGTGCCGAGAATAGTCTTTGGAGCACAAATGGACAGAGCGCTCGCCCCCTTGAGCTCTCTGAATCCAATCTCGCCTCAGAAGTAGCGCTGCTCACGGGCCTGGGATACTTCTCGGATGTGCGGAGATTCATCATCGATCCCGACCGAGACAAGACGGCGAGTAAAAATCTGGCGCTGGAATACACTGACTGTGTTGCGGTCGGAAACTCCAATTGGTGTTGTTCTGGAACGCTGGTGGGTCTGAATGTTGTCATTACCGCCGGACACTGCCTTCCAAGCGGCTCCCGTTGTCGCGTGTTTTTTGGAAGCGAGGTAACCGGTACCGGCCAAGTGTACGAAGGAATTGCGCACCGGCACCGAGACTATCGTAAGGTTGAGCATTCCATACAGAACGATCTATCCGTAATCATTCTCGACAAGGATGTCCAAGGAGTTGCGCCTCGAGCGATTGCAACATCGGAGGCGATTGAAGCCATCGAGACTGCTCATGAGGACCGCTCCATTCGTGTGGCAGGTTTTGGCTTCACTGATAATTACAATCGCAGAGGTCGAGGAACAAGAAGGGCGGTCGACGTCCCCGTTGTCACGAGTAACTGCTTAAGCTCGGAGCATCAGAAGCGATACGATTGCAGCGGCGGCTTTGAATTAGTCGCCGGGAGCCCGTTTCTTGATCGGGACACATGCGAAGGAGACAGCGGCGGGCCAGCTTACATCGAATACGACGGAAAGTGGTGGTTGGCGGGTGCAACATCACGCTCATGGTGGCGTAGCCCGCGCCCATGCGGCGACGGCGGTATCTACGTTCGGCTCGACAAGTACAAAGACTGGATCATGTCTGTTCCAGGCGGACACTGGCCGACATCCGCGCCCGCATCGGGTGGCTAGCTTCCGTGCAACGAACAGTGACGAAGTCCATTACCAGTCCGCGATTTGATGGGCTGACCGTTGAACTTCCGCCTCTATTCTTCATCCATCCTCGGCTTCTCCATCTCGCCAGTTCATCCGATTGCCGAGCCCCCCCCCCCAACAACGACTGCCTCAGCAGGATGGCCGAACGCAAACCGACGCACGCTTTGCACTCCGAAACAATGCTCGGGGCTCTGCGTATCCGATACGGGCGGCATCCACGCCCATCGGAGGGCCGGTCCGCCGGTATCTCGCTGATAAATTCTCATTAACTATTGCGACTGTCCCCCAAACACCCTGTTACCCAAAGATTGCTTCGCGCGAGCGCGCAGGATAGACTTCACCCCCGTCGACGTACATCAGGGAGGATGTCGCATGTCGTCACGGTTGACCTTGGGCATTTCTTTTCTTGGTTCCTTTGCACTCGCCGGGTGCGGATCACCGCACGCGAAGTCCGGTTCCGGCACGACAGCCGAGCTGGTGTCGATGGACCCGTCGCGGAATGGCGCGGCTTCGGCGGATGCGGAGTCGGCCGCCGGAATTCCGCTGGGCAGTCAAAAACTCAACTTCATCGTGCAGGCGACCGGGCAGCGGCCGATTGCCGGAGATGACCAGGAGCAGCGACTGGCGATGTCGCAGGCGGCCGTCGTCGAAGCGCTGGGTACCGCCGTTGCGCAGGCACGTCGACAGCAGGGCCAGACGTTCGATCAGTTCAGCGCGCCGATCGGGCGCGGCACCACGCTGACATATCGATTACAGGCCGACGGCGGACGGGATGTCGAGATCAAGGCCGAACTCGACGGCCGCAGCGTTCGGCTGCATTCGAGCGATGGACACTTGAACCATCCGCCGTACGCGCCGGGAACCGTCGAACGCGTCATCAAATCCACGAACGGACGGTTTGCACTGCTCTCTTGCGAGCCGAGTCTGATCGGCGAAGAGGCGACCGCGACGATCGCCTGCTACCAGGCCGCCGGGCAAGCCGGCTACACGACTGCTTCACTGAGCGAATCGGCGAGGAACTAATCCTGCCTCGCGGCCGGCGCCAATCTGCATCGACTCGACCACAGCTTGTCCTTGCGCCGGTACCGAAGCGCCTGACACGAAAAACCGGCACGTTTCGCGGGGGCCGGACGGCACGCGTTGTCATCGATGCTTCGATCCACCGAAGCGCGCGGGGCACATGCCAACGACTGATCAACCTGCTGGAACGTGAGCTCCGGCTGCGCGTCGCCGCGCACTCTGAAGCCACAACCGTGCGGGTCGAGATGGATGCTCGCATTCGCCAGCCGCAGGGATACCGAATCGCGATCCGCCCGAACGAGATTGCCATTGGGTCAGCGACACCGGCCGGCGTGAGCTATGCGTTGGGGACACTACAACAGCTTGTCGATCAGGCGGCGACTCGATTGCCGTGCCTGGAGATCGAGGACTGGCCGGACGTGCCGAGACGCGGCGTGCTGCTCGACATCAGCCGGGACAAGATTCCGACGATGCGATCGCTGCGGGCGACGATTGATTGGCTGGCGTCGGTCAAGATCAACGAGATTCAGCTCTACATGGAGCACACGTTCGCGTATCGACGGCATCGGCAGGTGTGGCGGAGGGCGTCGCCGCTGACGGCGGCGGAGGTTCGCGAACTCGATGCGTACTGCCGCGATCGTAGCATCGAGTTGGTGCCGTGCCAGAACACGCTGGGACACATGGAGCGGTGGTTGAAGCACCCTCGCTACGCCCCACTCGCCGAGGCCACGGGGCCGTGGAGATCGCCGTTCGGCGACGTTCGGACGACCCGTTCCACGCTCAATCCGACCGACCGGCGGTCGCTGGCGCTTGTTCGCGCGCTGCTCGATGAGCTGATTCCGTGCTTCTCGTCCCGGAGGGTCAACGTCAACTGCGATGAACCGTTTGAGCTTGGGCAGGGTCGCAGCGCAGCGATTTGCAGGCGTCGAGGCGTCGAGCGTGTCTTCGTTGACTACGTGGGCGCGCTCCGGCGGATCGTCTCGCGTCACCGCCGGTGGATGATGTGCTGGGCTGACGTGCTCTCCAATCATCCCCGCGCGCTCGGAAAGATGCCCCGTGACATCACGCTCCTGGAGTGGGGCTATGAGGCAGACCATCCTTACATGCACCGATGCAAGGCGATTGCCCGGGCCGGATTCGAGTTCTATGTCTGCCCCGGCACGTCGAGCTGGTGCAGTTTTTCAGGCCGGACGACGAATGCGTTAACCAATCTCCGCGTTGCCGCGAGGGCCGCCATCGAGCATGGGGCGGCAGGGTACCTCCTTACGGATTGGGGTGACTTCGGGCATCGGCAGTACTGGCCGGTCAGCAAGGCGCCGATCCTCTTTGGGGCGTCCGCCGCGTGGAACTTCAGCGGGCTGCGGTCGTTCGACTTGGAACGCGCGGCGTCGATGCATGCTTTCGGGGACTCGCGCGGCCGTGCCGCTGCTCCGTGGCTCGCACTGGGGGATCTGTATCGCGAGACCGGCGTTGAATTGCGAAACAAGACGGTGCTCTTTCGCGTCATGCAAGCTGCACTCGACGACGCCACCGCACTCGACGGATTGACGCCGGCGGCGATCCAGCGGGTGCGTCGACGGCTGGATCAGATCCGCCGACGAACTCGCGGTCAGTTCGGACAGACCGCCGAAGCACGGCTGGTTGGCGACGAGCTTTCGGCCACCGTGCGGACACTTCGACATGCCTGCGACCGGGCTGACATCATGTTTCGCATCGCACGCAAGCGCGACGTGCGGCCCGTGCTTCGCCGGATGAAGACGGATATCCGGAAGATCATGCGCGATCATCGACGGCTGTGGCGGGCGCGAAATCGGCCCGGCGGCTTGTCCGACAGCATGACTCACTATCGACGATTGGCGGATGAATACGGGACGTGGTTGCGTCGCGAGCCGCAGAGGTAAGGGTCTATCGCCCGGCGGCGGCGCGCTTGAGCATGGCCGCCCGCACCGGTTCGACCATCTTGATCAGTTTCTGCATGTCGATCCGGCCGACGCAGACGTAGGTCGTCTGGTTGTCATGCCAGGCAACGACCGAGTGGGTCGACTTCATGTGGGGGAACGCGAACTTGCGGAGGAATTCGTCGCCGACCCCCTTGTAGTAGCCGCAGTCGTCGACCGAACTCCAGCGCGGGACGACGAAGAAGGAAATCCGACGCGGGTTCTTGCCCTTGGACACATACACCATGTGGGCGCCGCTGTTCTTGGTGAAGCCGCAGTAGTTGGCTGACTCGAGCGTGTAGCCGTCGGCCGCGAAGTCGGGGACGGTGATATCGAGCAGGCCATTGAAGTGCTTTTCGAGGGCCGTCGCCAGGGCATCCGGCGAGGTCGGGAGGTCGCCGCCCTGGTGGGCCGCGTGCTTCTCGCTGCAGGCGTCGTGGGTTTTCACGATCTGCTGGATCGCGACGTCGCCGCGCTCGGGCAGCTTGATTGGCGCTACGGGCGCAGACTCGTCGCCCCTCGGAATCATCCAGTAGGTGGTGGCCGCCAGTGCGAGACTGGCCGCGGCCGCGGTCGGCACGATGAATCGCCACACGCGTCCGCGACCGACCGGCGCCGGCGTCTCCGCGGGGCTTTCGAGTGACAATCGGATCCGCTCGGCGAGCCCCTCCGGCACCGGAACGCGGTTCAGCGAGCGCCGCAGTGCGATGCGCAGCTCGTGCTGCTCGGAGGCGATGCGCGAGCATTCCGGACACATCTTGAGATGATCGAGAACTTCGCAGTTTTCCTTGACGGGCAACTCGCCGTCGGCGAAGGCGTAGAGGTATCGGCGGGCCATGGTGCAGTTCATCATGACGGCCGCCCCCCCGCGCCCATGCCGCGCCGCGCCGCATACTCCGCCAACTGGCGGCTCAGGAGCTGCCGGGCGCGATACAGGCGACTCATGACCGTGCCGATCGGGATGTCGAGAACCTCCGCGACCTGGCGGTAGTTCATGTCACCCAGCGACCACAGCAGCAGCACGTCGCGATACTCCGGGATCAGGCTTTCGACGGCCTGCTTCAATTCATCGTCAAAATGGTCCCACTGCATCTGGCCATCCGCCAGGCGCGGCAGCGGCTCGCGTTCCAGTTCCGCGGCGAAGTCGTCGAAGCTCACGTCTTCGAGCAACGTCGGTTGCCGACCCGCCCGCGCCCGGCGCGTCAGCGTCACGTTGTGCAGAATCTTCAGCAGCCATGCCTTCGCCCCGTGATCCCGCAGGTCAAACCGATCGAACGCGCGATGTGCACGCAGAAATGTTTCTTGCACGAGATCGTCGGCCTCGCTTGGACGGCCGCTCATACGAAGGGCCATCCGATATACCAGCTCGGCATGGCACAAAACCGTGTGCTGAAAGCGCTCCGCCTGGCTGGCGGCGACCGCCGGGCCTGACTGGTCGGACGTGCGCTTCATTCGACTCATGAGATAAAACGGCTCGCGCCGCAATCTTATTCCAATTCTAGCGGAATGGCGGCTTTCGCCCCATGGCCCCGGCGCTTGCAAGCCCGCTGAATGGCCATAAGGTAAGGCGTCAGGTTTGCTGGAACGGACGGGAGGACGCATGGCGATCGTGCCCATTTCACGGCTTTCCGAGCATGTCGGCCAGGAGGCCACGCTGCAGGGCTGGCTCTTCAATCGTCGCGACAGCGGCAAGATCGCGTTTCTGGTCATTCGCGACGGGACCGGGCTGTGCCAGTGCGTCGTCGAGAAGAAGCCCGAGACAGAGGCGTTCTTCGACGAGGTTCGCCGGCTTGGGCAGGAGACGTCTCTCCGCGTGACCGGCATGGTCCGAGCCGATCCGAAACAGTTGGGAGGGCATGAACTCAACCTCTCGCGAGTCGAGATACTGGGTCGGGCCGAGAACTTCCCGATCACGCCCAAGGCCCACGGCATCGAGTTTTTGTTCAAGCATCGCCACCTGCATTTTCGCTCGCGGCGGCAGTGGGCGATTCTCAAGATCCGGTCGACGCTGGTTGACGAAATCCGGGGCTATTTCAACCGCAACGGCTTTACGTTGATCGACACGCCGATCTTCGCGCCGGCGGCCGGCGAGGGGGCCCAGACGCTGTTCACCGTCGACTATTTCGGCGAGCCGGTTTACCTGGCACAGACGGGCCAGCTTTATGTCGAGGCGGCGTGCATGGCGTTCGGCAAGGTCTATTGCTTTGGTCCGACGTTTCGGGCCGAGAAGAGCAAAACCCGCCGGCACCTGACGGAATTCTGGATGGTTGAACCCGAGATCGCCTACGCGGAGCTGGACGATGTGATCGCAGTGGCGGAGGACTTCATCTGCTCGATCGCTCAGCGGATCGTCCGCGATCATCGGCCGGAGCTGGAGTTTCTCGGGCGCGACATCGCCCGGCTCGAATCCATCAAGAAGCCGTTCTTCCGGCTGACGCACAAGGACGCGGCCGCGATCCTCCGCGGGCCCCAAGCGCGTGAATTGTTGGAGGCCGATCTGACGAAAAAGCAGACACGATTGGCGGAAGTCGCGAAACTGATCGGCGAAAAAGAGGCCCAGGAGAAGACCGCCTCGCTCAAGGAGTGGCAGCGCGACAAGCTCGTGGCCGAGTTGATGGAGCTGCGTGACGAAAAAGACGACCTTGAAACGGACATCCGAAACATACCACACCACATCGAACTGGCCGCCAAGTTTGATCCGAACGGCGACCTTGGCGGCAGCGACGAGACAATCATCAGCCGGCTGCACGATCGGCCGGTCTTCGTGACGCATTACCCCAAGGGGTGCAAGGCATTCTACATGAAGCAGAACGCGGCGGACCCGTCGCGCGTCAACAACGTCGATCTGCTGGCGCCGGACGGCTACGGCGAGATCATCGGCGGCAGCCAGCGCGAGGACAATCTCGACGTGCTGCTGGCGCGAATTCACGAGGATGGACTCAACCCGGCGGACTACGAGTGGTACCTCGACCTGCGGCGGTTCGGGACGGTGCCGCATGGCGGATTCGGTCTCGGGGTCGAGCGGACGCTGGCATGGCTGTGCGGGCTGAAGCACATTCGAGAGACGATTCCGTTTCCGCGGATGATGGGGCGGTTTTACCCTTAGGGGAAAACCCGCGCGTGCTGCGGTAGGGAGCCACGGCGCCACGGAGGGGAGCGCACGCAAGAGCGCTGAATCACCGGAACGCAGAAGGCGGGTTGGACGGGGCATCGTCGAAAAAGTTGGAATCATTGGAATTTCGAATTGGCGGGGAAATCCGGGGCCTGAGTCTATCGGCCTAGGTCCTGAGGGGATCAAGAAGCAGTCTGAAGGATTGGAATTCGCAGTGGCGCCCGGTCGCCGGGCGGAGGGGCTATTGGCATTGACGGCGTTGCTTGGCGTCACTTGGCGATTCTGCATGACCGCTTCAGGCGTCACAGCTGGACCTCGTAAGCGTACTTCGACGGGCTCAGGACGCCCTGAGCCGCAGGCGATAAGTCGTAAGCCGAGCGGGAAGCGGGGCGGCGGTGCAAGAAAGTTGTAATGATTAGAATTCGTGAATTCATTGGGGAATCCGTTCATAGTTCTGCGACTTGCGTCCTGGCGCCCTGGGTCTTGAGGGGCCATTCGTTTTTTCGGGACGCGGAATCTTCGGGGCCGCATTGGTTCTGCTTGCGCGCAGGTTCTCCCATGCAGCTCGGTCACACAATTGATGCGAATGGGAAGTCACCGGCGATGTTCACCGTATAGACGCGCCCGGTGTTCCGCAGGGGGGACGAACGCAGAAAGGCAGTAACGCCGAGGGCAGAAACGGGACTGGAGAAGTGGGGCACCGAAAGCGAACGGTGAGAAGTCGGGTTGTTGATTTAGGCGGAAGTTGGGAACATTTCATCCAGCCGAAGGGTAGATATGAATATGCGGCTTGCGGTTCATGGCTTCGCGCTTCTTGCGACTGCAAGCGTTGTCCTCAGCGGGCCTCGCGCTCGCGCTGTCGAGCACGGCGATGCTCCGACGGCTCGCTCGGCTGCTGAAGTCCACCTGTTGGTTGTCGTGAATTCTGAGGAATGCCCCGCCCATTCGAATCTCGACTGCATTGTCGAGAAAACGGCATCGTATTACCGCCAGAATGGGGCACGTGTCACGGTCCGATCCGAAGCCACCTTTCGGCAGTGGCTCAAAGACGACGGCCGTGACCCTGGCAAAGCCCATCCGATGATGCAGCGACTTGCGTACGCCAAGGCAAACGATGCGGATGTCATCGCCGGATACTCATGCTTCAAGCCGGACGCAAAGTTCCTTCAGCGATTTCCGGGAAAGCAGCAACGGATCGATACCTGGGACATTAATCTGCGCACGTGCACGACGTCCGGACATATCGAGGAGCTGGGCGACCAAGCCGTGTTCAAGATCGGCGCCGCGTTTCCCGGAGGGTTAGCGACCACGAATACCGTGGGCGGAATTCCGACCGCTGTTCGACCGCTCCCGTTTGGAAGCAATCCGTATTCGCTGCCCGCTGAGCCGCGCGCCATGTTGGGCGTCAAGCTCGATGGCCAGCGCGTGATCGAGATAGCGGCGAAGAGCCCGGCTGAGGCGGCGGGCGTTGAGATCGACGATGAAATCCAGGGTCTGGGCAGGGTCGAGATCGATTCGTTTCGGGCACTCTTCGAAGCGGTCGGGAAACATAAACCCGGCGACCGCGTTGAAATTGTGCTTCGTCGTTCCGGCTCAGAGATGCGAAAGAGTGTCGTACTTGGGAATGCTGCGGAGTTCGTGGAATCAAAGAAGCGCGCGCTACTCGGTCGCAGGGCGCCCGATCTTTCGGCAATCGACGCGGATGGAAATCCGCTGCGCCTGGGCGAATTCGAAGGAAAGGTAGTTCTGCTCAGTTTCTGGGCAACGTGGTGCGGCCCATGCAAGCAAGCACTTCCGGGCTTGCAGTTGGTCTCGGAACGACTTTCAGGCGAGGACTTTGTTTGGATCGGCGTCAGCGTGGACGAAGATGAACGCGCGTGGCGAGATTTTGTCCGGAATAACAAACTGGGAGGGAGACAGATTCGGGCGCCGAAATGGGCGGAGGCGTTTGGAGTAGACAGCTTTCCAACGGAGGTACTGCTTGATCACCGACTGGTGACGCGCGGCGAGGCGCGCGCGGACGATGTATTGGCGCATGCAATTTGGCTGCTGAAACAGCGTTGAACGGCGCGTCAATTGGCGCGCACGCCCAGCCGGACTTGGCGGAGGTCCGTGGTGCTTTTTATGGGGGGCGGCCGGGCGGAAGGTTGGAGTTGGAGCCGGGGTCGGAGTGAGGCGCTGCGGGGCGGTAGGCGCGCTGGGGGCGTAGACGGCGATGAGCTTGTCGACGAGTTCGTTGCCCGAGCTGCGACGTACTTCGGTCGTCGCAGCAATCGGTACGCTTTTGCTTCGCAGTGGTGTCGTAGCTGACGTCTTAGAACATGACCGTGCGCGAAACGCTGCGCGGCCGGGCGGATCCGTCAGGTTTCCAGCAGATCCGCCTTCCACAGCGGCTGGCCCGCCAGTGCGGTGAAGAAGCCGTACAGGAGGATTGCGACGGTGATCAAGATCGAACAGGCGGCGTAGCCACCATACCACGCCGTGAGATTGAGGGAGATCGGCAAAAAGTAGAACAGGCCGTCCATGAAACACGTCGCCACCAAGGCCAGCAATCCGAATCGGACCAGGACAAAGACGTACAGACCAACTCTCGTCGCCGATACGATGCCCTGCACAACCGGTGTGCTGCTCCATGTTGCGGGTGGCACTGCGAAGATCAGCACCACAACCGCCGCGGCGAGCCAGGTTCGGCGCAACATCGCGCGGAGGAAGAACATCAGGAACAACAGTCCGAACGCATAGACCAGCGCGACCAGCGCATCGCCCGGAAGTTCGGCGGCGAACAATCGGCCGCTCCTCATGAGACTCAGATTCTCCAATTCCGGCACGGGGGCGGAGACACCGATCAGCGGAGGGAGCCAGTGTCCCAAACGGGCCACGATGACTCCGGCCACGGCAAAGCATCCGCCCATCAAAATGTCGTGCCCGACGAGCGGGTCACGGAATCGCCCTGAGAGCAGACGGCTCCAGGCAATCAGACTGTGCGGCCAGCGCCGGCGGACGAACGGCTCCAGTGCCACATAGAGCACCCAGACAAACGCAGCAAATACCAACGAAGAGCTCAATCCGGAGAGGAACAGAAGGAATTCCTGGATCTCCGGCACATGCCTGGAGCCGAGCGCCCAACCCAGGAGGCCAACCGCAAACGTGAATGCGGCCAACCGGGATGCGCCGCGCCGGTCGCCACGCCCCTGGCGCAGGTTGCGGCGAGCGAGCAAGACGCCGCCGAGCATGATGGAAAGGACTACCAAGAGCTGGAGGCCGGTGACCAGCTTCTGCGTCGTCGTCATCTGAAACGGCTCCGACCGCCAGGGCTTGGTCCACGGAAGAATCGTGTCGTAGTAGACCGGCCTTCCGCGGTACTCGGCTGCTTCGATGCGAACGGCATCGTCCGGCCGGGCCGGAGACTCCCCTACCCATGCCGAGCGGGAGTCGGACCAAATGGGCGGGGTCCACTCGGGCTGTGTCGTCGTCAACCCTTTTGCGTCCAGTTCGCTGCGCGCCAAGAGTCCGGAATAGTCCGCCGCTCGAGCCGAGCCGGACGGACCGTCCCGCTGAGGCGGAACGGCGACCAGCTTGATCAGTCGGCCGTTTGCGTCCAGCTCGACGTTCACCATCCCGGAGAGGTTGATCTGCGGATCGTCCCACGTGACGTTCGACGGTCCGAATGTCAAGGCCGTCGGCACCAAACTCTGAGGGCTTTGGCGGAACCAGAAGCGAATCGGAGATGGCGCACCGTTTCGCAGATTGGACCAGCGATGCGGGGATGCGTCGTGCTCCGCGATCCAATCAAGACAGGAGTTGTCGCGGTCGAAATCGAAGGCCGTATCTGCCGGCGCGACGCCGTAGCCGAGGCCGCGAATGATGTCCGAGGCCTTCGCGGCCAGAACCTCGGGAGCATAGGGCAGCGGCCACAGCGAAAGCGTTCGCACACGGCTGTTCAGCAATACGAGCACCAGGATGCCGAGCAGGGCGGCGGCGAGGCACGCGCCTGCGACGGCAGGCCGCATCCCGCCGAGGTCTCCCGCAGCTGCCACCAGTTCCGGGGCAGGCGTCTCGCCTGCGGCGAGAGCGGCCGCCAGCGGGTCGCCGCCGGGCAGTGCTGCAGCCACGGCCAGTGCCGAAGCCGGCCGATGTCGCGGGTCCTTTTCCAGGCAGCGCAGGATGACGCGGTCGACGGCGGGATCGATATCGTCGACGACGCTCGATGGGGTTGTCGGCTTGTCGTCGCACTGCTGGCGAATCAGCTCGCTGAGCACTTCGGCATCGAAGGCCGCCTTGCCCGTGAACATTTTGTAGAGCACCAGGCCCAGCGAATAGACGTCGCTC
>CAZONT010000016.1:0-34674 GCA_964581285.1 uncultured Planctomycetaceae bacterium | reverse complement strand
GCTTGGGGATGTTTTCGCGTTCGACGCAGACGCCGTCGATGCGATAGCGGACGCGAACGCGGTCGTTCATCGGCTCGATGTGAATATCGCTCGCCCGTCCGCGGACCGCGTCGGCAATGATCATGTTGATGAGCTTGATGATCGGGGCATCGGGGTCCTCGGCGGCGGCGGTCTTCTTCTTGCCGGTGCCGGCGTCGCGGTCGAGCGAGTGGTCGACCGAGGCGTCGAGACTTCGCGACAACTCGTCGAGCGAGGCGTCGGCCGAGTTGAAGAGCTTGTCGATGTAATTCTTGATGCGGCTGGGCGGCGTCAGGACCGGCTCGATGTTGGCGGCTCCGCACTGGAAGCGAAGCGTGTCGAGGGCTTCGAGGTCGAGCGGGTCGGACATGACGACCCGCAGCTTGCCGTTCTCGTTCGCCAGGGGCAGAACGTTGAATCGCTTGATCAACTTTTCGGGGATGAGGGTCATCGCGTTGGGGGCGATGAGGTTCTTGCTGAGCTCGACGAATTCGAGGCCATGCTGCTGGGCTAGGGCCTTGAAGACATCGTCTTCGTTGCACAACTCCAGCTCGATGAGTGTTTCGCCGATTCGCTTGCCGGTTTTCTGGGCGTGGGCGAGACCCTGCTGAACCTGTTCGACCGTGACCGCGCCACGGGCGACCAGGAGTTCTCCCAGCTTTTGTTTCAGCCGTGCCATGGACCCGCTCCGTCCCGGGGTGTCGTCTGGAGGTAGGCGTTTAACCTTCTCGCGGATTGTATTTAAGACGACCGCGCCCTTCAAGCCGAGCGGCGGTGGGCACGAAAATAGACGCGCCCGCCGCGGATGCGACGGGCGCGCCCATCAACGATAGGAGTATCGGATTTCGGCTCAGCGCCGGCGGCGCGATGCCAGCAGTGCCAGTCCGCCGACCGCCAGCAGGGTGCAGGTCACCGGCTCCGGAATCGCCCGCACCTCGACGACCATGTCGTTAAAGTCGCGATCCGAGCCCGGCGTTCCGCCCGGCAGATCCTCGAAGCAGAGCAGCCAGACGGTCTTGGTTGGGTCCACGCCCGTCAGTCGATAGGTGACCATGTGGTCGAGCCCGTCGGCGTTCGCGGAATTCTCAGACTTGAACGTGTTGCTGTCATCGGACGAGCGCCGCACCCAGCGCCAGGTGTTGCTGGAAAGGTCGACCGAGTTGGAGCCCGTCGCGGCCATGTCGTTGCCACCGATGGAGAACAGCAGTTCGAACCCGCTGCCGCGATCGAATCCGAATTGCTGCGAGTTGCCTGCGAACTTCGCGATGGCCGTCGCGGAAACATCGCCGTTTTTCCAGATCTGGTCCGCGGCCGAGCCAGGCGTCGGATTGACGGCCGAAAGCTGGCCGATCGGTGCAAGAACGTCGTCCCAGCGGATGGCGTTGATGTTTCCACCCGGGCCGCCGCCGATGAAATCGACGCCGCTGACGGAGAAATTGCCGCCGTAGTGCGCCTCGAGAATCTGCTCAATATTGAATTCGCCCGCGCCGAATGACGGGGACAAGATCGGCGTCATGGAGCCCAGCGCAGGAAACGCCGACGCAAGAACCAAACCGGTTGCGATGAGTGTGCGGTGCATGACCGTCCCTCCCAGCGGGAACAGCAACTCCGTCGGCCCGGCTTCCCGTGTGCGCGGGCGGACGTCTTCACTCGAAATCTCGCCGGTTACTTCTTCCCCCCGGCGGTGTGAAATCCCTCAGAACAACCATACTCCGTTCGGGTGAGAAGGCAAGTTGAATTCGGCTGATTCGTTGAGGAACCCAACTTAGGAATTGAAAGCGGGACAGTTATTTGAACCTCGTCGGTTTTGGGACGAACACTATCGGATAAATCGTGACGGCGCTTGAGCAGCAAATCGTCGGGCCGCAAATGAGGACGCGCCCGTCGCGGATGCGACGGGCGCGTCGGGTGTCGAATGGAGTCCCAGCTCTGATCTAGCGTCGCTTGCGTCCGGCCCAGAGTGCAAGCCCGCCGGCCGCCAGCAGCGTGCAGGTGACCGGTTCGGGGACCGTCTGCAGCTCGACCACCATGTCGTTAAAGTCGCGATCGGACCCGGGTGTCTCGCCCGGAAGGTCCTCGAAGCAGAGCAGCCAGCCGGACGCGCCGTTCGCCAGACCGGTCACGCGGTAGGTGACCATGTGATCCAGGCCGTCCGGGTTGGCCGTGTTCTGCGAGTAGTAGGTGGTGTCGCCTTCGGCGGCTCGGCGCACCCAGCGCCAGGTGTCGTTCGTCAGGTCGACGGTTCCGGAGCCCGTTGCCGCCGTGCCGAGTCCGCTGACGTTAAAGAGCAGCTCGAAGCCGTTGCCACGGTCGAATCCGATCTGCTGCGAAGCGCTCGAGAAGCGCGCGACGGCCGAGGCCGAAAAATTGCCGGCGTGCCAGAACTGATCGGCCTCGGAACCCTGAACCGGGTTCACGACCGAGAGCGAATTCATCGGCGCGAGCACGTCGTCCCAGCGCGTGACGTTGACATTGCCGCCGGCGCCGCCGTTGATGAAATCGAGGCCGTTGACGATGAAATCGCCGCCGTAGTGGGATTCGAGGATTTGCTCAATGCTGTACTCGCCGCCGCTGACGGGCGGAGCGAGAACGGACGTGGTGCCAGCGAGCGCCGGCATGGCCAACGCAATAACAAGACCGGTAGCGTAGAGTGCGCGGTTCAAGACCGTCCCTCCAAGCGGGAGCAGTATTTCCGCCAACCCGGCATCCCGAGTGCGCGGGCCGACGTCTTCACGCTTTTCTCGCCGGTGTCTTCTTTCCCCCGGCGGTGTGAAATCCCTGGATTGAAACCGTACGCCGTACGGACAAAAAGGCAAATCGCAATCGGCCGTCTTCGAACAACGCCCATAAGAAGCGGCTGGCCGCCGCCGGGACTTGACGTGCGGCGGTGATCGGACGAGATTTGTGCATCGATCAGCCGAGGTCGCGTTGAACCGATAACGCGTGCCGCGCCTGGAACTGAAACCCCACGTGCCCCATCGCCTTCAGCATCAGCCGATCACGCCGCCCCGGCGATTACCGGTCGCCGCGGCCCTTCGCAAGACACTCGTCCAGGGCTACCGTTTCGAGGATTTCCGCCACGACGCGGTCGCCGGCCTGATCGTCGGATTGGTCGCCCTGCCGCTTTCGATGGCCCTGGCCATCGCCTCCGGCGTTGCGCCTCAGCAGGGTCTCTACACCGCGATCGTCGCCGGCTTCATTACGGCACTGCTCGGCGGCTCCAAGGTGCAGGTCTCGGGTCCGACGGCCGCGTTCGTCGTGCTGTTGGCGCCGGTTGCCGAGAAATTCGGGTTGGGCGGGCTCGCCCTTGCATCGCTGATGGCGGGCGTGCTGCTCGTCATTTTCGGATTGGCGCGGTTCGGCAAGTTCATCGAGTTCATCCCGTACCCGGTCGTCACCGGCTTCACGAGCGGAATCGCCGTCGTCATCGCCACGCTGCAGGTCCGCGATTTCCTGGGCCTGACGGTCGCGCACATGCCCGACCACTACATCGAGCGCGTCGGGACGCTCGTTCAAGCGCTGCCGACGGCCCGGCTCGGCGACTGCGTCATCGGAGCATTCACGCTGCTTGTGCTCGTCTGGATGCCGCGCATCACGCGGCGAGTCCCTGCGCCGCTGATCGCCTTGCTCGCGGCGGCCCTGCTGGGCTGGCTCGCACCGCGCATTGGGCCGCGCTTTGACGTGCTGACCATCGGCGATCGTTTTCCCGGCGGCATTCCTCGCGTGCCGCCCAGCTTCGGGCTGCCCTGGCATCTTCAGGGGCCGAACGGCGCTCCGCTCTCGATGTCGATGGAGATCGTCTATGCCCTGGCCGGCTCGGCCTTCGCGATTGCGATGCTCGGCGCGATCGAGTCGCTGCTATCGGCGGTCGTCGCCGACGCGATGACCGGTCGCAAGCACGACCCCGACTCCGAACTGTTCGCGCAGGGAGTCGCGAACGTCGTCGCGCCGTTCTTCGGCGGCTTTGCCGCGACGGGGGCGATCGCCCGCACGGCCACCAATATCCGCTCGGGTGCGCGGTCGCCGTTCGCGGCGATGATTCATGCGCTCTTTGTTCTGGCGGCCGTGCTGCTGCTCGCGCCCCTGCTGAGCTACCTGCCGATGTCGGCCCTTGCGGCGCTGCTGCTGGTCGTGGCCTGGAACATGGCGGAACTCAAGCACGTTTTGCATGTGCTCCGCATCGCCCCGCGGAGCGATGTACTGATCCTGCTGGCCTGCTTCGGCTTGACGGTCATTTTTGACATGGTCGTTGCGGTGTCGGTGGGCGTGGTGCTGGCGGCCGTATTGTTCATGCAGCGGATGGCCGAAGTCACCGGGGTGCGGCTCGTGGGCGACGAGCATCCGGCATTGCAGATACCGCTGCCGCGCGGCGTGATCGCGTATGACGTGGCGGGCCCGCTTTTCTTCGGCGCGGCTCAGAAGGCGATGAGCGCGCTGCAGGCCGTTCACAGCAGCGCGAAGTGCGTGGTGCTGAACCTGCAGGCCGTTCCGGTGATCGATGCGACGGGACTGGTGAATCTTGAGTCGGCTCTGGCGCGGCTGAAGAAGTCGAAGACGCTCGTCATCCTGGCCGGCGTGCAGCCGGCGCCGGCCGAAGTGCTCGCGCGCGCCGGCATCGTCGAGGAACCCGGCCGCCTGATGATCCGCGGTTCATTCGAGAGCGCCGTGGCATTGGCCCGGGCCTTCGTGGCCGTGCAGGACCCGGCCGAGCCGGTGGGAGATGGCCCGGCGTCGTCCGCCGCTCCTTGACTTCCTATAGGGGTGTCATTACACTCCGACAAGAGTGTAACCGGGAGACGCGAAAGCACATGGCCACCGCACGAGCTGTCCTCGATCCGCCGCGAGAATCGGCATCCGATTCGGCAATCGCGCTCGCACCGCTCCGGCGTTTGTTTGAGCAGTGGAATCGCTACCGCGACGCGGTGCCGCTCGATCGCCTCGCCCGCGGACTCGAATCGCTCGCGCTGAGCGCGGCGGACTTCGGCGAACATGTCATCTTCGGCCGCGACTGTTATCGCCGGAATCGCATCCACGCCGGAAAGGCCTACGAGGCGCTGCTGCTCTGCTGGGCCCCCGGCCAGCGAAGCCCGATTCACGATCATCATGGCTCGGCCTGCGCCCTGCGGATCATCGAAGGCATCGCGACCGAGACCCAGTTTGAGTTCAGCCCGTGCGGCCTGATCTACCCGGTACAGACCGCGCGTCTCGCGGCCGGGGCCGTTACCGCGTCGTACGACAGCGACATTCACCAGATGGGGAACCTGCAATCCGGGCGGTCGAACCTGATCACCTTGCACATCTACTCGCCGCCGCTGCGGCGAATGGGGCGGTACTATCTCGGCGACAGCGTCCTGGGTGAGGGCGATGAAGCCCTGCGGGCGCGTGTCATTCAGCGCGCCGCGCGGCGAAGACCGCCGGCCGTTGCCGATGCATTGGCGCGGCTGCGTCGCCGCGTGCGATCGGCCGCGATGCGCCAGGCCGCGAGCCATGCCGGGTAACACCCACACCACCATCGCCGTCGTTGGCGGCGGCTGCAGCGGATCGCTGGCAGCTGTGCAACTGGTCCGCGCTGCCGCGTCCGGCGTCCGTGTGGCTCTGATCGAGCGCGGCCCGCGCTTCGCACGCGGCATCGCATACGGCACCGGCTGTCCTCAACATCTTCTGAACGTGCCGGCCGGGCGAATGTCGGCGTTACCCGATGATCCTTCACATTTCCTTCGCTGGGCCTCAGCCCGCGATGCCACGCTCACGTCGGACTCCTTCGCACGGCGAGCGCTGTATGGCGAGTACCTTGAGTCCCTGCTGGCGGCGACCTGCGACGAGGCGGGAGCGGGTTTTCAGCGCATCCATGATGCGGTGATCGGACTGAGTGCGACGTCGGGCGGCGCCCGTGCGGGCCTTCGTCTTCAATCGGGCGGCACGCTTGCGGTCGATCGCGTCGTGCTCGCACTCGGCAACTTCATGCCTGCCGATCCGCCGCTCGCCGATCGCCGCTTCTTTGACAGCCCGCGATACGCCCGCGATCCGTGGTCGCCGGGGGCGACGCAGGGGCTCTCGGCCGACGACGACGTGCTGCTGATCGGCACCGGGTTGACGGCTGTCGACGTCATCGCCCAGCTCGACGCGGCGGGGCACCGCGGAGTCATCCACGCTGCATCACGCCACGGACTCTTGCCGCGCGTTCACACGGCAAAGGCGACCGTCGCGATCCCGGCCGCGGTCTCGCCGGGCATGGGGGTGCGCGAATCGTTGCAGGCAGTCCGCGCGGCGTGTGAGTCGCACGATTGGCGAGGCGTTGTGGATGGCCTGCGCCCCGTGAGCCAGGCGATCTGGCGGGCGTGGTCGGTCGAGCAGCGGCGGCAGTTCGTGCGGCACTTGCGGCTGGTGTGGGACGTGCACCGTCACCGCGTTGCGCCGGATGTGTTTGCGGCGGTTGAGCATCGACAGCGCAACGCGACGCTGGCAGTTCATGCCGGGCGGGTTGATTCAATCGTCGATGAGCGCGAGGGTGTGATCGCGACCCTTCGCCCGCGCGGCGGCGGATCCCATCGCCGGTTGACGGTCGCCCGCGTCATCAATTGCACCGGCCCCGACTGCGACCCGCGCCGTCTGGACGATCCGCTCGTTCGCGATCTTCTCGCGAGCGGGCTGGCCCGCCCCGATCGGTTGCGGCTCGGCTTTTATGTCGGGCCGGGCGGCGAGCTCATCGACGCCACGGGGCGAGCGTCTGACTGGCTGTACGCCATTGGCCCGCTGCGTCGCGCCGAACTGTGGGAAACCGTGGCGGTCCCTGAAATCCGCACACAGGCCGCGGAGCTCGCGCAGACGCTCACCTCTCATCGATTGTGAGTTCTGGTCAGTCGAAAAACGCCAACTGCTTCTGGAACTGCCGCGCGAAGAGACCGTGCAGGCGGCCGAGGAAGTAGATGCCGTAGAAGCCGAAGCCGATCACCGCCCCCCAGCCCAGCAGCCCGAGGGCCGCCTCGACGACGTTGCCCGCGCCGGCTGCGATGCTCGTCTTGTGCAGCACGCCGGCGAACCACTTGGTCACCTCCGACGCCGCGAGCCCGAATAGCGTCGCGTAGACGGCGACCAGCGCGAACAGGAACAGGTAGTTGACGTGCGTCGCCGTGATCGACTTGCCGACGTTGACCGGATTCAGTCCGCGAACGACGGTGCTGGTCGCGATGCCGATCAGGTGCATCGGGACAAAGAACGTGAAAAGTCCGGCCAGAATGAGCACGACCGGCGGCGCGTGGATTTCAAAACGCTCCAACGACGCGGAAAATGTGAACTCACCCTTGCCGGCCATGAACCAGCCAGCCGCGGCGAAGACCGCGTAATACATCAGCAGGGCGAGATAGGCGATGATGCTGCTCTGCCATTGCGCGGGGCTCCAGACAAGTTCGGGCGGACGGTCCGTGCCGATGGCTGTGGCCCGGACGACATCGAGGAATGCGTGCACGCCGACCGCCAGGAAGAAAAGCACTTCGAGCAGCACCAGCCCGACAAATGCCTTCTCGACGCCCTTGAGGTAAAGCGATTCCGTGTTTGCAATGCCGGCCTTGCCCTGATCGACGGCGAACGCGATGCCGACCGTTGCGGCTACCGGCAGGAGAATGACGCCCACGGCAGCGAGGACGCTCGTCAGCAGCGACCCGGATGCACCGAACGGGTAAAGAAACGCCGAGGTAAGACCTGTGTAGAAGTTGACGTCTTCGCGCCGCCGGAAACTGCTGACTCCGCCGCCGGCGCCGCCGCCCTTCACCAGCGCCGGTATCGGCTGCCAGCAGTTTGAACAGAGGGCTTCGACGTGCGGGTCCGTGAGCATCACCTCTTTCTTGCAGTGCGGGCAGGTTCGTGGTGTCGGCTCGTCGGCGTGCGCGGCTGCATCGGCCGCTTGCTGCTCGTGCTCGAGTTCGGTGCGATCGCGGCCGTCCAATGCCTCGGTGCCGCGCTCGATGCTGGCGAGGTCTTCAAGGTTCAGGCCCGTGTCGACTTTTGTCGGAGCGATGGTCGTCGTGGGCTGTGGAACTCGAAACGCCTTGTTGCACTGCTTGCAGCGGATCGACCGTCCGGCCCACTCGTTGGGAACGACGATCTTCTCCTGGCATCGTGGACAGCGCAGCTTCATTGCGGCGGATTGTAACCTCGCCGGCCGTCGCAATCCCGCCATCGGCGCGCGCGGGTCACCGGGCGTGAGATTGGCGTCGGCCGAATCGGCTGGATAGATTGCCCGCATGACAACGACGCTACGAAAACTCGCAAAATCGTTTCAGCAGTCCAATGTGATCAGGGCTTCTCGGTCGGCCCTGTGTCTTGCCGTCCTCGCGGTCGGGGCGTGCAGCGCGGGCAATTCGCGCGATGCGCTGCCCTGGCTCTCGACATCGCCGGCGTCCGGCGTAGCACCGCTCGACGGTATGGCCGCCATCTCCAGGGACATTGCGAACAAGAAGTCACCTGACTTCGGAACCACGCCGGTTCCCAAGCTGCGTGAAATGTTTGAAGAAGGCATGGCCAAGCGACCTCAACTCAACGAACCCGTCGCGCGCGTCGAGGATCGCAAGGTCTCCGGGCCGGCCGGCTACGTGCCGGTGCGAATCTACACGCCGAATGCCAAGGGGCCGTGCCCCATCATCCTCTACATCCACGGCGGCGGATTTACGCTCGGCTCAATCAACAGTTACAACGATCTCTGCCGATCGCTCTGCCATCGCGGCGGAGTGGTCGTCGTGTCGGTCGACTACCGCCTGGCGCCCGAGACGAAGTATCCCGGCGGTCTCGACGACTGCTTCGCCGTCCTCAAGTGGACGGCCGAGCACGCCTCGGAGATCGGCGGCGATCCGGCTCGCATTTCGGTGGCCGGCGACAGCGCCGGCGGCAACCTGTCGGCCGCTCTCTCCCTCCGCGTTCGCGACACGGGTGGCCCGCGCATCGCGCGCCAGATCCTGATTTACCCCGGAACGAACTGTGCCTGCGACACCGCCTCGTATTACAACTTCGCCAGCGGGTACGGCGTGACGCGGGAACAGGCGATCTACTTCTATAATTGGTATCTCTCATCCCCGGCCGAGCGCGACTTGCCCTATGTCTCGCCGCTGCGGGCCGAGAGCCTGAAGAACCTGCCGCCCGCACTCATCATCACGGCCCAGTACGACATCGTTCGCGACGACGGCGAGGCCTACGCCGCACGGCTGCACGAGGCCGGCGTGCCGGTGAAGTTGACCCGCTATCTCGGCATGACGCACGGATTCGTCAACATGGGCGGCGTCTTTCCGCAGGCCCGCACCGCGCTCGACGAGATCGCGCACGCCGCGGGCCAGCCCTAGCAATCGCACGCGTCACGGCCGATCGCCGCGGCTTGTGGACCTCGCGCTGCTCGCTACAATGCCGAAATGGAAGCCGACATTGGTCGGATTCTTATCCCCCGTGACACCATCGCTCGGCGAGTCCGCGAACTGGCGGGCGAAATTGCCCACACCTATGGCGACGAGGCCGCCGGCCTGCTGCTTGTGCCCATTCTCTCGGGGTCGCTCATCTTCGTGGCCGACCTCATGCGATGCCTGCCCTTCGTCATGCGAATCGCCGTCCTCAGCGTTTCGAGCTACCGCGGCAAGACGACCCAGGCCGGCACGGCCGACATCACCAGCGACCTCAAGCTCGACATCCGCGGCCGGCACGTCCTGGTCGTCGACGACATTCTCGACACCGGCAACACCCTACGTCTCGTGATGGGGCGGCTTGCCGAACACAAGCCCGCCAGCCTGCGGATGTGCGTCCTGCTTCGAAAGACCGCCAAGGCGCCGTCCGATCTCAAGCCCGACTTCGTCGGCTTTGACATCGACGATGTCTTCGTGGTGGGATACGGCCTCGACTTCAACGACCAGTACCGAAACTGGCCGGACATCGCCGTGCTGAAGCCGGAGTTGTACGCGTGACCGCCGTCCAGACCCGCCCGCGCCGCCCCAATGTGGCGGTGCAATCTGACTCGCCGGTGGAGCCCGCCGCCGCGGCGACAGTTGCCGCCGAACTGATTCCGGCCCACCTGCTCGACGGCGGAGAGATCGTCGTATTCGCGATCAAGCCGTCATTGTGGTTCATTCCGCTGGTGAGTTGGCGGTGGATTGCGGGTACGGCCCTGCTCTGGGGAGCCACGGCCGTGGCCTCGCACACGAGCTTGACGCTGCCCCTGTTGCAGCTCGCGATCGGCGTTTTGGTGGCGCGGCTGGCGTGGGCGACCATGCAATGGTCGACGCGGCTGTACGTCCTTACCAATCGACGAGTTATGTTAATCCGCGGCGTCTTTAGCGTTGAGCTATTTGAATGTCCGCTGGCCCGGATTCACAATACCTGGATGACGTTCTCGCCGGCCGAGCGTATCCTCTACCTGGGCTCGATCCACATGAGCGCGTCGGCCCAGGCCGGGGCTCCTGTCGCCGTGTGGCAGACCGTGCCGCGGCCGCACGACGTATTCCAGAAACTGCGGACGGCGATCGAGCGTGCTCAACATCGAGGCGGTAATGGTGCGTAGATTTGGACCGTGTCTGACCCTTGCGGCTGTGGTCGCGCTGGCCCTGACGACGGGCGTGCGGGCTGATGATCCACCGCCCCCGCAGCCGCCGCCAAACGAGGAATCGCCCGCCAAGCAATACGGCGAGCTGCTCAACGCCACGAAGCAGATCGGCCCGTGGGAGCAGCAGTCGGCTCAGAACGAGGAGGCCACCGGCCTGGTCTTCCAGCGTCAGGGCTGGACGAGCGAGCCCGATCAGTTCGCGCTGAACATGATCCGCGAGGTTGATCGCATCCCGCCGTGGCAGACGAAGCAACGCGAGGAGATCTTCCTCAATTCGCTGCAGAGTCGCTATCAGCTCACCGAGAACCAGAAATCGATGATCAACCAGAAGATGCGGTTTGAGTCGATGCGGCTCTCGGTCAAGTACTTCAAGGATGCCGCTCCGATTGCGATGGAGGCGCTCAAGACCCGCGCCTCCGGCCAGCCCTTTACCGCCGAGCAGATGGCCCGCTGGTCGCGGGCAGCGCAGCCGATTCTCGCCGACGCGCGGGACTCGATCGAGAAAGTGGCCGGCGAGCTCTCGGGCACCATGACCCCCGAACAGCGCAAGCAGATGGACGGCGACCTCAAGGCGTTTCTCAAGCGGCATGACGACGTCGTCAAGCTGACCGAGCGCTGGGAGCGGGGCGAGTGGGACCCGCGCGACATGGGACTCGACCACGACCCGGCCCACGCGGCGGTCATCGCCGCCAAGCAGGCGGAGCTGGCGCGGCTGTCGCAGCCGCAGGTGCTGCAGCAACCCGCCGTCGAGCCGAACGCTCGCCCCGACGACGAGTCGAGCTGGGAGCGATACGTCCGCGAGTACGGTGTCAATCACGGCTTTGACCCGGTGCAGACCAAGTCGGCCCGCGCGATCCTGTCCGAGCAGACGGCGCGGGCAAAAAACTTCCGCCAGGCCCGTTCGACACAGCTCAAGACACTTCAACAAGCCGTCTCCGCCGAGAACGACCCGGTCAAGAAGGCCGATCTCGCGAAGGAGCTGCAGGGCGTCCTCGCACCGGTGAGCGACATGTTCACCGAGATGTGCGCCCGGCTCGATGAATTGCTCACGGCCGAACAGCGGGCAAAGTACAATCCGCGACCGCCGCCGTCGCAGCAGCAGCGCGTCCCGTCGCACTGAGTTTGCCGAGTTTCCTTGCCCGTTCCAGCCGCAAGAGTTGTTCCGCGCTCGGGCGGTGATCGATCCCATTTTCCATTCGCCTGGCCAACATCCGCAAGTACCGAAACGCCGGGTCGCGCCGGAGGCGCCGTGCCGTGCGCCGCGCGAGCCGGACCGCCGTGTGGGTCAGCCGACCATGGGACACCTTCAGGCGTTTCAAGAGTTCGCGAATGGGCGTCTGGGCGGCTGGTTCGGGAATGGACAGTCGCTCGCGGATCAGTTCGTCGACCAGCCGGGCGGCCCCGGCCCGCCGTCGTGCGACGCGAATGACGTCGTCGCGCGCGGCTGCGATGGCCGCTTCGATTCTCGGCCGCATCAGCTCACCAACGGTCGTCCGGGTCGAAACGGTCGGCGGCGGGCGCGACGCGGGGTCGAGGCGGGGAATCTGCCCGCTGCGGCGAAGCCGCTTCGGCTCGCGCGGCGGTGCGTCCGGCGCATGGCGATCGCGGGCGGCGTGTGCCCGGCGGCGCTGGGTCGTGAGCGGAACGCGGATCAGGTGCTTGCGCTCGCGAAGAAAGACCGACATCGCCCGGTGGATCCGGGTCACGGCGAACGGGCCGAACGGCCCGTGGCGGTCGGCGCGGTGTTCGCGGACTGCCTCGGCCAGCGCCAGGCAACCCTCCTGGACGAGGTCGTCGTCGAACTGGCGCGAGCGGGGCCCGGCCCGCGAAAGCTGCCGCCGGAGCTGGTAGAAAACCAGCGGCAGGTGCCGCACCACGAGCCCCGACTGCCGCTGCGTCAACGGTCGATCCACTGCCCTGGACATGCCAGACGCCCTCCCACCCGGCCGAATCTACGCCGCATGACCTAACATAGACCGAACACTTGGTGGAGTCAAGTCGAGGGGGTCGCCAGCAGCGTTTCGACCGCTTCAACCGGGCGTAGAGCCGCTTGGACGGCTTCGGGATTCGCGTGTGCGATATCGATTGCGTCTTCAATGCGGAACGGCCCGACGGCCGTACGCGACAGGGTCCGGCAGCAGGCGCCGCAGCCGAGCGCCGCACCCAGGTCGCGGGCGATCGCCCGGATGTAGGTCCCACGCCCGCAGCGGATCGTCAGCCACACGCCCGGCCATTCGTAGCGCGTGAGCTCGATCGCATCGATGCGGACCCCGCGCGGCTTGAGCGGCGCGACCGAGGGCAACCCGCGCTTCATCGCCCGCCGCGCCGCGACATACGCCGGCTTGCCGAGAACCTTCACCGCGCTGAACTCGGGCGGCGACTGCGAGACCTCGCCGACCATTGCCGCCAGCACGCGCTCGATCGCCGCGCGGCCGGGGTCGCGCGCTCCGTCCACGGGTTCGAACGGCTCCTCCGGATCATGCGTGCGATTGGTCACGCCGAGCACGAATTCGCTGGTGTAGGTCTTCGGCAGCCCCATCAGCCGTTCGACCAGCCGCGTGGCCTTGCCGACGCACACCACCAGCACGCCGTCGGCGAACGGATCGAGCGTTCCCGCGTGGCCGATCCGACGCTCGCCGAGGATTGGCCGCAGCTTGTAGCAATATTTGGCGCTCAGCCGCCCGGCCGGCTTGTACAGGTTGATGACACCGCTGACCGACATGGGTGCATCTTGGTTCAGATCACCCGGGCGCCGCAAGCGACTTCAGCAGCGCGATCTCCCGCGGGCTCGCCCGCCTGAACTCGGGTACATCGTCGCGTGACGCCCGCGCCGCATGTTCCAGCGCGGTCATCGCCGGCGTCTGCGGTTCGTCGAAGAGGCGAAACGTCGCGCGAATTGACAGGTCGATCCGCCGGTCGCCGCGGTGCGCGAGGTGTTCGAGCACGGCGACGCCCGTTCCGTGCATCGTGCCGATCGCGTGGAAGACCGGCGTTTGCCCGCCGAGGCCGTCGATCAGGTCCGACGTGGCGTTGATATCAGCGCCATGGCTCAACAGCACGTCGAGGCATTCGATCTCGCCGAATTCGATCGCCAGATGTGTGAGGGTCGCCCCCCGCAGTTGGATGTTGCCGTAGGGCATGTCCGCGAACCGCCGCGAAACCAGCGAGCGATCGGCGTCGATCAGCGTCGACAGCAGCCCGGCGTCGCCGCGATGGATGGCGAGCATGGGAGGGCTGACCTCCGGCGGCACGATGGCCCCGTGTCTCAGCAGGATTTCGATGCAGCGGTGCTTCCGCTCGTTCTGGCCGCGGTCGTAAGTGCCGAGCGTGTGGCTCAGCGGCGTCGCCCCGCCATACTTCGTCATCACCGGCTGGAATGTCACGTCCGCGCCGTGGTCGATCAGGAATTTCATTCCGTCGGGGTCGAGACACTCGCCGGTCACGAAGATGATCGGTCCATAATTCGCGCCGTATTGTCCGTCGGGGTCGGCCCCGTGCTCGATGAGCAGCGCGGCGATCGCTCGCCGCTCGCCGAAGCGCAGCACCGCTCGGGCGAGTGCCAGGTCGAGGTCGTGCTGCGTGAACGGCCCGTCCTGAAGGATTCGTCGCACGCCGTCGAGATCATTGCGGTTCGCCGCCGCCGGCAGCGGCTCGCGCTCGGCCTGCACGTTCGTCGTCTGCATCGCCCCGCGGCTCATCGTCTCGACGACGTGCGACAGCTCGGCCCAGTTGCAGCAGCCGTACTCGGTCGCGAGCTGATGCTGGGCCTGCTGGAGCGACAGCTCGGGCCGGGTCTTCGCCAGGCGCTTGGCTTGCTTCTTGAGGTTTTCGAGGGAGGGATTGACGGGGAGCCGTCGACGACCTGTGTTGTGCGGAGTGGACATGCAAAACCCTTTCCTTCGGGCCGGTTGTCCGCAAGGAAGCTCTCGCTTCCGCCGGCAGGAAAAGGTTGATGACAGAACGACTCGGTTCGGTGGGCTTAGCCCTTCCCGCGGACGCAGCCGTGACCGTTTCACGGTAGGTGCAGTCTAATCGCGCGAGCGGCGGTCATCAATTTGGATCGCGCGTTGCCGGACCGCTTCGACTGCCATAGCCTCACCGCACGCTCGCGGGAACCGACGAACAAGGAAAACCTGAACCATGCGCCGCACCGAATCAGTTGACGTCCGAATTTGTCTTACCCTTCTCGCCGCCTGCCTGCTCGTCGCCGCCGGCTGCGACCGCAGCTCGCCATCTTCGAACACACCCGCCAACCCGACTCCCGCCGATGCGCCATCGGGCACTGGCACCGCCAAGTCCACCGCCGTCGCCGCGCCACGGCCCGTCATCTTCCCCGCTCTGGAGCAGGCCAAAGTCATCAACTTCACCAAACTTGCCCAGCTTCCGGATATGAAAATCGGCCGCTCCGCCCCGGGCTACTTCGAAGCATATGCCCCCGGCAAGGTCCCCGACGTTGCCGCGTTCTATGCGGACCAGCTCACGAAGCTCGGTTGGAAGCGAAGTAATGCCGGCGGTGACGCAGTCACCGACGACTACGCCTCGATCGGCCTCGAAAAAGACGGCTTCACGCTGTCGCTCTCCTTCATCCGCGGCGGCGAGCCGGTCGGCGTTTCGGTCGGGCTGCATTCCCACGGCAATTTCGACACGCGGAAACTGCCGCGCAGCTCCGAAGCGAAGCCGCTGGTGGAATCCGCCGCCGTCAGCTGGTACGTGACGCCGACGAAGGTGCCTGCGGAGGCGGCCTGGGTGCGGTCGGCCCTCGAAGCCGACGGCTGGCAACCGTTCGAGCGTCTCAGCGGCGGAAAGGCCGCCGAAAACGACGAGAACCGCATGATGACGCTCCGCAAGCAGGGCTATCTGCTCGATGTGATGGTCGGAGTCGCCCCGGCCCAGAACAATCAGACAGTGGTGCAGTATTCTGTGACCGCGCTCTCGCACGAGTTGCCGACGCCGCCCGGCGCCACCGACGTCAAGTTCAGCGACGACGACTGGGAGTTGAAGTGCAAGGTCCCCAGCGACTTTCGGCCGGCCGCCGAGTTCTATCAGAAGGCCATGCCGGCCGCGGGGTACGTTCCGCTGCGGAGCGAAGAGCCGCAGAAGAACTACTGGAATCTTCGGTTCGGCACGCCGGAAGAAGACATCATCCTCGTTCAATGCTACAGCGAGGACGGCAAGACGACGCTCATCTCCGTCACCGGCATGCCGGCGGCGATGGTCAAGAAGCTGAAAGAACGCGAAGGCAAGTAGGGCGGGCGCGGCCGAATCACCGCGGGATTGGTGGAGCGGTTAGAATGACGCACTCATCAGAATGATGGGGGCTGCATGCACCCTGCGTTCGTCATCGCAATCCCCGCATCGGTCGGCTGTGCCGGCGCGCTGCTAGTCGCGCGAGGGCTGATCGGCCGCCGAGTCCAGACTGAGCCGCGCTGCCGTCGCTGCGATTACGAACTGACCGAGTTGATGTCCCTCCGCTGCCCCGAATGCGGGACGGTGCTTCACCCTGATCGCGTTCGCACGACCCGCCGCATCCGCCGTGTGAAACCGATCATCTTGGGAATCTTTCTCGGCGTCGCTGCGGCCAGTATCGCTTGGTTCCGTGTGCCGCAACAAATTGAACGACTCATCATCACGGGTGACTGGCGCGGATACGTTCCAGTATCGATCGTCATTCACTACGCCGAGAAAGGGGATGAGCCCTTTCAACGTGAGATGCTGCGTCGTATTCGAAACGACGCCATTCCAGCCGAACGGGTTCGTCCTGTCGCGGCGCGTGCACTTGACTGTCAGCACCATCGCGAGCGGTACTCGAACGCACAGTGGTGGATCGACATACTCGGCGAACTCCAGATGCGAGACCGCCTCTGCCCAGCCGATTTGCGCACGTTTCAAACGGGCTTGGCGAAGCCGATCTTCGAGACGCGCCGTTCCATCGGCGCCGGCGATCGCCTTCCGATTCGAATTTCGATTGAATGCGCGGCGCCACAAGCGGATGCGTACGTCTGGGCGTACGCTCCGGTCAGCCTTGAAATCGACGGCGCGGCGCTCTCGACCGATATCCAAAGGGAATCGAAACGGCTTCGGGGAGTTCGGCGCGTCACGGCGCACGAATCTGCGCTGGAACTGCCACCCATGCCGATGGGGCAGCATGTCGTATCACATGAATTCGAACTCAGGCTCTATCGGTCGCCGCCGGCTGATCCGTTCGTCGACGACGGGATCGCTTTGCTGCGGTATCGACTGGAATCGCGGTTTGAAATCGAGTCCTCGCCTGCAGCGAACGAGATCGTACCGGTCAGAAGCCGTGCTTTACGTAAAACGCTCTGCAATTCCTTCAGTGCTCGCGTCGAGCCTCATGCAAAGTCGCTACAGCCCAAGCCGCTGCTTCAAGAGCTCACTATCACGTTGGAGCGACAGCTCCCCTGCGATGTCGCATTTGAAGTTTTCCTGAGCAACCACGAACACCGGATACCGGTTGGAAAGCTTGTTGCGACTCGACACCATCCCGCGCCGGCGAACTTCATCATGAAGCCAGTCGCGTTTCCAAGTGAATCAAGGTTCGAGTTCGCCGCGATCCTGACAACCTCGTCAGTCCTCGCAGCGGAATCGGTGGATGTCAGCACAATTTGGGACGGCACGCTGACGTATATCGCGGACGGTACCGCACATTGTGTAGTCGACGTGCGGGCTGAACAGGGCGATCTGCCTTACTCCTCTCCAGACGGAAAGCGTTCGAGTTCTGCGACGCCGTGAGTTTGACGAGAGTGAGTCTGCACGCAGAGCAGCGTAGGCGATTCGTCAGATAGCAAATCCAGCCCCAGCCGTCCAACGACTCCCGACTCCAGCGCAGCAATCCCGTCACCGTTCAGCGCTGAAACGGAAATCGCATCAGCCCACGACTCACGTCGTTCCGCCGGACCGAGCCGGTCGATCTTGTTCAGCACGATCAGTCGCGGTGCGTCCGCCGAAAGCGTCGCCTCGATGTGCGCGCGCTCTTCACTCACGACGGCTGCATCGCGTGTCGCGTCCAGCACGATTAGCACAAGGTCCGCCCCCCGCGCGACGTGCGCGCCTCGGGCGATTGCTTCTCGCTCGATTGCGTCCGCCGTCTTGCGAATCCCGGCCGTATCCGTCAGCGTGATCGGCCAGCCGCCGACGCTGGCTGTCTCCGAGACCCAGTCGCGGGTCGTGCCCGGCGTGTCCGACGTGATGACCCGCTCGCGGCCGATCAGGCGGTTGGCGAGCGTGCTCTTGCCCGCGTTGGGAGGGCCGATGATCGCGACGTGCAGGCCGCGGACGAGCTTGGCCGCCACCTCCGACCGGTGCGCAAACTCCGGGTCAGCGATGGGTCGCCCCGCATTTTCACGAAGGAACTTCGGAAGCATCCGGCGCTGCGCGAGCAGCCACTGCGTCATCCGCCGTGTCCCTGCCTTCATCAGCGCCGCGTCGATCGCGGCCTCCGTCTCGTCGGTCGCGGGCGGTATTCCGTCGGCACGGTGTGCCCCCAGCCGTTCCAGCAGCAGCATGACGCGTTGAACAACCCGCACGCCGCCGTGCAGGCACAACTCGGCCGCGCGGCCGTCATCCCACGCGACGCCGATTGCATCATCCAGTGTTTCGCGGCCATCGACCACGCGGCACAGAATCAGCTTGTTGTTCGGGAACACCGGCGATTCGTCGGCCGATCGACGGCGAGTCGCGGCCTGGAGGAGCTTCAGAGCGTCCGAGCCCTCGAGGCCGATGACCGCGATTGCTCCCGGCGCGGCAGCCGTCAATAATCGCACGGTGACAGGCATGACTTGCCTACGGCGTCCCCATTCCGCGCCGGCCTGGATTGTGGCGACGCACTCACTCGCCGCCAGCCGTTCCAAGCTGCTTCCAATACGCCAGGGCGATGCCGCGAATGCACAGATTCGGCTCAACTGCATCCACAAAGTCGCACGCATTTGCCACGACCGGCCCGAGCCCGCCGGTCACCATCAGCGCCGGCCAGCGCTTCAGCTCGGTCGCGTAACGCTCGACCAGTTCGCGCAGGGCCCCGACCGCCCCGAAGACGATCCCGTTCCGAATCGCCTCCTCGGTCGTGCCGCCAAAGGTCGGCAGCGACGCGTCGCCGCCGAGCGGGACGAGCGGCAACTGGGCCGTGCCCTCCGCCAGCGACCGGGCCTGCATCGCCAGCCCCGGCAGGATCGCCCCGCCGAGGAATACGCCCTCATCGTTCACGCAGTCGATCGTCGTGGCCGTCCCAAAGCTCGCCACGGCGCACGCCCGCCCGATTCGGTCAAACGCAGCGGCGGCGGCACAGACCCGATCGACTCCGACCGATTCGGGATTGGTCAGGGCCAGCGACAACGGCAGCCGCAGATCCCGGCCTACCACCAGCGGTTCGATCCGCAGCGTCTCCTCGACGGCGTCGATCATCCTCCGCTCGGCGGCCGGCACGACTGAGCCGATCGCGACGGCCCGGGCGGCTTCGTCCGGCAGTGACTCCCACATCGGTTCGAGCACGGCCCGGGCCTCGCCGATCTCGTCGAGGGCCGACCGCTGGACCGTGCGAATCTCGCCGCCGCAGACGTCGGATACGGATACATGTGAATTCCCGATCTCGATGACGAGCAGGTTGGACGTCGACGGTTGGCTGGGTGATTCCACGAAATTCTCCGGTGCCGTAGTTTGAACTCCGATTCTATCCGGCGGAAGCCCCCACGGCAGCCGATGGCGCGCCGCGACTTTGGGACGCGGGTTTGTAATGAATTCAGGAATACATCCACCGGGAGTGGGGTTACTTCGAGGGGTCGCCTTGCGCGACCACACCCTTACCTTTTCCTTCCCTCGAACGAGCGACTCACCGTCGCTCGGTAATCGCCCCGTACCCGACGGGGCGATTCTTTGCGCGCCGCTTGCGTGAGTCGAAGCGGCGTGCGATCAGGCCGGGCAGCGCCGCCGTCGTCTGAATAGACGCATCGAAATGATTCCCAGCAAACTTAACGGCGCCATCGAAGCCGCGCCCATTCCGCAAGGCAGAGCCGGGGCTTGACCGTCGGGCCGGCCTGCATCCGGTTCGGCGGGCGCGGGAGTCTCCGATTCGTTCACGCTGCCAATCGGCGGCTGCGGCGGGTCCGGGTTTGGTGGGGCCGTATTCCCGTTGCCGTTCGGCCCGGGAATGAGGTCCGAGCAGTCGTTGATCCCGTCGCTGTCCGAATCCCGCTGCGAGCAACTGCACCCGTTTGCGTCGACTCTTTCGTCCGTCGGCGTGCTCGGGCATGAATCGGCACAGTCGGCCACGCCGTCGTGGTCTACATCCGCCTGGAGGCAACTGCAGCCCTCGGCGTTTACCGACTGGCCTGCGCCGGTCCCCGGACAGAGGTCCGTGCAGTTCGAGATGCCGTCGCCGTCCGAGTCCTGTTGGGAGCAGGCGCAGCCGTTCGCGTCGACCGATTCGCCGGTCGGCGTGCCGGGGCATGAATCGCCGCAGTCGGCCACGCCGTCGTGATCCGCATCCGTCTGAGCGCAACTGCACCCGTTCGCGTCGATCGCCTGCCCTGCGCCCGTCCCCGGGCAGTCGTCCGCGCAATCCGCGACGCCGTCGCTGTCGGTGTCGCCGATGAAGAGCCCCGTGTATCGATAGACCGGTCCGGTATCGTCACCGAGGTAGATTTCGCAGTTCGACGGGTTGATCGCGAGCGCCTCCTGGTAGACCAGCGGTGCGACCCACTCGCCAAGCGGCGTCCCGTCCGGTCGCAATCCGCGGATCACGTCCGATCCGTTGTAGAGGACGTAGAGCGTGTCGGTCGTCGGGTCGTAGTTCAGGTCGCCGATGACCGACGCATTTGGCACGGCCGGCAGCGTTCCGAGATAGGTCGCTGCGGTCGACGTCGTGCTCGTCTTGATCGGCAGAGAAAACTTCAGGATCCGGCAGTCGCCCTGCATGCCGACATAGAAAGTGCCGCCCTCGGAGTCGCCGGCGACGTTGACGAACGTCAGTCCCTCGATTCCGAGGTTCGGCGGCGCGGTGATCCATGCGCTCAGGTCGAAGACACGCGTGGTTGTGCCGGTCACGAAATTGAACTCGAGGATTTTGTATTCGTTCTCCCGCGCGATGTAGACGAAATTTGTCGCCGGGTCGGCGACGGTCACTGCTTCGACATCGCCCCAGACCATCCACGATGTCACATTCGCTCCGTCGAGATCCATCCGGTGCAGCCAGCCGTTGTCGCTGATGAGAAACAGCTGATTGAGTCGAGAGTGCCACACGAGCCCGCTTGGCTCGACGTCGGCGGGCAGGTTCTGGTTGATGAGCGTGCCGGGCAACTGCGCCGGAAATGGTGCAGCCGCCAGCGAACTCGCCGGCCGAGCCGCGTTTGCCAATATCAGTGCCGAACAGACGACAAAAGCCCCGCGCCCCGCCCCTTCGCGCATCGTTGTGTACTCCGTGAGAAGCTGCCAGGAGCAAGGTTACGATTTGTGCGGCGCGCGGTTATCAGAATCCTTAACAATCGATCGGTGTCCGAGAATCTCTGTCGCCTGACATGAGAACGCCGGGCGTCGCGTGACGACGCCCGGCGAGATAAGAGACTCTGACTGTGCCGCGGATTCGTATCGCGATCAGCGCCGACGTCCAAACCGCACCGCGCCGACGATGCTGAGCAGCAGCAGCGTGGCCGGCTCCGGGAGGATCGTGACGGCGATGTCGTTGCCGTCGCCGGTGCGACCCGTCGAATCGGTTCCGCTGAACGCGTAATCGACCGTGGCGGAATAGCCGCCCGGGAGACCGGTGATCGACGCGAAGGTCCCGCTGACCGGATCGATCCCGTCGTTGTCGACCAGCACGAAGGTCCCGTTGAAGTATGGAGGCGGCGTCGGCCCGTTCAGCAGGAGCAGATTCAACGCCGCGCTCGTCAGACTGACGCCGCCGTTCACATCCAGCAGGTCGGCGAAGAGCGGGCCGCCGTTGTTCAGGTCAATCTCCGAATTCAGTGCACCGAGGAGACTGAGCGCGCCGGTGGTAAGCGTTCCGATGCTGTTTCCGGGGGCAATGGTACCGCCGCTTGCGACCGTCACCGCGTTGGCGATAGAGCCGGTGCCCTTGAGCGTGGCGAGATTCGCGACCGAAATCGCCGAGGAGAGCAACGTACCGTCGACTTGAAGCGTTCCCGCACTGACGGCCACCGTGCCGGTGTGCGGATTCGCCGCGTTCGACAGGATCAGCGTTCCCGTTCCGATCTTGGTCAGGGGGCTGAAGCCCGAGAGCGGCCCGGCCCACTCCGCAACTATGCCGGCGCCGACATTGGCCGTGGCGTTGCCTTCCTGGCCCGGATTCGGCCCGATGCCGAGGATGATCGCATTGTTAATGGTTGAATTGTTCAGCGGAATGATCTGGGGCTGAGTCCCCGAAGAAGAGTTCCAGACGCTGATCGGCCCGCCGGGCAGCGCGCCCGCCGAGTAGCTGACAGTATTGGTGTTTCCGCCGCTGATGGTGATCGGCCCGTTCCCGGCGCCGGTTCCGGAGAAGGTGACCTTCATGCTGAAGCCCTGATCACCGAGGTTGAATCCGCCGGCGTTCGAGACCGTGCCGCTGAAATTGGCGCGGCCGTTGGGAACGTGAATGGTGCCCGGCCCGGAGATGTTGCCGGTGAAGTTGGTCGATCCGGATCCACCCGCGCCGCCACCTTGCAGCCGGAGGCTGGTGTTCAGCGTGACGTTGCCGCTGAGGGTCTGCGATCCCGTCGTGTTGCTCAGCGGAGACAGACCCGGCACAAGATTGTACCGCAGCGTTGCGCCGGCCGCGTTCGTCGAGCCGTTGTCGACAATGATGTCGCGCCCGATGACTGCGTTGGCGCCGGCGCCCGAGATGTTGAGCGACGGTAGGAGTCCCACCATATTCGCGTCATTCTGCGGCACGCCGATCGTGATCGGCCCTTGCCCGGCCAGGGTCTGGCTCGTGTTGATGTTGAGCGTCCCGCCGCGGACCTCCAGCGAGCCGGGGAAAGTATTGGTTGCCAGGTTCGTCGTGGCGGGGTTGTCGTTGGTGATCGTTCCGGTCAGCCCCGACAGGTCGCCGTTGAGCGTCAGCGTCGAATTGGCGTTGATCAGGCCCTGCGAGCCGGTGATCGCGCTGTTGACGACGTTGGTGCCGCCGAAGAAGACGCCCGGAGTAGCACCATAGGCGATCGTGCCGCCCGTGTACGTGCCGGTCCCCGTGGTATTCAGGATCATGCCCGACGTGATGCCGAGCGTCTGGCCGGCGCCGATCGTCGTGGTAAACGTGCCGGAGCGCTTCAGTGCGTTGATGTTGACCGAGCTGGCGACCGTCGAGCCCGCCGCCACGGCCACGTTCGTACCCGGCGTGTTGAAGTCCGGGGCGTACCCCGTGTAGGGCGTGAGGCCGGTCGCGCCGTTATAGGTCAGGAAATCCGACGACCCCACCATCCGCGGAAGAATGCCGGTCGCGTCAGCCGCGGGAAGCGTGCCGCTCACGAACATCTTGCTGGCCGCACCCAGCGTCGTGGAGCTGACTTGCATCGTTGCCCGGGGAGCGAGCGAAAGATTGCCGCTCGCGGTGACCGTCACCGTCCCGCCCGCGCCATTGGGCGTCAGCGTGACCACGTTATTCCCGCCCTGGACATTCAGATTGCCAAAGGTCTCGGACGCGGCAGCGGTGGACAAGCCGCGATAGATGAAGTTGCCATCGCGGAGTTGAACCTCCGCATCGTCGCGGATGCGGTTGTTGTTCTGCGCCGCGGGTGTGGGCGGCTGCGCTCCGCCGGCCGCGATCGCCGCGTTGTTATCAATGGCAAAGGTGCCGCCCGCATATGCCTGTAGCAGAGTCGCGGACTGGTACGAGCCATTTGCTCCCTGCAACTTAACGGTGCTGGTGTTGGCGGCGGCCGGTTGCCCCGCAATCTTGACCGAGGTGGATGCATTCGTACCCGTCACGACGTTCTCGCCCATATTGAGAATGGTGGCTCCGGTATAGGTGTTGTTGCCGAAGAGGCCCATTCCATCCTGGGCGGCCTGTACGCCGTTAGACTGCGTGCCGATCGACTTGAAGAGCGAACCGTTGGAAACACTCCCCGTGAATTGCAGCGACGCACTCAGTCCGAAGCTGTTTTGCGAACCGACACGAACAATCTGGGTTCCCCCGCCCATGTCGAGATTCGCGGCGATCGAATTGCTGCCGCTGTTGCCGCCGCTGACTCCGATGACGTTGATCTCACCGTTGACGCGAAGAGTACCGTTCCCGATGACGCCGCAGCCGGCGGCATTGATGGAGGGGTTCCAGGCGACAAAGTCATTCTGATTCGGAAAGACCAGTCCTGCCAGGGTGACGTTGTTGCTGCCGATGTCCAAAAAGCCGTCGGAGATGCTCGCGACGGTCGAGGACGGAATCACGCTGCTCGAGTTAACTTTCAATGTGCCCGAGGGGATCGGATTGAACCACCCACCGATTAGCAGTCCGGCCGACAGTGTATTGCGCCCGTCCAGCCCAATCGACCCTGTAAACGAACTCGGCGAGTTGAGTTCGAGCGTCCCTTCGCCGATCTTCTGGAATCCCAGCGAGCTGTTGATTGGAACAAGGATCTTCGCCGTCGCGCCTGCGGCGACGTTTACCACGCCGGTCGTCTGCGTGCTAACGCCATTCACGATATTGATCGGGCCGACACCGTTCAGGGAGTAGCCGTCAACCGTAAAGTTCAGACTATTGACCGAGATCGGCCCCGGCAGACTGATAGCGCCAAGCCCAAGCGGGCCGAAGATCGCGCCGTCGCCGGCGGCGTTGTTCCACACGCCGGTCGACCAGTTCACGCTGGACGTGTCCCACGTAAAGTTGGTGCTCCCGTTGTTCCAAGTGGAGTCCGCCGCGCGGGCACTTCGGGGAACAGCGGTCAGTCCGAGGATTGTGAAAAAGATCGGGAGAAGGGCACTCGCTGCGGCGCCGAAGCGGCCAATACCGGTATTGCACAACATCTTTCACCTCCGAGAAGCCACGGCCCGTGCATCCAGCGAGGTGGAGCGCGGGCGATACGACATCAAGATACCGAATCCTGAGATGATTCTCAAGACTATCTCCAGAGAAAACCCCGAAAATAGTCTCGGGGCTTGCAATCAGGCGGCGACATGATTATTAATAGTTAACAGATATGGAGTTGTGTCTGATCACGATATCCGCGGCCCGTTGACGGCGAATCAGAAAAATGCCCAAGCGACTTCAGAATTTGGCGGCTAGGAAACCCTTCGATTCAGCGAAGCGGACGGGACTACCGCCCCCATTCGAAGCTCATGTCCGAGAGGTCGTGCAACGAATTCGCGGCGCTCTCGCCGAGGTGCTCGTGGCCGTCAGCGCCGACGCGACGAGTCCCCAGGCCGTGTCGCGCCAGCTTCAACTTGCCCGAAGTCTGACGTGGAAGATCTGTCGACTCATCGGCGCCGAGAATCCCTTCGCGGTCATCCCCCTGATTCCGCGCCGCGCGGGGCTCAATATTTTGATCGACGCCTTCGCTCGCGCCGAAGCGCCGCCCGAGCTGATTCACGAGGTGCGCCGCGCCGTGGAAGAGTTCGAGCACATGGTCAAGGTGCACTCCGGTGATCGCGAGACGCTTGAAATGATGCTCGGCAATCTCACGGATGCCGGACAGCAGGAACGAGACGAGTCACACCGACGCCTCGCGTTCCGCGGCAACAGCGCCATGTGGGGCGTCCAGGCGCGCATGCAGATCTGCACCAACTTCATCGCTCCCGGCACCGACCCGAACATGGTCGATCTGGCGTGGCTCAGCGGCCTGGTCGATTTCCGCCGCTTGAAGCGCGAGGCAACCTGGGCCATGGCCGCCGCCCGCAAGACGATCGACGACGGCTCGGAGATGCCGCTCGGCGAGATCCGCGCGCTCGACCCGGCCTTCGACGGAGCCGACAAAGCTCCGCTCATGGGCGAGTTCTGCTCGAAGCCGCTGCCGGAGATTCGAATCGATCATGGACAGGATCTCGTCACCCGCTATGTCCTCGTCGAGGGACCGGTCGGCAGTACGGCGGCCGCCACGTGCATCGTCGGCCTGTATGGGCGTAATTTTGTTCGCCGAACCCGCGGACCTGCCGACACGCTTGGCGAGCATTTCGCACGACTCTACACGCCCGTTGAAGTGCTCGTACACGATCTGTTCGTTCACCGGGACCTGACTCACGCACTGGCGCCGACCATTGCGCTTTATAGCCAGCTACCGAGTGTGCCCGCCTATCCGGCCGCCGGGCGCGATCGCGGACTGTTCGAAGTGTCGGAGCCGGTTATCCCGCTGGGCGGCTGTCCGCCGGATGTGATCACCACGGAACTGCCCGCATATACGCGGATGGTTCGCGACGTCATTGAACGTCTTCGTTGGAAGGCCAGCGAGTTTCATGGGTTCCGCTTTCGGCTGCGCTATCCTCCCATCCCGACTCTGGCCGTCTGGCGGTATCCGCTGGCCGAGTGATCGGCCGGTTCGATCGTGCGTGGCTTTTCCGATTTGTAGAGCGTAATGGGCGAGGCGGGAGTCGAACCCGCACGGGCGTTTCCACCCTGGGGATTTTAAGTCCCCTGCGTATGCCATTCCGCCACTCGCCCGGGGATGGGCATGATAGCCGACAACGGGCTCCGGGATCGGCTGCATCACGCGCCGCCGATTCACGACCGCCGTGCGTCGACGATAGAATCCCCGCTCGCCGGGAGCTCCACAATGAACTCAAGTGACAACTACAGTCCTCCAGAGCTTCGCGGTCGCGTTGCGGTTGTCACAGGTGCGAGCCGCGGCGCTGGGCGCGGAATCGCCTGCGTGCTGGGTCAGTCGGGTGCAACGGTCTACGTCACGGGGCGTAGTTCGCGTGCGAGCGGCACCACCGAAGGCATGCCCGGAACGATCGAGGACACAGCCGAAGCGGTTACACGGCTGGGTGGAAACGGTATCCCGGTCTGTTGCGATCACACCGATCCGGCCGCCGTGCAGGCGCTCTTTGACCGCATCGCGTCGGAGCAGGAAGGACTGAGCCTTCTGGTGAACAACGCCTGGGGCGGATACGAGGCCTACGACTTCCGCCACTTCAGCGATCCGTTCTGGGAGCAGCCGCTTCGGCAGTGGGACTCGATGTTCAATTCGGGCCTGCGCTGCCAGATGCTCGCCACGCGCTCGGCGATCCCGCTGATGCTCCCCCGCAAGCGCGGGTTGATCGTCAACACGATTGCATGGCTCGAAGGAAAGTATCTGGGCAACATGTACTACGACGTGGCGAAAGCCGCGACGATTCGATTCGCATCGGGCCTCTCGCACGAACTTCGGAAACATGGAATCGCCGCATTAGCGCTTGCGCCGGGCTTCATGCGGACCGAACGGGTCATGGCCGCACACGCAGCCCATCCGTTCGATCTTTCACCGACCGAATCGCCTGAGTACATCGGCCGCGCGGTCGCCGCGTTGCTTGCTGACTCAAAGGTCATGGAGAAGTCCGGCTCCGCCCTGCTGGTCGGAGACCTCGGCCGCGAGTACGGCTTTACGGACATCGACGGCCGTCAGGTGCCTGCCTTCCGTGTGCCGTAGCCAACATCGGTGCAAAACCAATCGTGCGGCGCCGTTCATTCCTCGCATGATCGCAAGGTCACCGATTCACCGCATTGCCATGCCGGTCGACCTATCGCGGTGGCTGCCGCTCAACGAATGGACGTCCGTTTCGATACAGCTCTCGCCGTGAGGCAATCGCTGACGCGAGCGGCTCATCACCGCGCTGCTTTGCGATTTGAACGGCGCTTTCGGCCGTCGTCGTGGCCGCGGCGAAATCTCCGTTTGCGGCCTGCGCGGCCGCGAGCGTATCGAGGGCTTTGGCGTCGCCGGTTCCCAAACGCGCAATGAGCTCGGTGGCCAATTGGATCGCGCGAGCTGAGTTTCGAAGCTGCTCGTCCGGGGTCGTCGCCAGCAACCATGCCAATCGGTTCGTGACGCGGGCGTCGCCTGGGTCGACCCGGTGTGCGCGCTCCAGCAATTCGATTGCTTCGGCGGGTTTGTCCTGTTCCACGAGCAACGCAGCCAACTCCGCGCAGGCGTTCACGTCATTCGGCGCAAGCGCAACCGCCCGCGCGAGGTCGTCGGCCGCTTGACCCCGCAGCCCCCGCGCCAGCAATGTCCCGGCTCGCGCGTAGTACGCTGTCGCATTAGACGAATCGGTCTTGATGACGCGGTCGAGATACTCCTGTGCCTCCGCCGGCCGTCCACTGCGGGCGAGCAAGACGCCCATGTGCATCGCCATCGCGCCGTCGTCAGGGTCCTCCGCCAGGAGCGTCGCCACGATTTCGCGTGCCGCGTCGGTTCGCCCCGTGTCGGCATAGAGTGCGGCCAGGTTGTTTCGCAGCGAGCGATTCATCGGGTCAACCCGCAGGGCCGATTGGACCAGCTCTTCGGCCTCGCCGAATTGCCGAGCCCCTAGCAGCAGCCGCGAAAGGTTGACGACCGCTGGACCGTTCGGCTGCAATTCCGATGACCGGCGGTACGCGGCCAGCGCATCCTGTTGACGGTTCTCCAGCTCCGCGATCAAGCCGCTTGAAATGAGCGCCGCCGGGAAGTCCGGCATTTCGGCCAGCGCCTTTGCGAGTTGCGACTTCGCTTCGGCGATGCGGCCTTGTTCGATCTGCAGCGACGCAAGGTTGGCGCGAGCCACCCAGTTCCGTTCATCGAGAGCAATCGCCCGATTCCACAGCGACTCGGAATTCTGCCAATAGCCCGTCTGCAGCCAGCTCATGAGCGCCAGCGCCGTCGTGGCCGCGACAGCCAGCTTTGCGATCGTCGCGCCGAGTCGTGCGACCTCGGCCGACAGGACGACAGCGATGCCAAACGTTGCGAGATAGCTATAGCGATCGGCGGTGAGTTGGTCGCCGTGTCGCACGATCCCCAGCGTCGGGAGCATGAGCACCCAGAAGCAAGCCGCGGCGCAAGCAAGCCCGGGCCATCGCCGCCAGCCGAAGAATGCAATACCAAGGGTTGCGGCGGCCGCGGCGAGCTGTGCGATCAGCGCGGCTGATGGCTCGATACGGGTCGGTAATCGATAGAACGGCGATAGATTCAGCGGAGCGATCGTGTGCCACAACGTCAGACCCGCGGCCTGTGCGGAGAGGACCAGGCGATGTGCGATCGACATCTCACGGGGCTGCACGAGTTGCAGATCCCGGATGCTCAACGCGATGAGCGAGACAGCGATGGCCGGCACGGTAAACGCGATGATCTCGGCCCAGATTCGGCGGGGCTCGCGGCCCGACCATCCCCTCTCGCCGCCGATCCGCCGCATCGGATAGACGTCGAGCAAGAGAAAGACGAACGGAAGGCCGACCACCGCCGGCTTGGAGAACAGGGCTGCGACGAACAGGACCCACGAAATCACCAGCCACCCGACGCGTCGGTTCGCGGCCGCACCAGCCCGGAGGTAGGCAAGCGTCGAAGCGAAACAGAACGCCGCAGCGAGCGGATGACTCAAACCGGACGCCCATGCGACACCCTCAACGCGCAGCGGGTGAAGCGAAAAGAACAGCGCGCCCGCCGCAGCGGCCCACGGCAACGAACCGCCGGTGGGGCTCCCCGGTCTCGACGCAGCCGCGATCAGCCGGTGGATGAGGAAGAACGCAAGAACGGCGTTGACGCAGTGAAGGACAATCGAGGCCGCGTGAAAGCACCACGCCGCGCCGCCGCAAACGGTGCGAATGCCGGCCTTGAACATCCAAGCCAGCGGTTCGTAGACCGCGAACGGACTGGCAGTCCACATCCACTTGAGGTGCGCACCGCTAAAGCCCCGCAGGTTCGCGTTGCCAATGATGCTGGTCGGATCGTCCCAGTTGACGAATTCGTTCGAAAGGCCGCGGATGCAGCTCGCCGCCGTGACGAGGACGATGGCCGTCGCGGCGAGGGCCTGCAGACGGCCTGCGGATGCGGGCACAACCGGACTGTGGTCCATCTCCGCAGATTACCGCCGGCGCGCGCACTTTGCGCGACCGACCGCGCTCGATGGCCGCGTTGCTGGCAGACAAAGACGGCGGCACGGCCATATTGATTGCGCGCGACTCGCTCTAGAGATGGCGGACTGCGTCGTCACGGCCCGAGCAACACATTCACGAACGCCTGTACGTCCAGCCCGTCGATGCGGCCATCGCAATTCACGTCCGACTCGATCCGACGCAGTGCATTTCCATCCAGCCCTGCGATCACGGCCGCGAGTGGTCCGGCGTCGGCCGCGCTGACAACGTTGTCGTTGTTCACGTCACCGGTGCCGCAGGCGTTGTAGAATGCGAGGAATGTCGGGCCTTCGAGGCCGCCGCTGCCCGACGCGACGAACGAGCCGAGAAACGCCCCGCTCGCTCCGCTGTATCGCAACACCTGCGAGGTTGCATTGCTGGTCACATACAGATTGCCGTCCGGTCCGAAGGCCAGGCCGGTCGGCGTCTCCAGTCCGCCGCTGTTTGACGCGACAAACTCGCCAAGAAACGTGCCGGTCGGTCCGTCGAACCGCAGCACGTTGTCCGGCGCGCCGTTCGCGACGTACAGCTTCCCGTCCGGCCCGAATGTCAGGTCGTAGGGCGAATCAAGCCCGTTGCCCGAACCGGCCACGCCGAGGAAGGCCCCCGTCGTTCCGCTGAATCGCAGGATGTTGCTTGCGCTGAAATTGCTCACATACAGATTGTTGTCGGGTCCGAAAGCCAGACCGAAAGCCCCGCTCAATCCTCCGCCCGACGTGAACGGTCCCATCGCCGCGCCGGTTACCCCGTTGAATCGCCACACGACGGTGCCGGAGCCGCCGACGTACAGGTGGCCGTCCGGACCGAAGACGATGTCCTGGGGGAAAGTCATGCCGCCGCCGCTCGCGAACTCATTCATGAACGCGCCGCTCGTGCGGTTGTAACGCAGGATCCGGTTGCCGGTGGAGTGGGCGACGTAGATGTTCCCGTCGGGTCCAATTGTGACTCCGGTGGGGAAGGTCAGGCCGCCGCCAAGGGCTGGCACGAACGCATCGGCGAACCCGCCATTCGAGCCGTCGTACCGCAGGATGGTGTGATTGTGAAAGCTGGAGACCAGCAGGGCCGGTGCGGCCGAGACCCGAGGCGCAGCCAGAATCAGCGTGAACGCGATGATCGCCGCGCCGGGCGCCCGTCCGGCTCTTGTGAAGCGGAATTGTTGCATGCTTAGGTTACCCCGCCGCCCCGGGCGGGCCGACGCCTCAGCGAGATCGGCGTCGCAGGCCGGCCGCGATCGCGCCGCCCAGCAGGACGAGCGTCGCCGGCTCCGGAATGATCGATAGCTTGACGGTGCCCCACGGCGGAGCCGTCTGAACGAAGAGGCCGGCCGTCGTGCCGTCCTGAACTCGTGTACGCGTAAACGAGCCGTAGTTCGCCGGGATCGTGACGATCGTGCTCGGCGTCTCCGCCAATGCAAGGAAGTTAAACGTTGTCACCTTCAAGCCCGGCCCGGGAGTCGCCGTGGCCGGCGAGCCGAGTTGACCGAACGCACGGTAAAACGCGCTGCCGTCGGTCCAGGTGTTGTTCACGCCGTCGAGTCCGGCATCGTTTGGAAACATCGACGAACCCCAGACATACGGGCCGTCGTTTGTGACGCCGAGCAATTGGAGGAACGCGGGATCCCAGTTCACGATCATGTCGATCGACGAGATCAACTGGTTCGGCGTAGGGTTACTGTCGGACACTGCGTAAAGACTGACGCTGACGATGTTGCCGGTAGAGGTGATCGACGCGTTCGGGTTCCAGTCCAGACTGACGGCGGCTGAAGTGCGCCCGGCCATTGCAGCCAATACCAAGCCCGCGATGGCAACTCCACCGCTGAATCCCCTGCTCACCACCTTCATTGGTTGCCCCTCCAAACCGAAAAGCTGCCGCGTCTTTCAACTCTCCATCCCCCATCTTAACGAATTTGGCGGTTCGCTTGCAACCCCTTCCGTCCAATATGCGCGCGGGTCAGTCGTTCACCGCTTGATCCTATAAACAAAATACCTGCAAGCGTTTACGGCGTTCGATCGGTCGATTTGCGGTCTCGGGCGGCTCTTTCGCCGCATTGGAAACGTCGCGGAGATCGTGGAGGTGTCACTCGCGTTCCTGGCACCGGATTTCCAGCCGATGTAATGCCCACGTCGATCGGCTACTCGACGGTTCTGCCGGGGCGAACCGCCGGTAGGGCTGACGGGAGGCCGAATCTGAACGCCGATATCCGGGTTTTATCATTCAATGTGAATTGGGTAGGGCCGGAGTTGAACCGGCGACACACGGATTTTCAGTCCGTTGCTCTACCAACTGAGCTACCTACCCGAAAGTGCGACGCGACCCGCGGTCCGCCGCGAGTCGCGAAGTATAGCATGCTCGGAATACGCGGCAAATTGCCGCGCCGGCGAACAGAACGCGTTGGAGCGAAGCATCAGTATCGGCTGAGCTGGCCCTCGCCGTGTGTCGTCGCCGTGAATGACTTGACCGCGTACACGCCGCTGTCCGGTGGCGTCTCGACCGGGGCCAATCCTTCCGTCACGGTGTCGGTCGTGTAGAAGCACGTCTGCCCGACCACGTATGCCTCGATCGTCGTCGTCGTCAAGCTGGTCGATGGATACTGCACGCCGCCCTTCGTGACGGTCAGGTCGAGTTCGAGCGTGAAGACATACCTCATCGAGTCTGCACTGAACTCCGCCTCGACGCACGTCAGCTTCGCAGTTCCCGTCGTGTCCGATGTGCTGATGCTCCCCTGGCGCGTGTCGCCGGGCGTTAACAGCTCGCGAAGATCGAGTCCGCCCTGCGAACCATTGGTCTGGCCGATCGTCTCGCCTTCGGGAATGCCCTGCTCGTCGAACGCCACCTCAATCGGCGAACTCAGCGGGTCCGAATTCTGCGTTTCGTCGCCGACCTTCAAACTGCCGGTGACCTGGAGATTGCCCTTCCAGCGGCCCTCCAGCACGTTGTCCGGAAAGCTCACCGTGCCGCAGCCGGAGAAAGCCAGAAGCCCCGCCGCGCAGAGCGCAAATACACCGCCCGAAAACAGCCGTGTTCGTTTCATCGAATCCATTCTCACGTTAATGCTTGCCCAACAGACCGCGCGAGGAAGTGAGCAGAGTAGTCGATTGCGTTCGGGTGTCAAACGGCCCGCGGCCGCGTCCGGAGCCGGACGCCTACTTGCCGCAGTAGTCGATGATACGGGCGATCTCGCTGCGCAAGGCCTGCCGCGGAACGATTCGGTCGACAAAGCCGTGCTCGACCATGAACTCGGCCGTCTGGAAGCCGTCGGGTAGTTCGGTCTTCACGGTGTTCCAGATGACGCGCGGTCCGGCGAAGCCGATCATTGCACCCGGCTCCGCCATGATCACGTCACCGAGGAACGCGAAACTTGCCGCGACGCCCGCCGTTGTCGGATCGGTCATCACCGTGATGTAGAGCCCGCCGGCCGCGTCGTGTCGTGCGACGGCCGCCGAAGTCTTCGCCATCTGCATCAGGCTGATCAGCCCTTCCTGCATGCGTGCCCCGCCCGAACATGTCACGATGACCACCGGCAGTTCGTCGTCGGTCGCCCGCTCGATCGCCGCCGTGACCTTCTCGCCCACGACCGATCCCATCGACCCCATGATGAAGAACGGGTCCATCACCGCCAGCACAACCGGCCGGCCCTTGATGTAGGCCTTGCCCGTGATGATGGCCTCGACGAGCCCCGTCTGCTTGCGGGCGGCGGCCAGGCGATCGCCGTATTCCTTGCTGTCAGTCCACTTGAGCGGGTTGGTTGAAACGAGATCGGCGTTGAATTCTTCGAATGCCCCGGGATCGACCAGTTGCTCGACGCGGGTGCGTGCCGGCACGCGATAGTGCAGATTGCACTCGGGGCAGACGTGCAGATTCTCCTCGAGGACCTTGCGGAAGATCATCTTTCCGCAGCCCTCGCAGCGGAGCCACAGCCCTTCGGGCACTTCGACCTTGGCCATGCTCGTGCGTCTCGCCCCGTTCGCCTGATCGGTCACCGGCATGCTAGAACGGCACCTGCACGCGGATCGCTCCGATGATCCCGTTGATGACTCCCAACACCGAGTTCACCACGTTATTCTGAAACATCGTCGCCGCCGTACTGGCCGACAGGACCGTGGCGACCCAAAGTTCGAGGATACCGAAGATCGTCAGGGCAAACATTTTGCACCACGCTCCTGATCCGGCATCCGGCCTAGAAGCCGAACCCGGCCAATACCTGGTCGATGGTCTGACGAATCGGCTGAAGGAAGCCCAGATCGCTCAGTGCCATCAATCCCGTCACCAGGCCCGCATCGGCAAAAACTGCCCCAAATGCGGCGCCAAACGCCAGAAACATCAACACAATCAACATCGCAACGCTCCCCGGCGAAACGGCGACGCCTGGGATCATATCGGCTTTCGCTTATCGACCCAAGAGTTTCAGGGCTCCCACAATAGGCGGCGGCGTTTTGACAACGGCCCGAAAAGCCGTCAGGCCCGCGCTTCCGCACGGGCCTGATATTGCTTCAACTCGCGCCCGCACTGCCCGGGCACCCAGTGCCGAATCTCGGCGAACGTCGCGAGATGTCAATTGAACGAAAAGGCCAGAATGCCGGAGAGCAGCAAGTCCCAATTCGTGAAGTAGGTGTTGGCAAACGGCCCGAGAAATGGACTGTAGGTCGCGCCAAGCTGCAGGAAGGTCTGCAGGCCAAATACGACGAAGCGAAGCCAGCTCATGTTCTTCTCCCTTTCATTCGGCGATGCCAGACCAAGTCGAAGGACCGCGGCCCCCAACGAGCCGCATTCTCAGCACTGCCAAGCGGGGCTCCCAGCCGCGCCCGCCGCACCGAGGAGGACTCTACAGAACGCGGTGTCCGAACGCAAGAGCGGGCTTGATACACCCCGCACGGGTGAGGCGGAGCCGTCGTTGCACCCCCCTGGAACCTGTCAAAGCTGCTTCCGGTGGGAGTAAAAAAGAAGAATCCCCCGCACCGCGAAGCGCGAGGGATTCCAATTCATTCACTGTACAGCGACCTGGCTTATGCCTTCCAGGTGATGTAGTAGCTGATGAAGTCTTCGATCGGGTTCCAGAACGGATTCAGGTCGA
>CAZONT010000015.1:0-35534 GCA_964581285.1 uncultured Planctomycetaceae bacterium | reverse complement strand
TGCCCGGTGCGATCGGCGAACTGGTGAACCTGATTGAGCCCGTCGTCGCTCGCGTTCGCAACAAGCCGGGCGACTTGCTCGAGAATGCGATCCGGGCCAACGTCTCCACCGGCGTCGAGCGTCTGAAGGCGCTCGATCCGATCATCGCGCCGGCCGTCAAGGCAGGAAAACTGATGATCGTCGGGGCAAGCTACGACTTGAAAACCGGCCGGGTCGTTCTCGTCACCTGAGCGAGCCGATCCGCGTTCACTTCCGCCGCCGGGCGAACTTCAGGCCGCTCCAAGTCGCGTCGATCGCGCAGACTTTGTAATCGACGAAGCCGGTCGTCAGACAGATATCGCGAATCACGTTCTCGGTCAGATCGGTCGCGACGCCGCTGGCCTTCTTGGGCCACGCCATCCAAATCGATCCGCCTTCGGCAACCTTCTTCAATGCCGCCGGCAACTTCTTCACATATTCAGACTCGCTGCGGACGAACAACAGCACCAAGTCGGCAGGCGTGCGCGAACTGCGGACGAGTTTCGCGCCGCTCTCGATCGGACCAAGCGTGGCTTCGAATCCATCGGGTGCTTCGATAAGGAGCACCGTGCTATCCGCATTGATCCCCAGCTTCTTCGGCAGCGGCGTCCCGGAGTAGCCGGCCGGCGAAGCAGGCGCGGCAGCGGGCTTTCGCGATTTGCTTGCTCGCTTCATGCCGGTATCGCTCCCCATCAGCTTTCGCTTCGAACGCATGCGCAAGTCGAATTGATCTTCACGTCGCTTCGTTCCCAGACTTTTTCGAATCGTTTGCGAACCGACGCCGCATCCGCCGTCTTTCCCGTTTCTTCAAGGCTTGCGGCCAGTCCGAACAACGACCAGCCGTTCTCCGGCCAGATAACGAGATCTTCGCGATACACCGTTTCCGCCTCGGCAGCCCGGCCTTCGCTTAGTAGCACGGCGCCGAGCGTATGCCGGACCGGCTGGATCCACTCCGGCGGCTCCATGTACATCAGTTGATCCTCGATCTTGACCCCCTCGCGCAGCAGCGCAATCGCCTGATCGGCATGCCCTTCGCGAAGCGCGATCTCGGCCGCCAAGACTTTGTCGGCAATCGCCAGCACCTGGTGCGCCTTGTTGATCGCCATCATCGCGTCCGGCGGAATCTTCTCCGTCGCTGCCCGAAACTCCGCCTGCTCGCGACGTGCGGCGTCGAGCTGCCCCTTCGCCGCGAAGGCGACCCCGCGTGCATAGTGCCAGTATGCCGTCGTGATCGGCAAGTATGCCGGCGGCTTCGGCTCCTTCAATAAATCGTCCCATCGGCCGAATCGCTTATGGACATCGAGCACGATCATCATGTACGGATCGACCAGCATCGAATCTGATCGCGCGTAGTCCTCCGGTACGCCCGACACCATGTCGCGTGCCGCCCTCAACGCGGTCGCGCTGCGACCTTCCATCATTGCGGAGAACGTCAGGAAGTGATCGTTGTGCGCCATGTAGACGCGATAGAAGCCCTGCCGCGGTGAAATCTCGCGGTACCTCCGATCGGCCGCCGCCGCGAGGACGTTTTGGTCCGACGCCTTTGCCCACGAGCCGACCTGCACGTCGATGTGTGTCGGCATGTGCATGAGATGTCCGGCCGCCGGCACCATGTTTCGCAGCCGATCGGCCGACGCAATTCCCTTTTCGGGCGTGGGCCCGGCTTCGACCGCGTGAATGTACAGATGGTTTGCACCGGGATGGTTCGGCGAGACGCGCAGGACCTCTTCGAGCACGCCCACGATCTCGACGGTGCGGCCCTTCGGCTGCCCCTGCTTTGTCCACATGTCCCACGGCTGCAGGTCCATCAACGCCTCGGCATACAACGCCCCGACATCTGCATCGCTGGGGTACTTCTTCCAGACGACCTCCATCGCAGCCGCATACGCCTCGTCCAGGCCGCGCCGATCAACCGGCGCCGGGTTCGCATATCGCTTGGACAGCGCTTCAATCAGGTCACGCTCGGCCACGCTCGCCTGGCCGGCGCGCGCTCGCGCTTTCTGAAGCGCATCCCACGCGGCCTTTGACCGCTCGGGCGGCATCATCGGGAAATTGATGTGCGGGCCATTGCAGAGCGCGATCCCCCAATACGCCATCGCACAGTCCGGGTCGTGTTTCGCAGCCGCGCCAAATGATCGAATCGCCTCATCGTGATTGAATGCGTACGCCCAGACGAGCCCCTGGTCGAAGTATCTTTGTGTCATCGGCGACCGCGTCGTGACCGTGCGATGGTGCGATCCCATGCCGTCAAAGAGCGGCGCATCGGTCGACGAGCCAACCACCGTCGCGGTTGGTTTCTGGCACGCGGCCAGGATCAACGCTGCCACCGGCGCCGACGCAATCAATCGCCTCAGGTACATCCGAATCTCCTCCACGCACACCCGCTCGATAGCCTGACAAATGTAATAACGCCCGGCCAAGCCGGCCAGTCGTCCGCTGGTGACGTCGCGGTCCAGCCGTTATTCTGCTGCGGCATTTCACGAAGGAGTCACACATGCCGCAAGCCGTCAACACCGCCCACGTTGCCGATCGCCGCAAGCTCCGCTTCAACACCATTGACGAGATGCTTGCAGACGTCGATCGAGTTGTCGCCGCCGACAAGGCCGGGACCCTCCGCCGCACCGGCAACTGGACCGCCGGTCAGACCTTTGGCCACCTTTCGACGTGGGTGAACTATGGCTGGGACGGCTTTCCCAGCGCCATGAAAGTTCCCTGGTTCATCCGCGTTCTCATCCGGATGAAAAAGAACCAGTATGTGCGCGAGGGCATGCCGGCCGGGGTTCGCATCCCAAAGGTCGAGAATGGAACCTACGCGACCGACGTGCTCTCGACCGACGAAGGCGCGGCCCGCATTCGCAAGTCCATGCAACGCCTGAAAGATGGTGAGTCAGCGAGATTCGATAGCCCGGCCTTTGGGCCCATGAGTCACGACGATCGCGTGGCAATGATGCTCCGCCACGCCGAACTGCACATGAGCTTCCTGCATCCGTGAGGCCCGCGGTTGACAAAATCCTACCAAATTCACTAAGATGCCAACTTAGTTGATTACCTAAGTAATGGAGTCTCGATATGCACCCGTTGTCGCTCCTGGCGGTCCTGACGCTTTGCGGCTTCTCCGAAAAACCCTCGTTTGAGTTCGATGTCGTTGAAATCCTCGCCGGCCGTTCCACACCGGGAAAAGACTCGATCGCCGCGGATCACGGCCGATTCGTTTACTGGTTCGCGACCGAGCAAAACCGCGACACCTTCCGTCGCAATCCGGACCGCTACGAGATTCAACTCGGCGGAGCTTGCGCACGGATGGGACCGTTGAGCGGGATCTGCCGCAAAGACATCTACGCCGTTCACGAAGGGAAGCTGTACCTCTTTGCTTCCAAGCAGTGCCGCGACGGCTTTCTCAAGGCTCCAGCCAGGCTTCTCGAGTTCGACGAGCCGCCGCCCAAGGCGGATGCGGAAGCCCGACGGCGAGGTCGCGAGTTGCTGGATCGCGCGGCCCGCGCGATCGGCCCCGCAGAGAAGCTGGCCGGGCTGAAGACGTATCGCGAGACAATCGCCAAAGACCCAGCCGACAAGTCCGAATCCGTGCCGTCGCTGCAGGTGTGGACGTGGCAATTCCCGGAGTCATACCGATCCGACGAGTCGTGGGGCAAATCCACATACTCGATGCTCGTCGTCGGCGACGATGGCCGTTTCATCTATCCGAACGAATCTTGGGAGATGGCGTCAGCTCAGGCTGACGCGCTGCGCCGGCAGTCGGCGCGCCATCCACTTGCCTTGCTCGCCAATCGCAATCAGCCTGGATTCACGTGCGCCGCCGCCGGGCGTGGAAAGATGGCCGGCGCCGATGTCGAGCTCGTCACGGTCAACTTCGAGGGTGCGACGACCACCATCGGTATCGACCCGGGCACCGGTCGCATCGTCGGAATTCGTCACCGCGATCGGGGCGGGCCGCGAGCGACACTCGGTGAAATCGAGAAGGGCTATTCCGACTTTCGAGAAGTCGGCGGTCTGACCCTTCCCTACGTCGTTCGCAGCATAACCTTTGATGGCGCGCCGCTCGATGGCAAGCCGTCGATGCTGACAGCAATCGAAGTCAATCCAGCTCTCGACGACGCTTCGTTCCGTGCAACGCGCTGATCAGGCCTTCTTGGCCATCGCGTTCTTGATCAGGGAGATAATGGTCAGCAGTACTCCGCCGCCGACACCGCCACTCGCGATATTGCTCAGGATGGCGGTCAGGTCGAGGCCGCCGCCCGCGCCCGACTTCAGGACCCCCAGCATCTGCAGGATGGCCCCGCCGATCCCGCCGCCGAAGATCCCCGCGATGGAGTTCCCGGCCGTGCCGAGACTTTTGTCCTTCATCGCGGCGCCGGCCACATTGCCGCCGACGGCACCACTCACCAAGCTGATCAGCAGACTCATGACATCCATGATCGATCCTCCAGAAGTGAAAGTGTGACGATCGACGAACTGGACGCAGGGAAGCATATACGCGGCCAGTCGGGCCGCAATCGAAAACTGGTCGCGATTTGCAGAGTCTCTGACGGCACAACCGGCGCGAGTCGAGTCAGGGCGAGGCGACCGAAAACGTGTCCCCCTGCCGAATGTCGCCAGTTTCCAGCCCTTTGCGAAACCAGCGTACCCGCTGTGCCGATGTCCCGTGCGTGAACGAATCCGGCACGACGTAACCGCGCCCCTGCATCTGCAACCGGTCGTCGCCGATGGCCGAGGCGGCCCGCAGTCCTTCCTCAATATCCCCGGGTTCCAGGACGCGGCGCTCCTTATTGGCATGGTGCGCCCAGACACCCGCGAGAAAGTCCGCCTGAAGCTCGAGCCGGACCGAAAGCGCGTTGTACTCGGCCTCGCTGACTCTACCTTGCGCCTCATGAACCTGGTCGCTGAGACCGAGAAGGTTTTGCACGTGATGTCCGATCTCGTGCGCGACGACGTATGCTTGCGCAAAGTCTCCGGGAGCCCCCAGCCGCCGGTCCAATTCATCGAAGAAGCTCAGGTCCAGGTAGGCCTTGTGATCGCTTGGGCAATAAAACGGCCCCGACGCCGCGCTCGCGAATCCGCACGCCGACTGCACCCGGTCGCGGAACAGCACGAGCGTTGGGTCTTCGTACTTCCGGCCGACCTTTTCGAACTGCTCGCGCCAGACGTCCTCCGTGTCCCCGAGGATCTGCTTCACGAATCGAGCCCGCGAGGCGTCCCGCGGATCGTCGGTTGCGCTGGCCCCCGACGAATCGCCCCCCGGCTGAATCTGAATCTGCCCCGTGTTCTGGAGCAGTGCCGACGGATCAACTCCAAAGAACAGCGCGAGCAGAATCAGTACCACGGTACCGAGTCCGCCTCCCAGTGCGAGCTTCGCCCCGCCCGCCTTACGGCGATCCTCGACATTCTCGCTTTCCCGCATGTCATCGAGACGCATGGCGAGCTTCTCCTTGTGAATCGGATGATCGGATTATACCGCGACAGGAACGCTCAGGCCCGCACGATTCGCGGCTTCCGCGCCACAAATCCGAGCCAGCCCTTTGCAAATCGCAGCCGGCCGTACCGGCGGATCATCCGCACTCGAAACCCCTGCTTCCGTAGCGTCCGGACAATCCACGCCGGACGATAGAGGCGGAGCCGATGCGTCTCTTCGCTTCGCCGCCAGCGACGACCGACGCGACGATACGCGATGATTTCGCGGGTAATCGTCAGCCGCCGCTCGCGGGCGCAAACGACGGTCAGCCAATCCTTGCCCTGTCGGCAGCCAACCACCTCGTAGCCCACGCGCCCCGCGACGGCGACGTCGAACACGAACAACCCGCCCGGCCGCAGCGCGGCAAACACGCGACCGAACAGCTCCGCCACTTGGGCCTTCCCGGCCGTTCGATCCGCCGCATAGCCGATGCATTCGCTGATGGCCGTGACGACGTCGCACACCGGCAGTCGTGTGCGAAACGCCGAGTCGTGGACGAATCGCGCCCGGCCCGCGCGCCGCTGCGCCAGCCGCAGCATGTGAGCAGAAATGTCGACACCCACCACGTCGAATCCCGCGGCGAGCAGCCGCTCAGCCCAGATACCGCTGCCACACCCGAGATCGACAACTAATTTGCGGCTCGGTCCCGTCGAACAAATCGTCCGCAGCAGCCACGGCGCGGCACGCCGCGCAAATTCGCCAAACCCAACATAGTGAATGTATGCCAGATCGCGCCCGTAAAACCCGTTCAAGCAAGCTCGCTCCTACACCCCGATCGACTCCGCCGCTATCTTACGCCGTCGGAGGTGTTCCCATGGACGCATTCATGCAAGCAGCGATCGATGAAGCGAAGAAGGGCCTCGCCGAAGGCGGCATCCCGATCGGCTCGGTTCTCGTCATCGACAACCAAATCGTCGGCCGCGGCCACAACCGCCGCGTCCAGAAGGGAAGCGCGATCCTCCATGCCGAGATGGACGCCCTCGAAAACGCCGGCCGCCTGACCGCAAAGGACTATCGCCGGGCCGTGCTCTACTCGACTCTTTCTCCTTGCGACATGTGCAGTGGGACCGCTTTGCTCTACGCCATCCCGCGGATCGTGATCGGCGAAAACAGGACCTTCCGTGGTCCCGAAGATTACGTCCGGAGCCGCGGGGTACAGCTCGAAATTCTCGAGAACGCCGAGTGCATTCGCCTCATGCAGGAATTCATCGCAGCGAAGCCGCAGCTTTGGAATGAGGACATCGGCGTCTAGCAGAATTTCAGAAAATGGTTGCCCGGGCGCCGAATCCGTCGCTATTCTCCAAACACGACTGGCTTTCATGGAGTTAATGACATGCTCGTCCGACTGCTTGTGTTGGCGTTTCTAGCCGCGTCGATCCTCCCCGGGTGCAGCCGCAAGAAGGGTTACGACTGGGATTCAAGCTCCCCGAGCCAACCCAGCCAGCCCAATCAGCCCTGGCCGCCGAACAACAATCAGGAAGACTGGCGTCCACAGAAATGGGTCTGGCTCGGCGCGGTCGACGTCAAGCATCGCACCGCCCAGATTGAACGGGTTTACCCCGGTAGCGTTCGCGGTCGCTTTCGCCAGATGCGCCTTACCGTCAGCGGCGGCGAACTCGAGATCTACGACGTGTTCGTTCAACTCGACAATGGCGCGCAGTTCAAGCCCGCCATGCGCGAAAATCTCGGCAGCGGAACGCGTACGCGCGTGCTCGACCTGCCCGGCACTGTCCGCGGCATCCGGGAGATTCGCTTTCACTGCCGGTGCGTCTCAAAGCACGAGCGCGCGACGATCTCGGTCTTCGCGCGTTAGCCGCTCCTTCGAACACGGCACTGCTCGCGCCGATCGGATGCGGCTCAGCCCTTCTGCGCTAGGTGAACGACATACAGCAGGATCAGCGCCCCCACGACCGACATCACGAGCGAACCGATCAGGCCCCCGGCTGTGACGCCGAGCAGACTGAAGATGAACCCGCCGACGACGGCCCCGATGACGCCAATGATCAGGTCCCCGACCAGTCCGAAGCCCTTGCCCTTGTAGAGCTTTCCGGCAATGAAGCCCGAAAGCACGCCGATGATCAGGAACCAGACAATGTTCATAGAACCTCCGTGAATTGGCCGCGGGCGATTCTACCGCTCTGCCCGGTCCGCAACCACGACTCTTACGGGTTAGAGGCATGAGTATTCGGCGTTAGTATTATCGGTTAGTGAGTTTCATTGGAGCACCCTTCCCATGTCAGCTCGATGTTTAACCTTCACAGCGCTCGTTCTCATTGCGCCGTTTGTCATCGGACAGGCCGAGCAGGTGCCGCCGTCGGTCGCCTGTCGCTCGGCTGTGCCAGAGTCGCAGCCAGCCGTCCGGGCCCGCGAGGCGTTTGAAAAGCTCAAATCCCTCGCAGGCGACTGGGAAGGCAAGAGCACCAACGGCTGGACCGAGCGAGTCAGCTATCGCGTGATCTCGGGCGGCTCCGTCCTGATGGAGCTATCGTTTGGTGCGCATCCGAACGAATGGATGGCGACGATGATCCATCCGGACGGCGATCGCTTGATCCTCACGCACTACTGCGTCGCCAAGAACCAGCCGCGACTTGTCGCCACCGACATCAGTACGGATCTCAAGACCATCACGTTTGAATTTCTGGACGGAACCAACCTGCCCACGCGAAACAAGGGACACATGGACAAAGTGGTCTTCAAGATCGAAGACCCCGACCATTTCCGCTCCCACTGGACCTGGTATCAGGACGGAAAGGAGAACTGGCTCGAAGAGATTGAGCACCGTCGCATCAAGGATGCGCCGACCAGCTCATTCCTTTCGCCGGCAGCAGCCAAGCAATCGACCGAAACCGCCGGACAGGGAGAAAAGCCCTAGCGGGCGATGCCGCGTCGCCTGCGCAGCCCCAGCGCTCCGAGTCCGAGCAGGATCAGTGTAGCCGGCTCCGGAATCGATCCGGTAATTCCGTGCTGGATTGTCACCTCTCCGCCGGCCCAAAGCGGACCCACGAATGAACCCGGCCCGCTGCCGCTCCCGATATTGATGTCGCCGTATGGGGCATAGACGAGCCCGCGCCAGTCCGTTCCGCCGCCGGCCTTGAATGCATCCTGGTTGCCGCTGTAGTGCGTCTCGAGATAGACGTCGCCGGCGCTGCCGCCGGTCAAATTGACGTCGACGCCGCCGAAGTTGACGCGGCCGGTGACGAAGATACGCGTATCCCCGCCGTTGAGTGCGATGTTGAGATTTAGCCCGTTGCCGGACGAAAGCTCATCGAAATAGTAATCGCCTGCTGCCAGATTGAGCGTCGCCGCTCCGCCCAGCGAAACTTCACCCCAGGAGCCGGGCGCCAATGTCAGGATGCCGCCGTTACCCACGGATTTGTCCGTGCCACCCGACATGAACACGGTTGCCGCCGGCAGTCCCGGTTGGCTTGGCGTTCCGATGACGCGGCTCCCGACCGACGAATTGGACCCCAGCGTAAGCTTGTCCGGATTCGTCACCATTCCCATGATGTGCGAGTTGTTCCCCAGCGACACATCGTCGCCGGCGATCGCGTTTCCAATCACGTCGACCGAACCATTCAGCGCCAGGTCGAGTCCGCTACCGACCGTGCCGGTAATCGACGAACCGACGCCAATCGTCACGCCTTCGCTGCCGTAGACCACAAAATCCTGAATCACGGCGCCGGATGTTGTCGCCCCTGATAGTCCTAAAACCGCCACGACTACCGCATTGAATCGTGTCATCTCTTTCTCCCCATATTCCCAGACGAACGACGTCGGCCGCCCCTGCCGAACCTCGACAGCGGCCCATGTGGAACCGCCCGCACAGACCGGTGATCGGCTAACTACAGTTAGGAAACCATACGATTCAGGACAGCGAGAATCCCATCACGCGGTCGGTACTTCCCCGCTCCGATAAGCAAATCGCCCGCTGCGAGAGAGAATCGCGGTCCGTCGCGGTTCCCATATCCGCAAGAACGATCAAGCAGGCCTTCGGCCGCTGCGCCCATAATGCACGCATGAACCCACCAACTCATCCGAGCACGGAACGCGAATACCGGGAACGAATCCTCCGCGTCCTGATCTACATCCAGCAGCATCTGGACGAAGCCGTCTCGCTCGACGAACTCGCCCGCGTCGCACATTTCTCGCCTTACCATTTTCACCGCATCTTTCGCGGCATGGTCGGCGAATCGGTCATGGAGCACATTCGGCGGCTCCGTCTCGAGCGTGCAGCGTTTCATCTGAAATCAGGCGATGAGCCGATCACCCGCATCGCGTTCGACGCCGGCTACGAAACGCACGAAGCATTTACGCGCGCCTTCCGGGCCATGTTTGACCACTCCCCGACCGAGTTCCGCCGTGAGAAGCGCGACGCGATAACGCCGCCCGCTGGAAAGGTCCGCTACGTTCCCGCAGGATCGATCGAGAGCTTCACACCCATTTCAAAAGGAGACGCCGTCATGCAAGTCAAGATCGAAACCGTTGCGCCCGCGCACGTCGCCTTCGTTCGCCACATCGGCCCCTACGATCGCGTCGGACAGGCGTGGGGCCGCCTCTTCGCCTGGGCCGGGCCGCGCGGCCTCTGCGGCCCGCGTATGCAGACGTTTGGACTCTGCTACGACGACCCCGACGTCACCCCGCCCGACAAGATTCGATACGACGCCTGCTTTGTAGTCGGCCCCGAGGTTAGGCCGGAAGCCGACATCGGAATTCAGGACGTGCCCGGCGGTGAGTTCGCGGTCGCCCTCCACAAGGGGCCGTACAGCACGCTGACGCAAACCTATGCCATGCTCTTCGGCCAGTGGCTGCCGGCCAGCGGTCGAACTCCCGGCCCCCTGCCGTCGATTGAGCGCTACCTTAACAATCCGCAAATGACTCCCGAAAACGACCTGCTGACCGAGGTCTGCATCCGGCTGGCCTGATTCCTGTATATTCCTGCAAGTCCGGATTCGTGACACGAACGCCGGACGCCGATAATCTTTCTAAGTCCGTGGCGACCGGCCCCACATTCGGCCGACTGCCACCCAGCCGGGAGAATGTCATGAGCACGCCGACGAGTCGTTACGACCGCACCTACACCGAGACTGCAGGATTTGGGAGCTCCGGCGCGGACGCGTCGGTCATGGCCGTCTCGGACCGCGGCGCGTTCATCACCCAAACATACATTCACCTGTTCGGCGCGATTCTCGCGTTCGTCGGGATTGAGGTCGCACTGTTCAAGACCGGAGCGGCAGAATCGATCACTCAGTTTGTGGCCGGAACGAGCTGGCTGATCGTCCTCGGCGCCTTCATGGTAGTGTCGTGGTTGGCAACACGATTCGCAAATACATCGGCCTCGCCCGCGGCGCAGTACCTCGGCCTCGCAGCGTACGTCGCCGCTGAGGCGATTATCTTTGTGCCCTTGCTCTACATCGCGGACAAGTTCGCCCCCGGCGCGATACAGTCCGCCGCCGTCTGCACGATGCTGGGCTTCGCCGGCCTGACGGCCGTCGCCTTCGGCACTCGCGCCGACTTCTCGTTCCTCCGCGGAATTCTCATCTGGGCCGGCATCTCCGCCGTCGTTCTCATCGTCGCCAGTGTCATCTTTGGGTTTACGCTCGGGACGATCTTTTCGGTGGCCATGGTCGCCGTCGCCGGTGCGTCGATCCTGTACGACACGTCGAATGTGATCCACCACTACCCGCGCGACCGCTACGTTGCCGCGAGTCTGCAGCTCTTCGCGTCTGTCGCCCTGATGTTCTGGTACATCCTCCGCATTTTCCTAGCCGCAAGGCGCTAAGCAGGTGCGGCCCGCGTCATGATTGCCCGCGTCAACAACACCGATCTCTACTACGTCTCCCACGGCCGCGGCGAGCCGATCCTCTTCGTCCACGGCTTCCCGCTCTCCGGCGAAATGTGGAACCCCGCAGTCGATAGACTCTCCACCCACTGGACCTGCATCGTCCCCGATCTTCGCGGTCACGGCCGCAGCGCCGTCACCGACAACGCGACAATGGCAACCTACGCCGACGACCTCGCCGGGCTGCTCGACGCCATCGGTGAGAAGCGACCCGTCACGCTCGTCGGACTCTCGATGGGTGGCTATGTCGCCTTCGAATTTTTCCGGCGCCACCGAAGCCGCCTGTCCGCCCTGGTCCTTGCCGATACACGCCACACCGCTGACACACCCGACGCCGCGGCAAAACGTGAAACGACCGCCGTCGCAGTCCTCAAGGACGGCAGCAGAGTCGTGGCCGATGCGATGATCGGAAACCTCTTCGCCCCAACGGCGCCGGCCGACCTCAAAGCTCAGTGGCACGCCATCATGACCCGAACGCCGCCGCGCGGCGTCGCCGCCGCCCTCCGCGCACTGGCCACCCGCCCCGATTCCACGCCTACGCTTGCGAAGATTGACTGTCCCACGCTGGTAGTCGTCGGCGATCAGGACGCCATCACGCCGCCCGACGCATCAAGGGATATGCACGCGAAGATCGCGGGCTCAACGCTCGAAATCATCCCCAACGCCGGCCACATGGCCCCCGTCGAACAACCGCCGGCCTTTGTCGCAGCGCTCCAGCGATTCCTCGAACGGCCATAGCAGCCGCTGCGTCATTAGCGGCTACTCACCCTTCTTCTTGGGCTTCAGTTTCTTCAGATCCCCGGCGTCACTCAAAATGATCTGCAGGTGTCCGCGATACTCCGACACCTTCCCACTCACCCGCAATCGGTCCTGCGCAATCGGTGACTGATCGGCCGGAATCTTCTTCGCGACGTCGGCCCAATAGACAAGCTGAATCGTGTCTTCACCGTCGGCCAGCGTCACGATATAGATCCGCTCGCGCGTCTTGCTCGGCCGCTCCATCACCTGTTGCACGGTCCCGCGCACCGAGACCAACTGACCGATCATCTCGTGCGTAATCTCACCGATCTTCAACTTTTTCGGTGTGCCCTGCGTGGTTGGCTGCGACGTGGGTTTGCCCGCCCGCTTCTTCGGCGCGTCGCCATCCGCGAACGCCGCAACACTGATGCAGACCATCACGATGATTCCGCCGAACATCTTTCGCACTTCTCTGCTCCGTCCGCCCCACGGTCTCTTCACGGCACCGGGTCCAGGCCGCCGAGTGTACCCGGCCGACATCGCATCAACCGTCCCATTGCAAGCCGCCCGCCACCCAGCGGCCCATGTCGCCGAATCGCCTCGATCGCGTACTCGCTGCACGATGGATGAAACTTGCACGTCCCTCCCACCAGCAGCGGCCGAAGCACCATCTGATAGGCCATAACGAGGGCGATGAGCACGCCTCCCGCTACACGACTGAACAATCCGCTGTTCGCCGCCATGTTGGCCGCCGCCGAAAGGCGAGCCGATAGATCGCCCGCCCTTCCTTCAAGTATTTCGTCTCGAAATTCGTCTCGGTCCGCTCGCCGACGGTTCCGAACTCCGGATCGTCGAACGCCACGGGTTCCAGATCCGGCCGCGCCGAGGTCAACCCGCGGATGAGCTCAAAATATTCCGCATGATCCGTCTGAATCGCCCATCGCCCACCGGGAGTCAATGCCGCCACGGCCGCTGAGACAAACTCGGGACTGAACAGCCGACGCTTGTGATGCCGCTTTTTCGGCCACGGGTCCGGATGATAGACGTGCAGCGCCGCCAGGCTCTCTCGCGGAACTCGCCTGATCACAAAATCCCGCGCATCGGTTCGCGCCACGCGCACGTTCGCCAACCCCCACCGCGCCATCCGGTCCGCAGCGTACTTGAAGAATTCGTTCGCCCACTCGATTCCGAAATAGTTTCGCTCGGGATTTGCCTTGGCCTGGCGGAGTAGAAAGCCGCCCTTGCCGCAGCCAATCTCCAGCTCCACCGGCCGACCATTTCCAAACAGCGCGGAAAAGTCGAACGGCTCGTCGCCGATCCCCACATCGACCGCGATGTCATCCAGCTTCACCACGACCGGATTATACGTCCGGCGTCACCCGCCCGAACAGCCACGAAACCTCGCGCATTCCCAGCAGCCGCGCCGCCGCCAGGTACACGATCCCCGCTGCTCCCATCGGAATGAACACCCTGGCTGCCCGTGCAGGAATCGCCAACGTCGCCAGCGCCGGAACCGATGAAACCCACCGCACGACCAGGTATGCGGCGGCTGCCGCCAGCACGCCCGCCACCAGCGTACGCACAAAGGACGCGATTAGCTCGCGCGCCCCGACCCGCCCCCCCATCCGCTTTCGCAGAATCCACAGGCCGATCAGGACCTGCAACGTCGCGGTGATCGAAGTGCTGATTCCGAAGGCCGCCTCGCGAATCCGCGGGTGCCACACCAGTACCAGGTTCACGGCCTGCGTCAGCGCCACCAGGCCGCAGCCGATCCACATCGGTGTCAGCGTGTCCTTCAGGGAATAGAAGCCGCGCGTCACGATGTGCTGGGCGCAAAACGCCCACATCCCGACGCCATACCACTGAAGCACCCACGCCGCCCGCACCGTCGCCTCCGGCCCGAAGCGGTGATATTGAAACAGCAGCGTCACGATCGGCTCCGCCAGCACGATCATCAGCAATCCGGCCGGCAGCCCCTCAAAAACCGCCATTCGAAATGACGATCCCGTCGCCCGCCGCATCGCCTCCATGTCGCCGCGCGCTGCGTGTCGCGATAGCAGCGGAAACGCCGCCGTCGCCAGTGAAATCGCCAGCACGCCCAGCGGAAACTGGTACAGCCGCTGGGCATTGTTGATCGCCGACAATGCCCCATCGCGCAGCGGATAGGCAATCTCGCGACCGGCCAGCGTGAACGTCTCCGGCTGCTGCGGCCCACGCGTCAGAAACGTGCAGATTTGCGAATCGAAGTACACATTCAGCAATAACACGCCCTGCCCGATCATGATTGGCACAAACGTCCGCACCATCCGCCGTACATTTGCATCCGCCCAATCAAGCGACGGTCGGAACACGACTCCGTAGCGCCGCAACACCGGCAGTACCGTGAGAACCTGAAGCACGCTCGCGACCAGGACGGTGCCCGCCACGCCGTACACCTGCACCTCAAGCCGTCCGCTCATCGCCGGCCCGACAAGCAGAACGCCGATCATGTTGCAAACATTGAGAATGATCGGCACCAGCGCCGGCACCGCGAAGTGGTTCATGCAGTTCAAGATGCTCGAGAACAGCGCCACCATGCAGATGCTGATCATGAACGGCAGCATCACCGCCGTCAGCCCGAGCATCAGCCGCCGCATCTCCTCGCCCGGCCGACACCACCACACAACCAGCACGCCGGCCTCAAGCAGGATCGTCAACACGGACAGTACCAAGACCAGCAACCCGCAGACTCGCCCCAACAGCGCCCCCGCTGCCGGCTTGCCGTCGCGATCCAGCACCTCCGTAAACACGGGTACAAACACCGCCGACAGCGCGCCCTCGCCGAACAGTCGCCGGAAGAGATTCGGAATCAGGAACCCGTAGTTGAACGCGTCCTGAACCCATGTCTGCCCAAAGTGGGCATTGATGACGATGTCCCGGATCAGACCCGTGATCCGCGATAACAGCGTGCACCCCGCGACGACCTTCGCCGAACTGAAAAGCCGCTGCTCCGCGCTCATGCCGTCGCCGCCCGCCGCCGTCCCGCACCGTCAACGGCCGTGTGTCGCAGCAGTGCCTGGATCACATCGCGCATCGCCCTCGACATTCCGAGATCGTCTATCCGCTCGAGCGATCTCCAGGTCCCGTTGCTCTCCCTCGTTACGGGCGTTGCCCGGCAAAGATGACCGACAAGCGTGATGGCTCGGTGCGAGAGTTGCCGCTGAATCCGGCAAAATGCCCGCGCCTCAACATCAACGGCCGCCCTGCACGCCTTCATTGCCAGACGCCGCGCCGCTGAAGCCGTCTGTTTCGACTCGCATCGCACCGTCGGCAACTCCCACAGTCCGCCCCACAGCCCCCGCTCGGCCCGTCGCACGAACAGCCAGCGCCCACCGCACGCTACCGCCGCCACCGCATGCGTTTCCGCCCGCACGCGAGGCCGATTCGATGCTTCAGGTAGCTGCTCGACCAGCCCGCGCTTCAGTGCCGTACACTCACCGCGCAGTGGACATCCCCCGCACTGCGGACTCGTCGGCGTGCAGACCGTCGCACCCAGTTCCATCAAGGCCTGGTTGAAATCCCCGCAATTCCGGGACGGCAGCAGCGACTCCGCAAGCCGCCACAATCGCGCCCGCGCCGTCACAGACTTCAGATCACCCCGAATCGCGAATACGCGCGCCAACACGCGCGCCACGTTGCCGTCCACGACCGCCGCCCGCCGATCAAAAGCGATCGACGCCACCGCTCCCGCCGTGTATGGCCCGAACCCCGGCAACTCGCGCAGCCCCTCGACCGTATCCGGCAGTCGCCCGCCATGCTCAGCGACAATCTGCCGTGCCGCCGCATGCAGGTTTCGCGCCCGCGCGTAATAGCCCAATCCGGCCCACAGTCGCAGTACTTCGTCAAGCCGCGCCGCCGCGAGGTCTCCCACTGCCGGAAATCGCGCTAGAAACTTTTCGTAGTACGGAATGACCGTCGCGACCTGCGTCTGTTGAAGCATCGCCTCCGAAATCCAGATTGCATACGGATCGCGCGTTCCCCGCCACGGCATCGCGCGCCGCACCCGGCGATACCACCTCAGCAACTTCAACGAGATCGCGGGATTCCCTTCGCCGCCTCGCGCCATGCCGCCGATTGTACGAAGTCTGGCTCGCACTGCACGACCCACGCCGCCCCATCGACCATCCGCCTCGCGCGCCCCCACCCGGCGCACCGATGGAGATCGGCCAACCGGCAAAACTTGCTGGTGCCATCCCGGAATGCCGATACAATCCCGCCCGCCGACTGGCCGCGTGGCTGGTACGGCCCCACGGGAACCTGCCCTCGGAGAAGGAAAACGCAATGAAGCGCATCAGTTTGAATACGCTCCAACTCCATTCCGCGGCCTATCTGATGCTGGCTGGCATCGCGACGATGTTCTGCGTCTCCAGCGCTTCGGCTGCCTCCCCGCAGGCCCCCGGTTGCCCCTCCAAGACGACCGAATTCAAGAACATGGGCATCCAGGAGATTTCCGCCGGCGCTCAGTCGGTCGTAACGTCTATCATTCCGGTCACGGGAATCGATCCGTTCCTGTGGGACCTTGACGTCACCACCTTCATCAAACACAGCAACTGCGACGACCTCGATATCACGATCATGTCGCCTGCGGGCACCATCGTCACCCTCACAACGGATAACGGCGGCGGCAGCGACAACTGCTACTACGGAACGCGATGGGACGACACCGCTAATCCCGGCGGCCCCGCGCCCTATTCGGACAACGATGGCGTTGTCAGCGACACCACATTCATCGACGGGGTTCCCGGAAGTCCGTTGGCGCCGGAAGAAGCGCTCGGCTCTTTTCGCGGAGAAAACCCGAACGGCGACTGGACGCTCACCATCAGCGATGACAAGCACGCCGACGGCGGCGAGCTCTCCGGCTGGAAGCTGCACGTCACAACAATTCCGAATCCGCCGGCCGAGGCCGTATTCAACTATGTCAATGAAATTCCCGCGCACATTGATGATGACACGACCGTGACATCGCAAATCGAAGTCGCCGCGCTTCAACGCCGGCTGGGCAAGCTTCGCCTCAAGACAAACATTCAACACACCTTCCCGGGCGACCTCGTCGTCTCTTTGACGTCGCCCCAGGGGACCGTGGTGACACTCTCATCCGAAAACGGCGACAGCGCGGTCGGAGTATTCAACGGCACCGAATGGGATGACGACGCCAATCCCGGCGGTCAGGTCCCTTACGATTCCAATGACGGCCTCGTGACCGACCACCTGTACGTCGCGAGCGTGGTCGCTACGCCTCTCGTACCAGAGGAGCCCTTGTCGGCCTTCGTAGGGGAGAATCCCAACGGCAAATGGACACTGACGATTGGTGATACCGCTGGCGGCGACACGGGCGACCTCACCGGCTGGACCCTTGAGCTGACCACGGCCTTTGACCCGGGCGCCGACAGCGACAATGACGGAGTTCCCAATTCCTGCGATTCGTTCGGCGGCTGCGGCGTTGGCTTTCCGGCCCTTCTCCCGTTCGCGATTCTCGGCCTGGGACTCATGCGGTCGGCGCTTCCTCGCCTCCGCCGCTGAACGTCCGCGGAAATCGGATTTGATATCCGTAACAGCCGACGCCGGTCATGCGTCCGACACGCGGATGGATCGGCGTTCTCTATCACATTCCCTTGAACAACGGTCGGCAAGCCGCGATACTGTCAGGCATGCAATTCGATCTTCCTGAAGACCTCATCGCGTTTCGAGACTTGGCTCGCGACTTTGCGGCACGGCACATCGCACCGTTTGCCCGCAAGTGGGACGCCGACAAGTGGCTGCCGGACGAGACCATCGCAAAGATGGGCGAGGCCGGCTTGCTCGGCGTGACCGTCCCGGAAGAATACGGCGGGGCCGGCCAGGGGTTGTTGGCCATGACCGTTGTGGTCGAGGAGATCGCCCGGCATTGCGGCGGAACGGCCCTGATGATCGCCGCCCACTCCGGGCTCTGCACCGGCCACATTCGCCTTGCTGGAAACGATTCCCAGAAGCGCAAGTACCTGCCCCAGCTCGCCACCGGAAAGCTCATTGGGTCGTGGTGCCTCAGCGAGCCGCACTGCGGAACCGACGCCGCCGCCTTGACCACCCGCGCCGATCGGGACGGCAACGGATGGGTCCTGAACGGACAGAAGATGTGGATTACCAATGGTAAGCGGGCCGGTGTATTCGTCGTGATTGCCCGCACTTCACAACAGCCGGGGCCGCGCGCGTTCTCAGCATTCATCGTCGAGCGCGGCGCCAAAGGCCTCGAGATCGGCGAGCCAGAAGACAAGATGGGCATGCGAGCGAGCGACACCGTGCCCCTCAGCTTCGAGAATTGTCGCGTGTCCGACGACGCCCTTTGCGGAAAACTCGGCGAGGGCTACGTCGACGCACTGCGTGTCCTCGACCGCGGTCGCGTGACGATTGCATCGCTTTCGCTCGGGCTGGGGCGCGGCTGCCTCGAAGAAGCCGTCAAGTACTCTGGCGAGCGAAAGGCCTTCGGCAAGCCACTGCACTCCAACCAGGCAATCCAAATCAAACTCGCCGACATGGAGACGCAGGTTGAAGCCGCGCGACTGCTCGTCCGACAGGCCGCCGCAACTTTCGATTGCGGTCGTCCGGACAAGGAAGCGGCGTCGATTGCAAAGCTCTTCGCCAGTGAAATGGCCAGCCGGGTCGGCTGGGATTCCATCCAGATTCACGGCGGCGCCGGCTATACGAAGGACATTTGCGTCGAGCGACTCGTCCGCGACAACAAGCTGTGCGAGATCGGCGAGGGTTCGAGCGAAGTACAGCGGATGCTCATCGCCCGGGCCGAGTTCCAGAAACGATCGGCCTAGAACAGACGAGGACGGGTAGAGTATGGCAATCACCCCCACCGCACCCGCAACGGCACTTGAAGACGGCATCATTCCGTTCGGCTACGAGTTGGACGAAGAGCATCGCCTGCTTCGCGACACGATCCGCGACTTCGCCGAAAGCGAAATCCTCCCTGGCGCGGGCGAGCGCGACGTCCACGGAACGTTTCCGGCCGAAATCATCAAGAAGCTCGGCGAAATGGGTTACATGGGCATCTGCGTCCCCGATGAATTCGGCGGCGCCGGCATGGACGCCCTCGCATCGTGCATCGTCGTGGAAGAACTGTCGCGCTGCGACGCGTCAGTCGGCGTCATCGTCTCGGTGCAGAACTCGCTCGTCATTGACCCTCTGCTCAAGTACGGCACGCCCGAGCAGAAAAAGAAGTGGCTGCCGCGCATGGCCGGCGGCGAGTTGCTGAATTGCTTCAGTCTCAGCGAGCCCAACAGCGGATCGGACGCCGGCGCGATGATGTGCCGCGCCACGCACAAAGGCGATCACTGGCTCATCAACGGAACCAAGTGCTGGGTCACGACCGGCGCCGAGGCCGACGTCATCCTGCTTATCACCCGCAGCGAAGACACCGACAAGCGCAACGCCTCGGCCTTCATGATCGACAAGAAGACGCCGGGTATTACGGTCGGCAAGCACGAAGAAAAGATGGGTATCCGCGGCAGCAGCACGACCGAACTCATCTTTGACAACGTCAAAGTCCAGGCCGATGCACTCCTTGGCGAGCGCGGCCGCGGCCTGGGCGTCGCGCTCGCTGCAATCGGCGGCGGACGATTGGGCATTGCTGCACAGGCCATCGGCATCGCCCAGATGGCACTCGACAAATCCGCGAAGTACGCACTTCAGCGCCGCCAGTTCGGCCACCCCATCGCCGAGTTCCAGGCCATCCAATGGAAGATCGCCGACATGGCAGTGCGCATCGCCGCGTCCCGCGCGTTGATGTACAAGGGCGCGTGGCACAAGGACCGCGGCGACAAGAACCTCATGCAACTCGGCGCGATGGCAAAGGTGTATGCTTCCGAGACCGCCCGCTTTTGTGCCAACGAGGCCATTCAGGTCTACGGCGGGATGGGCTACTGTCGCGAAGAAGGCGTTGAGCGTCTCTATCGCGATGCCAAGATTACCGAGATCTACGAAGGCACCAGCGAGATGCAGCGACTCACGATCGCCGAGACGCTCATCGAGCACCCGGAACGATTGACGCAAATCTAGCTCGACGCCGATCTAGTTGACAACCGTCTTCCGCGGCCAGGGGCGACAGGTCCCGGACTCGCACTCGGCAGCGATGCGCCGCGCCAATTCTCCCAACTCCTCGAACAGCATCGCGCTCCGGCGCTCGAGATCCAGTTCGTTCAGGAATCGCTTGGCCGTTTCGATGTCACTGCTGGCCGCATTCGCCAGATAATCGACAACGTCACTGACCGGCAGGTCGGTCGCCTCCACAAGCTGGCGCCAGTTGCACTCGGTCGCGAATGATGTCAGCGGCGGAGCGCTGAGAGTGGCCAGCAGCCGTGCTCGAATCGAATCGCAAACTTGCGAGTCGGCCGTGCCCGTTGCGGGCCTTGGATTCAATCTCGCGCGTCGGTAAGCGCCGCTGCGGTCCTCGGTGACGATCTCGGCGCGGACGACGCCCTGCAGCAGGATGTTGTATCGGCCGTCCTTGAGCATCTCGTGACGGACGATCTGCCCCACGCAAACGATCGGCTCAATCAACGCTGCGTTGGTGTAGTACTTCTCCTCGTATCCGGGTGACAGGAGCCCCATCGCGATGTAGGGCGTCCCGGCGAGGCAGTCCGCGACCATTTCGCGATAGCGCGGCTCGAACACGTGCAACGGGAGCACCGCCCGGGGCAGCAACACGCAATTCGGCAGCGGAAAGACGGCGACGGGCCGTGCAAAGTCCAACGCGGGTTCGGAATCCAAGTGTCAGCAGCCTCCACACGCCCTGTAGATGCTAGCAACGGGCTCGTGCCCCTGCCCACTTACGGGCTCCCGGACGGTGCGGTCTTCTTCCATTCGTTGCGGCCGCCCGCGACGCCGGAAGAATTATCAAGCGTGTTGCCCCACTTTGCATTGGGATCATCGAGCTTCTTCAAAAAGCGGTCGAGTGCCATGCAGACCTGAGGCGCGTGCTCGTAGATCGGAAACAACCGCGCATAACGGAGCGACATCGTGTCGCACTTCGCGATGCCTCCAAAGCTTGCCCGCATGCGCTCAACCCGGACGCGCGCGTGCTCGCTTGGTTTCATCTGGCGAAATTCTGCCTCGACCGATTCCCGCGGAAGCGTCACCGGGACCATCAAGGTAATCGGTGACTTGATCTTAGGAAGCGCTTCTTCGATGGGGTCCGCGATGATCTCGCCCATGATCTCGCAGTAGGTGCTTCGATCCGCCCGCTTCAGTATTTCCATGATCTCGTCGGCCAGTGCGGCATCGTGAACCGCTCGTGCGGCCTCGGCGCGTAGCATCGCCTGCCACATCTCGGGCGACTCCGACTCATAATACTCTTTCGCCGCCTTCGCTTCGGCCTCGCGCTGGTCCAGTGGCGCGCGCGGCCAGATCATGGGCAGACAGAACGCCCCGGCCACCGAATCCGGATGCTCGCTCGCAACGCGCAATGCAACGTGCGCGCCGAGTAGATGCCCAACCAGCACGGGTGCAACCAGCCGCTCGGAGCGGATGAGCTCATGCACGGCTTGCACCATCTTTTCCATGCACCCGGATTTGCACGGAGTCGTTCCGTCCACCCCGCTGAAACTCACCACGTAAATCGGATGATCCTTCTCATACTTGCTGTAGACCCGCGACCAGCAATCACCCGGAAATCCCAGCGCCGGCAGGAAGATCATCGGTCGACCGTTTCCACCGCCGAGTTTTTTCCACCGAATAACCGAATCGGCTGCAGGTGTACTCGTGGGATCTGCGGCGAGCGCCGTCGTGCCCAAGTGTATCACCGCGACCATCGATGCGAATGCCAGCAGCCGCATGCCAATGACCAGGGCATGCACACCGAAATCAGATCTTGACGACCGGTTCCTCCGATATCGCAAGCTCAACGGGGAATGGAAACATCTCGATCTCATGGGCCTTCCAATCCATCCGATGTCGTCTGAGTCGTTGTTCGTTGCTCAGTCGACTCCCAACGGCTCTTGGGGTCATCCAGACGCTTCAGGAATCGCTGCAGCGGGAACACCATTCGATTCGCCGACTCAATCATTGCGTAGAGTTCCACATTTCGAAGCGCTGTCACGTTACACTTTGCAATCCCCGGAAAGAGAGATCGGATGACGTCAACGCGCCCCTGCGAAATCGTTGCCAGTCGCTCCTGGCCGTCCTCAATCGTCTCGCGTCGCCGCTGTTGCGGAACAGTCGCAATCAAATAGACCGGGCAGCGAATCTTTGGCAGGCATTCTTCGAGTGGATCGGCCGCCATTTCCCCCATAATGTGCGCGTATGTCTCGCGGTCAGTATTCTTGACCATCTCCATGAGCAAATCGCATGTGGCCGGGTCGCGAACGACGCCGCGAAGCTTTTGTACCATCGTCGGGATCCACAGCTCCGGGTCACTCTGAAGGTATGACTCAGTGACTCGCTTGCCCGCGTCCTTGCGTTGATCAATCGGCGGCCGCGTGGAGATCAGCGGCAGGCCGAAGATACCGCCGACTTCATCGGGATACTTCGCCGCCACGTGAAGGGCGAGCTGAACGCCGAGAAAGTGACCGATCAACACGGGATCCTTGAGTTTCTCGCGCTCGATCAACTCATGTATTCCGTCCACGATCTTCTCAAAATAGGGCGGACGAATCGGCGGAACATTGCCGCACCCGCAGTAGGTCACCACGTAAATCGGATGCGAGGCCTTGAACTCCTCGTAAACCTTCGCCCAGCATTGCCCGGGCAAACCCAGGGCTGGCAGGAACACCAACGGCCGCCCCGTCGATGCACCCAGTTTCTCCCACTTGAGCGCCGGACCGTCGCTCGAGGGCGTCTCGGCGTACGCCCGGGCCGATAGCGGAACAAACGTCCCGAGTATGGGCAACAACGCGAGTATCACAGGGACAGGCCGACGGAATGGGCCTCCGTTCATTCGTTTGCTCCTTCCGGCACCAGATTCGGGCGACGAACGCGCTTCAGCCGAACGAGTTCATTCGACTTTCGGATCACCCGCTGGATGTAACGCCGTGGTATCCCACGTCGAATTTGGGTCGCCAAGACGCTTTACAAAACGCGAAAGCGAGAATCCGAGGCGTCCGGGCGCTTCCAACATCGAGAAAAACTGCCAGTTCCGCATCAACAGCATGTCACACCGGGCAATGTTCGGAAACTGCTCAAACAACATGTCCCGGCGCCGTGCCGCGAGTGACGCCATGCGCTCGTAATTCTTGTCAATGTCGATTCGCTTCGACGAGACAAATACGGGCGAAATTAGGAACACCGGCACCTTGATCTTGGGGAGTTGTGACGCGAGATCGTCCACGAACATCTCGTAGACCGCCTGGGCGAACGTCGCCTGGTCTGCCTTCGAAACCAGCGCGACCACCTCCCGCGCCACCGCGCCGTCTTCGATCACGCCGTTGATGTCGACGGTCAGGGTCGGCACCCACATCTCCGGCGGGCACTCACGGTATCGCGTGCGCTGCTCCTCGGCATCCTTTCGCAGCTCATCAGGCGACTTTTTTCCCCAGATCATGGGCTGGGCGAATACGCCACCGACGTCGTCGGGGTATTGTGCTGCGACCCGCAGCGCGACATGAGCGCCGAAGAGGTGCCCGACCAGGACTGGCTTGACCAGCTTCTCCTTTTCAATGAGCTGATGCACCCCCTCGACAAACTGATCGATGTACGGCGGCTTGATTGCCGGGACGCCGTCACTGCCCGCGAACGTGACGACAAAGATCGGATGGTCTTTCTCAAGTTGCTCGTAGACTTTCGACCAATAGCGCCCGGGCATACCAAGCGCCGGCAGGAAAATAATCGGCTGACCGGACGTTGCGCCCAGTTTTTTCCAGGTTATCGCACCGGACGTGGCGGCGAAGTCGGGCGATTCGGCCGCGGCTCCCGAAACCGTAATGACGCAAAGGACCGGAACGAGCCAGGCGGCCCGTCGCCGCGTCCATCCAGCGGCGCAACCTATCACACGCACTCCTTGCCTGTGTGCATATCATTTCACACTAGTCTACCGGCTCTGCTTTATCCCGCCAAACCGACGATCGCGTGCGGCGTAAGCCCGCAGCGCCGCATGAAGCTGTTCGCGGCGAAAATCGGGCCAGTGGGTATCGGCGACATAGAGCTCTGCGTAACTGATCTGCCACAGCAGAAAATTGCTGATTCGCATTTCGCCTGCAGTCCGGATCAGCAAGTCCGGATCGGGCAGTCCGCGTGTATAGAGCGACTCGCTGATCAACTCCTCGTCGATTTGATCGGGCGACAATTCCCCGGCAAGCACTCGCCGCGCAATCTCGCGCACGCCGTCGGTCAGCTCGGCCCGCGAACCGTAGTTGATCGCAAGACAGAGCGTCATGCCCGGATTGGATGCCGAAAGCGCGACCGTTTCATCGAGCTCGCGCAGAACACTCGGCGGCAATCCTGCCCGCCGTCCGACCTGGATCACGCGGATGTCGTTCGCCATGATCTCCTCGCGTTCCGCGATGAGATAACGGACATACAACTCCATCAGGTGCTGCACTTCGTCGATCGGCCGTTTCCAATTCTCAAGGCTGAAGCTGTAAAGCGTCAGGCATTCGACGCCAAGCCGCGCGCACTCGGTGACGATCTCGCGCACATTCGCCGCGCCGGCTTCATGACCGCGAACGCGCGGCAGGCCGCGTTCGGCGGCCCAGCGCCCGTTGCCGTCCATGATGATGGCAACGTGACGCGGAAGCTGCTCGGGCGCAATGCCCAGAACCGCACGCGGATCAAGCCGCTCCATCGTCGGCATTTCAGTGCATCCCTCCGCGGCTCGATCGGTTCAAGGTCGCCGTTCGGTCGGGACCGATGCTCACCAGCGTAATCGGCGCTCCCACCAATGCTTCGAGCCGCTCCACATATCGACGTGCGGCGGCCGGAAGTTGTTCGAATCGAGTCATGCCCCGCAGATCGCTTTCCGGCCACCCGGGAAGCGTTTCGAAGCCGGGTACCACACGCCCGAGAATCGTACAATCCGGCGAGAACGACTCCAGTCGGCGTCCCTCGAATCGATATTCCGTGCAAATCTGTACTTCAGGAAGCGTCCCCAGCGTGTCCAGGTGCATCAATGAAATCTCGGTCACGCCGCCGAGTTGAACGCAATATCGCGCGGCCACCGCGTCAAACCAACCGCATCGCCGCGGGCGTCCGGTTGTCGTGCCATACTCATGTCCACGCTCGCGGATCGTAGCGCCGGTCGTGTCGTTAAGTTCGGTCGGAAACGGACCGCCGCCGACACGCGTGCAATACGCCTTCATCACACCGACAACGCTGCGGATTCGTCCCGGCGGCACTCCTGATCCGCACGCGGCTCCGCCCGCGCCGCAACTGCTGCTCGTAACGAACGGATAGGTGCCATGATCGACGTCGAGTAGCGTCCCCTGCGCGCCCTCGAATAGTAGCCGCTTCCCTGCGGCGACGAGCTTGTGCAGTATCGGCGTCGTATCGGCGACGAACGGGGCCAGTCGCCGGCCGAATTGGACGTATTCGTTGATGATCTGATCGGCGTCGAGAGGTTCGCGATCCTCGTACATCGCCGCAAACTGCCGATTCCGCTGCGAGACGATGTCGCGAACGCGCGCCGCAAATGAGTCGGTTGAATGAAGATCGCCGATGCGAATCGCCGACGAACGCAACATCTTGTCCGCGTAGCAAGGCCCGATGCCCCGCGCCGTCGTGCCGATCTTTCGCTCGTCGCCGAGCATTCCTTCGCTGAGGCGATCCTGTTTCTTGTGGTACGGCATGACCAGGTGCGCCTGGCTCGACACAAGCAGGTTCCGATCGACCGATACGCCCCGCTCCCGCAGGCCGTCGATTTCGGCCAGCAGAACCTCCGGGGCGACAACAACACCGGGAGCGATCACGCACGTAACTCCCGGTCGAAGTATTCCGCTCGGAACCAGGTGCAGCGCAAACTTCTGGTCGCCGATCCGGACCGTGTGCCCGGCGTTGGCCCCGCCGCCATAGCGAACGGCGACATCGAAGTGCTCCGTCAGCACATCGACGATCTTGCCCTTGCCCTCGTCGCCCCACTGCAGGCCGACGACGCACGTATTTCCGAGGCCGGCGAAGTCCATCGCCCATCCAACTCCGTTGCCGCCAACCCCAAACCAGCCGAATAGATCCGGCGGAAATCAGCGTATCCGGTCAGCCCATCCAGTCAACATCCAACGCCAAGCCATCGTAGGCGAGTTCCATTCCGCGCGGCAGACCGGCGTTCGTCGCGGCGTGCGGAAGCTCGTGGGCAATATGCGTGAAGTACGTCCGTCCGGCGCCGATGCGGCGAGCCGCTTCGACCGCCTGCTCCAGATTGAAGTGTGTCGGGTGTGGACGCTGCCGCAACGCGTCGAGAATCAGCACGTCGAGTCCCTCCAACAGCCGCCACGACTCGCCCGGTATTTCGGACACGTCCGTGCAATAGGCGAACCGGCCCAGCCGGAAGCCCAGCACCGGCATCCGGCCGTGCAGCAACGGGATCGGCGTGACCTCGCGGCCGCACACCTCGATCGGCCCCTCAATTCGTCGCAGCTCCAGTTGCGGCTTATGCGACGGATACTCCGGATCATGCTCGAAAACGTATGCGAACATCTGGCGCAGCCGCGCGAGGGTCGCCTCGGCCGCATAGCACGGCAGGACCGCCTTCTGAAGCCAGTTGAATCGGCGAAGATCGTCGAGCCCCGCAACGTGGTCGATATGGTGATGCGTGAACAGGACGGCATCGCACCGCTTCACCCCGCAGGCGATGCACTGCAGCCTCAGCTCAGGCGAGGTGTCGATCAGCAAGCCGCGCTCGCCCCATGCGATGTGGATACTGGGTCGAGTCCGCCGGTCGCGCGGGTCGCCCGACGTACAAACCGCGCAATCGCACGCGATCATCGGAACGCCGTGCGACGTGCCGGAACCAAGCACGCTGATTCTCATCGACGCAGACACCGGCCGCATGATAGTGCCGCCGGACAATAGCCGACAGCACAGCGAGCCCGTATCGCCCCTGTAACTCAGATCTGCGCGCGTACGTCCAGCTGATGCGCCTTGCGGCCACCGCGTGCCGGCCGCTCTTTCTCCATCGTGCTCCCGATCAGCACCTGTGCCATGTCGATCGCCCGCGCGACAAGTTCCTCCGCCCCCTGGTGCAGTTCCTTGCTTCGCTCGACATAGGCCACGTTGTTTTCCATGTCTTCGGCGGACCAGCCGCGCGAGTGCGCGATGTAAGGAAACTGCGGAACGACGCAGCCGATCTCGGTGAAGAAGCCCAGCATCTGACCGGCCACGGCCTGCACATTGTCCTGCCCGCCCGTGATGATGAACGCCGCCACCTTGTTGCGGAGCAGCACCTTGTCCGCAATCGTGATCTGGTTTTGGATGCAGTTCATCCGTTCAATCATCTTGTAGTAAAGCGAGCTCGCCGATCCCCACCGAATCGGCGTCGCCACCAGGATGACATCAGCCCAGTGAACGATGGCCTCATACACTCGATCGAGCTGGTCTTGCGGATCCATTTGCGTAATTGAGCACGGCCAGGTGCACGCGTGAGAACTCTTGGAGTAGTACCCCTCGCACGCTCGGAATTGCAGCTCCGCCAGCCGGATGAGTTGAGTCTGCGCGCCCAATGCTGCCCCCGCGTGACGGATCGCCGTTGTTAACAATTCGTCGGAGGTGGAGTAGCGCGGATTGGCAGTATCCATGTTCGTCGTCGAGATGCCGACGACGCGAACGGGACCGGCTCCTCGCTCGAGCTTCCGTGCCAGCGGATGCGGATCGTGCGGCGCGCGTGTTCGTTTCGTTGAGGGCTCGGTGTTGACGAATAAACGGCCGTTCTCGATTCTCACTCCGTGGATGGGCACGGCGTCGGCTTCGTAACCCGGCTCGCCCTTGCCGCTGCGGCAGTGAAACTTCCAGTTGTGCCACGGGCAAACGACATAATCTCCCGCGAGTCGTCCCTCGCCCAACGGCCCGCCGACGTGGTTGCAGACACCCGAGATCGCGCTGAACTCTCCATCCTTGCACACGAGCGCGATCTTCAATTTCCCGAGCTTGAGCTGCTGAAGCGGCCTCGACTTCAGCTCGTCGACCAGGCCGACCTCTTGCCATGCGTCCGCCATGCGGGTTGCTCCTTGCTTTCCCGGACGACGTCGAATGTCCGCCGGACTTGTCCGAAATAGAATCAGGTCGCCGCTCTGCACGACTTCGCTGGTAATCTCCACCGAATTGCCGACAAATGGAAGCCCGGCCGCAGTGACCGCGAACGCGGATTCGGTTGTCAGAATGGGATATGACGCACCGCTTCTCCGCGCGGGTCGTGCCAATTGCTCAATTCTTCGGCCAATCGAGGGGTATTTTGTCCGCCTGTTTGTCGAACTTCGAAAATGCCGCTATCAATTCTGGTGTCGGCCGCCGTCCCCGGTTACCTCCATGGCTTCAACCGACGATTGGAAGCGGAGAAGTTCGTGCCCCGAAATTCCGTCATTCTGTGGCTGCTGTTGGCGGCGACGGCTCTCGCCCAGCCCGCCACGACCGCCCCGGCTTCGGCCCCTTCCGCCATCGCTTCCACGCGACCGACGACTTCGGAGCCCAAGTCCGACGCGGAACGAATCGCCGGACTCCGCCGCTCCATTGCCGAGAGCGAAAGGCTCGTCACCGAACTCAAGACCGAGCTCGACGATCCCAAGAGCGAATCGCATCAAGCGGAAGCCGCGTTTGCGGAGATCGACTCCAAGCTCGCTCGGAGGAAAAAAGACCTCGCAAAGGCGCAGGAAGCTGGTAATTCCGAAATCCCAAAGCTTCAGGACGAAGTTGAGGGGCTGGAACGCGGCAGATTGCTGACCAAGGAGCGGTTCGACCTCGCAATTCAGGAACGCAAGACCCTCCAGGAACAGATCGTCACGGCCGAAAAGAAACTCTCCCAGGATCGCGACGCCCTCGCCCGACTGCTCTCACCGCCGCCGACAGCCACGCAGCCGGCCGCGGCAAAGCCCGCCGCTTCCGAACCGACCGCGAAGACCGATGATCATCCCGGTACTCCCGCGACGGGCGGCACCGACAAAGGCAAAACCGCGACGACGGCAAGGCCGTCGGATGCAGTCGGGCCTCCGCTTCCTGTCCCGGCGCCGGCCGAGGACAACACAGGCAAAGACCTGATCAGATTGATCGACAAGCCCAAGCCGCCGAGCAAGGAGCTCGTCGCGGCGCAGCAGGAGGCCCAGACCAAGCAGCTCGCCGCGCAGGAGGCCGAACACGAGGCGAGATCGATTGATGACCGCATGGCGGCCCTCCGCAAGAGCATCGAGCTCGAGCGAAAGCTCCTGGATACCTCGCGCAAGAAAACCGACAACGCCGCCGAAACCGTCCGCTCCCTCGGAGCGTTGTTGCAGAAGAAGACCTCGGCTCGCGCTCCGCTTGAGGAGACACAGGAAGTCTGGCGCAAGATCAATCAGGCCCAGCAGCGGCTGAATGAAAACCGCACGGAAGCACAGTCAAGATCCGACCGGCTGGACAAGCTCCAGGATGAATTGAACAGTCTCCAAGCCGAGCAGATCGCCGCCCTCCGCGAAGCCGAAGCACGTCGCAGTGAAGCCGAGTCCGCACAGAAGCGGGTCGTCGAGCTGCAGAACCCCTTCGCCCCGCGAAACCTCCTTCGCTGGTTGCTCGACAGCGGCGTCAAGGTCGCCGGCATTCTCATCGGAATGCTGCTGCTCATCTGGGTGTCGGCTCGGCTCAAGAAGCGAATGATTTCACTGGTTGCGATCGGGCCCGGAACCGGCACCGAGGAAGAAAGGCAGAATCGCGCGACCACGCTCGTCAGCGTTTTTCAGAATGCCGCCTCGCTGCTCATCGTCGTGGGCGGCACGCTGATGATCCTCACCGAACTCGGTGTCAACATTCTCCCGCTGATGGGAACGGCGGCCGTGGCCGGCTTGGCCATCGCATTCGGAGCCCAGAACCTCATCCGCGACTACTTCACGGGTTTCATGATCCTGCTCGAGAATCAGTACGGAATTAACGACGTGATCCGGGTCGGCGCCGTATCCGGCCAGGTCGAGCGCATCACCCTGCGAATCACCGTGCTGCGCGACGTCGAGGGCGTCGTTCATTTCGTTCCCAACGGACAGATCGCCACCGTCAGCAACCTCACGCACGTCTGGTCCCGCGCCCGATTTGATATCACCGTCTCCTACAAGGAAAACGTCGATCACGTCATGAAGGTCCTGCTGGATCTCGGCAAGGAGCTTCGCCGCGACCCTGAGTACCGCTACCTCATCGTCGAGGACCCCGAGATGTCCGGTGTCGAAGCCCTGGGCGACAATGGCGTCGTCATTCGCTTCCTCATCAAGACACGACCGCAGAAGCAGTGGCCGGTCAGGCGTGAGATGCTGCGGCGGATCAAGAATCGCTTCGACGAACTCGGAATCGAGATTCCCATGCCGCAACGGGCGTTGCACATCACGTCCGACAGCACGGGAATCCCGAAGGAACCCGGAATTTCTGACGGGCGCGATGAACTCGACAAGCGATTCGTCTGATGACCGCCCCCACGACGCCATGGATTTCTCAATGCGATACCTGATCCTGCTCTCGCCCTTATTGCTCCTGTCGGCGTCCTCGGCCCGCGCCGACGATGCCCTCGTCGCTGAGCAGGTAAAGCTCGCACGCGATCGCGTCTTCCCCTCGGTCGTCCGCATCGACGTACACAGCAAGGCCTACAGCGACGGCAAACAGGAGATCGTCCGCGGCACCGGTTCCGGCGTCATCATCGACCCGCGTGGATTTATCCTGACGAATTTTCACGTCGCCGGCCGCGCCGAAAAGCTCGTCGTAACGCTCGTTAACAAGGAGCGCGTCCGGGCCAAGTTGATCGGCGCCGATCACTGGACGGACTTGGCCGTCATCCAACTCGATCTGGACGAGGTCAAACGCAAGTCGGCGGAGCCGGTTGCGGCAGTGCTCGGCGATTCTCGCCAGGTCGCAATCGGCGAGCCGGTCCTCGCGATGGGCACGCCGTTCGGCCTCTCTCGCACCATGACCAGCGGCATCATCACCAATAACGACCGTTACTTTTCCGGTGAGTCGATCGACGGCTACGAGACCGGCGAGTTCAACAACTGGCTCCAGACGGACGCACCGATCAACCCCGGCAACTCCGGCGGTCCGCTCGTCAACATGCGCGGCGAGGTAATCGGAATAAACACACGGGCGGCATCGCTGGCCGAGGGACTCGGCTTTGCCGTGCCCATCGATGTTGCCCGCACGGTCATTGAGCGCCTGCTGAAGGAGAAGAAGGTCGTCCGAAGTTACACCGGCCTGCGTTTTCGCGAGCTGCAAGACCTGGAGACGCACTTTGGCCTGCAGGCGAATCGCGGCGTGCTGATCGAGTCAGTCGATCCACGATCCCCGGCCCAGAAAGCCGGGATCGCTCCCGAGGATGTCCTGCTCCAAATCGACGGCGTCGCTGTCTCGGCCCGATTCCCCGAAGAGCTGCCAGCAGTGCGCCGCCTGATTGCCGATCGGCCCGTTGGCGACACGATCAAGCTTCTCATCCAGCGCGGTGGCAAGGAGCTGGACGTCAGCGTCAAGACGACCGAATTGGAGGGCGAGTTTGCCGAAGACGAAGCGGAGTTTCCCGAGTGGGGTCTGACCGCCCGTTCAGTTACCGCCGTCTATGCCGCCAAGGAGCAGCTGCCCGATCGCAAGGGCGTGTTGATCACCGGCGTGAAGTCGGCATCACCTGCTCAACGAGCCGGCCTGCGGATCGGCGACATTATTCGCACCGTCGACCGCAACGACGTCGCCGAGCTCGCCTCGTTCCGGCGGCTCTATCAGTCGCTCAAGGGCGACAAGCCCAAGATCCTCTTCGAAGTATTGCGCGGGTCCGCCTACCAGATCGTCGTGCTGAAGCCGTCGAATGGAAAGACCTGATCCGTTCGGCCATTAACTCAACAATCCGTGCTCTCTCTGCCACGCAATCGCCCGCGGCAGCCCCGACGAGAGCGGCGTCTGCGGCTGATAGCCCAGAAGCTCACGGGCCTTGGAAATGTCCGCCACGTAGCGCATGACCTCGCCCGGCCGGGCCGGCTCGTAGGTGACCTTAGGCGCCTTCCCGAGCGCGAGGCCCACGATATTCACGAGATCGACGAGCGAATTCCCCTGACCGCAGGCCAGGTTGATCGTCTGACTCGTGATCTTCCGTCCCACCAATGCGTCGATCCCGCGCATGATCCCATTGACGCAGTCCTCGTAGTAGGTGAAATCGAGCACCTTCTCGCGGCCAAAGACGACGATGGGTTCGCCGCGGTGAATTCGCCGGATGAAAAGCGGTATGACGCGCTCCATCCGCTCCAGATCTGCATCAAACCGCCCATACACGTTGCTGAATCGGAAGACCAGGTACGGCAGGCCGTAGCACTCGGCATACGAGTAGATAAACGCCTCGCCCGCGATCTTCGACGCCGAGTACGGGCTCTCGGCAACCACGAAATCGGCGGCCGTCTCATCGGTCACGTGCCGATGGATGTCACCATACACTTCGCGCGAACTCGCGAAGATAAATGGAATCGAATGGGCCCGCGCGAACTCCAGCGACGTGAAAAGCATCTGCACGTTCTGCAGCGCCCGATCCGGATGTTCGACGAGTTCAAACACCTTGGCATACGCCGCGAGGTGAACGACGACGTCGTAATCCCGCGCCGCGCTCAACTCCTTCGGTGCCGTTCGGCACAGATCGAGAATCCGCGTCGGGATCTTGTCGGTCCACGTATTGCGGCGGATGTCGACGCCCTCGACCTGGTCGCCCCGCGCCAGCAGGGCGAGCCCGAGATTCGTTCCGATCTGCCCGCTTGATCCAGTTATCAGACACTTCATGGATGCACCGCTCGATGACTTACGTCGAGAATCGGGACACTATAGCGGGCCCCGGCGTATCGCGTCGAGTCGATACCGCTTACCATTCGACCGAGCAACATGATTAGCGTCAGCGAATTGCGAAAGTCCTTCGGCGCGATCAAGGCGGTTGACGGCGTCTCATTCGAGCTGCGACCCGGTGAATCATTCGGCTTGCTCGGCCCCAATGGCGCCGGCAAGTCAACCACGATCCATCTGATCGTCGGTCTGCTCGCGCCCGACGCGGGCTCCATCGCCATCGACGGCCGCGCGGACCCAACGCAGGCGTCAGTCAGACGACTGTTGGGCGTCTCGCCGCAATCACTCTCGCTTTATGAGGAGTTAACCGCCGAGGAGAACCTGAATTTTTTTGCGCAGCTCTATGGGATTTCCGGCCGCCAGCGCCGGGATCGTCTCGAATGGGCACTGCGCTTCGCCGGCCTCGTCGACCGGCGTCGCGATCGCGTGAAGACCTACTCCGGCGGCATGAAACGCCGGCTGAATCTCGCCGTCGCCCTCGTGCATGACCCGCGCGTCCTCCTGCTCGACGAGCCCACCGTCGGCGTCGATCCTCAATCGCGGAACCACATCTTCGAGCGCATCGAGTCGCTCAAGCGCGAAGGCCGGACCATCCTCTATACGACCCACTACATGGAAGAGGCCCGCCGTCTCTGCGACCGAGTCGCAATCATGGACCGCGGCCACATCCTCGCGTGCGACACCGTCGATGGCTTGATCGGCCAATACGGCGGGCGCTCCGTCGTGACGGCCGAGCTCGAGCGTCCGCCAACCGATTCGTCCGTTCTTCCCGCACCGCTCGACGGAACATCCCTGCGCTTCGACACCGACGAGCCGCTTCAGGCCGTCGGACGCCTCGCCGGCGCCGGCATTCAATTCGCAACGTTGCGGGTCGACCGACCCGACCTCGAGACCGTCTTCCTGTCTCTCACCGGCCGGAGTTTGCGCGACTGATGTCTCGGATCTTCGCCATTGCCGTCAAAGACCTCCGCCTGCTGATCCGCGATCGGACGGCCCTGTTTTTTCTGCTCATCTTCCCCGTGATCTACGGCGTGTTCTTTGCCTATCTGTTCGGCGGCGGCGACGAGCCTCGCTCCGCCCATATTCGGATCGCGGTGGTGGATCAGGACGAATCCGACGGCTCCCGCCGATTTGTGGACGAACTGCGAAAGTCAAAAGCGGTCGACATCGAATTGATGAGCCCCACCGACGCGACGGAAGCCGTGCGTCGCGGCCGCCGCGTGGCCTACATCGACATTCCAAAGGGCTTCGGACAGTCTGCCGGGCTCTTCGGCATCGACTCCCCGGAGCTGGAGGTCGGCATCGATCCGTCGCGAAGCGCCGAAACGGGAATGCTCGAAGGACTTATCATGCAGGCAACGGTCGCCCTCATGAAAGAGCGCTTCATGAATCCCGCTAGTTTCCGACCGCAGATTCAGCGCTCGCTCGCGGAGATTCGCAAGGATTCTGATATGCCGGTCGACCAGCGCCTCGTTCTGACCGGATTCATGACCGCGCTCGACACGTTTCTAGGTTCCGTCAAGCCGTCCACCATGGCGGATGCGCCGTCCATGGAGCCGGCGCGAGTCCGCAGGGTCGATGTCACGGCCCAGATCTCGTCCCGCGGCAAGCTCCTCGCGAAAATTCGCTCGCCGTTCCAGATCACTTTTCCCTCGGCCATGATGTGGGGGGTCATGGGCTGCGCGGCGGGCTTCGCCGTCTCGCTCGTCAAGGAAAAGTCCGACGGAACGCTGACGCGCCTTCGCATCGCCCCACTCACTCGCGCCGCGCTGCTCGCGGGCAAGGCCCTCGCGTGCTTCCTCGCGAGTCTCTTTGTGCTTCTTTTCATGCTCGCCCTGGGCCGGTTTGTCTTCCGCATGCAACTCGGAAGCATCCCCCTGCTCGCGGTCGCCGTGCTCTGCACTGCCCTCGCCTGGGTCGGCATCATGATGCTGCTTTCGGTTATTGGCCGAACGGAGCAGGGCGTCGGCGGAATCTCGTGGGCCATCCTGGTGGTGCTGGCGATGATCGGCGGAGGTATGGTTCCGCTCGCATTCCTTCCGCCCTTCATGCAAAAGGCCAGCATGATCAGCCCCATCCGCTGGGGCATCGAAGCGCTCGAAGGCGCGATTTGGAGAGGATACTCGCCCGCCGAGATGGCCCTGCCCTGTGGCGTTCTGTTGGCGGTCGGCGCGGTGTGTTTCGCGATCGGCGTACGCATTTTCGCAGCCCGCGAGAACTGACCCCTGCATGCCTCCGGTCAATAACAAACGCACGCTCGTCCATTCCACGCCGTCCGCGCGGACCGTAACTTGAGTTCCGCCCTCCCTTTTCCGAAGACGTAGGCGAGTAGCGCCGCGCTGCGTTTGTCGGCGCCTTCGCTTTTAAATACGACAGACGCAACCTTATTTGGGGGATATTGCATGACGCCTCGTACACGTTCCACTCTGCCGATCCGATTCGGTCTGCTTGCCATGGCCGGTGCGGCCGCGGCGCTGTTGGGCTGCCGCGGGAGCATGCCGCACTCGT
>CAZONT010000014.1:0-36459 GCA_964581285.1 uncultured Planctomycetaceae bacterium | reverse complement strand
CACCCGCCAGAATGCTCTCCTCGCTCGGCAACACAAGGTTCGCCGCCGTGCCGAGCGGAATGTATGTGTCCTCGGCCGTTACGCGCCCGATCACCACACGATCTCCGCACGTCTCAATAATCGCCGTAATGATCGCCTCGCTCGGCCCACCGCTCCGCCGGCACTCATCGACTACCAGCACTCGACCGGTGGCGGCCGCCTCGGCCGCGATGAACTCGGCGTTGAGCGGCGCAAGCCACCGCAAATCGGCCACGCGAGCTCGAATAGCGTGCTCCTTCGCCAACATCCGCGCTGCACGCAGCGACAGATACACGCCATTGCCATACGTAATGATCGTCAAATCGCTCGAATCGGGGAAATAGGTTCGGCCCTCACCCAGCGCAACCGATGAATCCGCCGCCGGGTAGGCAAACTGCCATTCCCCGTCACCGGGCTCGTATAAGTCCTTCGTCATGTAAAGCGCGATCGGCTCGATGAATACACACACCCGCCCATCCACCTTCGACAGCGCCAAACAAGTCCGCAGCATTCCGACCGCATCGTCCCCGCGAGACGGCAGCGCGATCACAAGGCCGGGCACGTCCCGTAGCACCGCCAGACTGTTATCATTGTGGAAGTGACCGCCGAATCCCTTCTGATATGCGAGACCCGCGATCCGAACCACCATCGGATTGCGAAACTGATCTTGCGAGAAAAACTGCTGCGAGCACGCCTCGCCCCGGATCTGATCCTCCGCGTTGTGGAAATAGGCTAGATACTGAATTTCGGGCAGCGGTAGAAACCCCATCTGCCCAAAGCCGATCCCCAGTCCGAGGATTGTTGTCTCGTCCAGCAACGTGTTGAAGCACCGGGCCGGTCCAAACGTCTTTGTCAACCCAGTCGTGACGTTATAGACCCCGCCCTTCTTCGCAACATCCTCGCCAAACAGCACCGCCTCCGGATATTTGACGAATGCATCGTGCAGCGCCTGGTTTATTAACACCTTCATATGCCGCGGCCGCTGCGCCTCCGGCAGTTTCGATTCATCACCAAATACGTCTATCCGTACTCGACTGTCCGCCGGCCGCACCGATTCCGCGTTTACCTCGTTCGCGTGATACGGTGCCAGCGGCGCCATGACCTGCCCCGCCGCGACGAGCTTCGGTCGCCGCACAGCCTCCTCCGCCACCGCTCGCACCCGACCGCGAATCGTCTCGTACATCTCCAGTAGCTGCGGTGCCGTCACCAACCCCGCCTCGAGCGCTGTTTGCGCCGAATACAACAGTGGATCATGCGCCTCGATCGCCGCGATCTCCTCCAGCGAGTGATACTCCGTCTCGATATCGCTCCCGGCATGGCCGAGCATCCGGATCGTCCGCAGGTGCAGGAACACCGGCGCGCGGTGCTGTCGACAGTACGCGACCGCCTCTGACACGACCGTGTAAGTCTCGACCAGGTCAAGCGCATCCGCCGTGAAATACTGAAACCCCGGCCGTTCGCGAAACGCGGTCTCAATCCATCCATCCGGCGTATTCACCGAGATGCCGATGCCGTTGTCCTCGCACACGAACAGGATCGGCAGCCTCATATGCTGATGTCGAACCCAGCTCGCCGTGTTGAACGCCCCCGCCGCCACGCTGTGGTTCGCGCTCGCATCACCGAAGCTGCAAACGATAATGCTGTCTTCCGGCACAGGCGGTTTCAAGTGTAAATGCCGCGCTCGTTCCAGCGCGATCGCCGCCCCGACGCTCTTCGGAAGGTGACTCGCAATCGTGCTCGTCTGCGGCAAGACCCACAACGGCTTGCTTCCCCAGACTTTGTGCCGACCGCCGGCGATCGGATCTTCCGCCGATGCCACCTGCGACAACAGCGTGTCCCACACCGGCGTGGATCCGGGCACTTGCTTGGCACGCTGCACCATGAACGCCCCGCTTCGATAGTGGAGGTAGGCCGGGTCCGTGTGCCGTGTCAGGCGACCGACGACGGCATTCCCTTCGTGTCCGGACGACCCGATCGTGTAAAACCCTTGGTCGCGACCGCGTAGTTCGCGAGCGATCAAGTCGAGGTGCCGGCAGATCATCTGCGAATCAAAGAGTTCGAGAAATTCCCGCCCCGACAGCGAGTGATCGTCGCGCACCAGCCCGTCCAGGTCGGACGAAGCGATGGCGGACGGATCGGCTGCATGCCACTCCCGCAGAAACGTCACGAAATTTTCGTCGATGACCGCGGCGCGGTTGAGATTCATGTCCAGAGGATAGCCGAAACGAGTCTGCCCACAAAAGTGGGAACTCGCCGCCTCACAAGGCAGGAAAACGCGCAGTTTTCCGCATCCCCGCGGCCGATTATGATTCACCCAGCGGGCGATTAGCTCAGTTGGCCAGAGCACCTCGCTTACACCGAGGGTGTCACAGGTTCGAGTCCTGTATCGCCCATGAGTTGATGTACTCCGTGCGACGACCTGCGATAACGTGCCATTCCGTGTCGTTTGATGCTGTTTGTTGGTTGGCTCAGTGCGCTCCGTGCGCTCGTTTGCGCTCCCGTTCTGCAGCGCTTCTGCAGCGCGCCCGCTGCCGGCGGTTTTCGTCGCACGTTCCAAGTCGTCGTTGACGACCTGCGCGTAATGTTTCAACGCGATCGCCGGATCATGCCCGAACCAGTCGGCGACGACGTGAACCGGCCACGTCTTCAGCAGCTCGGTTTCCCGGCTGGCCCGCAGATTGTGGAACAGCCGCGGCCACGGCTTCAACCCGGCGCGTTTAATGATCCGCTCGAACTGCGTGCGGACGTTCTGGGTCATTTCGCGGTATCGGTTGACGACGTACTCGGTTCCAGGCTCCGCTGCTTCGAAAGCTGCGCGAAGGATCGGGAGCAGCTCGGGGAAAATGGGGACGATCCGGATCCCGCTGTCTTCGTGGTGCTCCGTCTTCGTCGCGTTGACGGTGAATCGCCCCGTCGCCCAGTTCACGTCCTCCCACTTGAGCGCGAGCACTTCGGACGGACATCGAAGCCCGCCGAATCGGCATAGAGCGAAGATCGTCTTCCAGTCCAGGTCCGGGCATCCGTCCAGGATGAGCGTGGCCGCGTCGTGCGAGACGAAGAACTCCCGTTTCTTGTTACGCCGCACGGCCGCCGGCAGACCATCGAACGGGTTGGCGTCGATCAGCTTCCGGCGAACGGCGACGCGGAAAAACTGCCGCGCGATTCCCGTCCGTCGACGCACGGTGTTGTCCGCCAACTTCTCGTGAGTGACGAGCCATAGACGCCAGGCGTCCGCATCGCCTTCCGTGAAGCCCTGGAGCGTCTTCTCCGCGGTGAAGTAGTCAACCAAGTTGCGGCGGACGTTTTCGAATGTGGTAATCGTCGCCGGCTTCGCGTCTGTCCGGTCCGCAATGTGATCGTCGATGAATACCGCCAGCGGGTGCGTAACCGTCGCGGCCGCAGCCGGATCCGGCGTTCGATCGACAAGGCCCCCGGCGATCAGTCGAACCTGCATGGCCGGCCCGAGTTCAAGCACCCATAGTTCCGTCTCGCGCAGGAGCCGCCGACCCTTCAGGCGGGCGGTCCGTAATTCCTCGATGTGCCGGCACCAAACCTCCGCTTCGTCGTCGCTGACGGCGCCCAGGGCGATGGTTTTGCGTTTTCGATCGAGGCCGACGTACTGAATCGATTTTCGTGCGTGAGCGGTCCTGATGATGTTCGCCATGTCACCGAACCTCCTCAGCGCCGACAAGGCGGAGCGTGCAGGGCGCGCACTCCGGAACGTCCGTCGGTTGCCCCTGCCATTCTGGACGACTCAGCTCGCCGGCGAGGCCGGCGACCAAGTCTCGCCGGGCGTAGGCCGGCAAGTCGCGAAACAGAGACAGGAGTCTCAATTCTTCAGTGGTAAGGTTTGTAATGCTTTTCACGTGTCAGCCCTTTCTCGGCCGCGCGAATCGACGGCCGCAGTGCCTGCATTCGTGGAACGTCTGGCCAAGGTTCATTCGCGTCGGCGGACAATGCCGGCAGCCACATCGAGGGCACTCGGGCGGAGGTTGCTGCGGCTTCGCTGTCGACTTTCGCTTCATGTGATTCCTCAATGTCGGGGCGGCCGGCGGTGTCGCGCCGACCGCCCCGGGTTAGCCTGGTCGCGGTTGTGATGCACCGCGCCGAGGCCTCCGACGCTGGCTAGGTGGCGGGCCGGTGATCAACCGGCACTCGTTGGCCCGTCCTCGGGGCTCAATTCTTTGACGGGTTCCGCCGTCGATCGACACGAACCGCGTGTGCCTTCGCAGTTCTGAATTGGCGCCTTTCCTCGACGGTGCCGGGAATTTCCCGCAAGCCGTCCCAAACGTCGGGTGGATTGCCTTTGACGTCACAGGCCGGCGCGGCGAGCACGGCCGCTTGACGTTCGGGCGACAGCTTCGCGATTCGGATCCCGAGCGCGATCAGACACGACACAGGGAATCCACCGGAAGTCTCGGCGGCTCCGTTGATTCGCGACCCGCGAAGTCCGTCGCGGACGGCCTGGGCGTCGGGCCCCGATAGACTCGTGATCAACGCGACCGCCATTATCAGCTCGGCGTCGAGGCCTCGCGACTGGTGGGTGGCCACCAGGCTCGCAATGGGTGGCTCGAGCAGGAGGTACTGCACTTCGCGCGTTCGTCGTTCGGTTTGCGTGAGCTTGTCGCCCTCGTCGTCGAATTGATGATCAAAGTCGATCGCCGTGAACGATTTCAGTGCCGCGGACGCGACGAGGTCGACGGGAATCGCGCCGCAGGCTGCAACTCGTTGGAGTTCGGCGGCAACGTCCGGCGGGACCTGGATTGTCAGCGCGACCGGTTCAGCCGGCTGGGCCGCGCGGGCTCGGCGTTTGCGCTTCTGGTTTTTCATCGGGGGTCTCCAACCGAAAGCCCGACGGGGAGTCGGCTATCCGCCTTCGTGGGGCGGCTGGGCCATCGCTGGACACCACGGCTTCCCGTCGGACGTTCGGGGGCGGCGCGGGGGGACCCGCGCCACGTTGGAGCATGGAATTGAGCACGAAGTTCATAGCGACGGCGATGATGCCAGCGCGGCGGCTGGAACGCAAGGGCGGGCGATTTCGCAGGGAATCGCATCGAAGCGCACGAACCGAACGGTAGGCTTTTGGCGCTTTGGAGGCACCCGAAGTACGGGTAGGCGGCGAAATCGCTGGGGCGTGGAACGGCGCAACGAATTCGCGGGTCCGGCGCGGTGGGGGCGGTCGTGACGACCTGGCGTCGCCGGGCGATTGGCAGCTCCGTCGACGTCGGGATCGGCGGCCGCCCGTACCGCGGCGCCCGGGAAAGAAAGACTACCCAAAGCCCGCATGTTCCCGCCGGGTGTGCGGAAAAAAGTCTCGTCTGGAGGGACCCGTAGACCCCTGGGGGTGCTCCACAACGGGTCCGAGCGATTGATGTTGCGTTCATCGCTCGAGCCTTCGATCCGGGCCATTCCATTCGAGCAGCGATCCGGCTGAGCACCGCGACGCAATTCGATCGTCGTAAACGTCGGCTATCTCGTCGGGCCCGAGATTGCTCAGCAGCATCAGCGGTCGATTCTGGCGGACGTCCAGGACGCGCTTAATCGCCTGGTACTGGTTGTCGGAGACCTTCCCACGAATCGCCAGCTCGTCGATGACCATGAGCTGCGTTGCCCGGATAGCGCGATCGAAGTCCGCGATGCTCTCGCAGTCGAGGCCGGCGACCGCGCGCCGTTTTCCATTGCGCACGGCGCCGAAGACGTCGGCGAGATCGTCGACGTCGCGAAATGAACTTGACCCCGCGGCGTGATCGCAGAGGGCCAGACCCGCACAGGTCTTACCGACTCCCGTACTGCCGAACAACAGAAGCGGCCATGCGCTCTGTCCAGTGCAGCAAGAGTCAATCGCTCTGCGCACTTCCTGGGGGACTTCTGAACGATCCCGGTGGATCTCCGGTCGGATTCGCTTTTTCGGCACCGCCTGTATTCGCAGAAACCCCGCTGCATTCCGCGGCACGCGCGGATGAAACGTAATCTGCATTTGAAGTTCTTCGATCATGCGGTGTCCTTCGACGCTTGCTTGAATCGATCGTATTTTCCAGGCGGGGGCGTCACGTGCCCGGGCGGCTTAGCGGATCCATTTGAGCCGTAATGAGGTCGTGGCCGTAACTCGCGGTGCTCCCCGCCGATCATGATGGCGAGCTGATCGGCGAGCTGCTCGGGCGCGTAATCCGCCGCGATTCGAACGAATATCCCCATTTCAGCATCGGTGAGCCGTCGTCGCTTTCCCTGGAGCATTGATGCCCAAGCGTGGCATCGTTCGACAACCGCCGGCGTTGCGACTTGGGGACATTCGGTCCGGAGCAAGGCCGTGAGTTTTTCGGATGAGGTTGATCGATCTGAGGTGGGCCGCCCCGCGCTGGGTCTAGTTGGTTCTGATTCTCTGGGTCTACTTCGTGTCGCGATTCGAGACTGATCGGAGTCGCGATTCGAGACTAGTGACGGCCTCGAATCGAGACTGATCTCGTTTCGCGACTGGTCGCGATTCGAGACTAGTCCCGATTCGAGACTAGTCGGCACCCTGTACCGATTGCCGGAACGGAGGTCATTCGCCGGCGGGCTGATTTTTTCAAGCATCCTGAGATCCTCCAGCTTCGCGATGGCGCGAATTACGGCGGTGCGACTGAGGCCGCAATCGCGGCCGATGGTCCGATGGCTCGGCCAGGCGTCGGAGTTCTCCCCTTGGCGGTTGCGCAGGTAAGCCCAAATGATCTTCGCGGACGGCGTGACGTCCTTGCGCTTCATCAGCGACTTCGGCATCATGCAAAAGGGTTCCGACACGACTAGACCCTGTGCGCAACAGCTCGCTTCGGGGAGTTGCCTAGGCGATTGATTCGGCGTCAGCGTTGGCGAATTCAGCTAGGTCCGCCGGCCGAAATCGGCGAAGACGCCCGATTTTTTTCGATTTGATCTTGCCAGCCACTGCGAGCGAATGCACCGTTCGGGGGCTCATTCGCAGCACGGCGGCCGCCTCTTCCAGCGTCAGAAGTAACGCCGGGCTTGAATCAGGCTTGACAACGTCTGGAGGGTTATTAATCTTCATATCTCAGCATCCTTAACCCGCGAAACCGCTCACAACGGTCGCGGGTCTTTTTTTGCCCAGGCCGAGTTGCTCGGCCCGCCGTCGCATCCATGCGTTGGCATTTGACGTCCCCAACATTTATTTACTCGGCGCGAAGAATTCCACAAGGGCGAAAATCGTTCGCGAGCCGCATTTTCTCCGTCCGAATCCGTACCGATCAGGGTTGCTCCTCATCACCTGCGGCGTAGCCCGGTCGGGTGTGGCATGTCGGCTCTCGCCGCCGATCCTGCCGGAGACGCGAGGCCTGAAGGCTCCGGTCTCACGGCGCTAGTAAACGATGCCGTCGTCGCGCCGCAGCAACCGAACGATTTCCTCCGTCGCTTTCGCGGTTCGTTCCTCAGCCGAGCCGCCGCCCTGGCCCCAGAGCGCGGAAGCATTGAAGGTTCCGAAGGTGCTGCGCTCTGTCGAAGTCGTAACCTTGGGCGCGAAATCTTTCGCGAGCTGGCGGCCGACCTCGACAAACCGCTCATGGATCGCGTCGAAGTCGATCTTGTCGGCCGGGATGCCGGAGTTGAGCGCGTCCCGGACCGCGCTCTGTTCATTCAGGTCATTCAGTGCAAGCTGCTTCCTGAGACCGTCCGGCATGGAGTCGATACGGGTTCGTGCGAGATCGTCGGCGCTGCGCTGATTGAATGCGTCCGCGTCCTGTTGCTGGATGCGATCCTGCTCCTGCTGTTTCTGGAACGCCTGCGCCAGCGCGATCCCCTTCTCAAACGACGCGAACTGTGCCTTCTGTTCGTTGCCGGCCAGACGGGCAAGTTTGATTTCCGTGTCGTAGCGGTTTCGGATGAGCGCGACTTCCCGATCCAAGGTCTCTTCCATCCCCCGCAATCGCATATCCTGAATCTCGGCCTCGGACTGCACTCGCTCCACCGCGAGCTCGTGCAGATTCCGACGCGCGGCCTCGCTGGCACCAGGTGGAACCGCGGGAAAGACTCCCGGTCCGGTCTGCGGGCCAGACGTCGCAGCTTTCAAGTTCCCGCCGCGCAGATCGCGAAGGCGCTTCTGGAGTGCGGTCCGCGCATCGACGGCCCGATTCAACTGATCCAGGTCGTTCTTGATGTTCGCCGACGATCCGAACATCTCAGTCAGGACCGAGGCGGCCAGGCCGCCCTTCTTGCCGCTGAGCGGCCCGCCGCGGCCCCTGATCGTCGATTGCAGGCCGGCGATCTCCTTGTCGAGCGCCGCAATTTCAGCCGAGACATCCTTTGTGGCGGCCAACGTTATCGAATTCGCAAGCCGATCGAATGCGTCGGCCGCCAGGTGCACGTTTCCCGTCACGTTGTCGATCGTCGACCCGAACGACCCGTAGCGATCCTTGAGCTGCTCCACCAGGAGTTTCTGCTCGGCCAGCTCCGCGGCGGTCTTCGTATTTTTCTGAGAAAGCGATTGAAGTCGGGCAAGGCGGTCTATGTCCGTCGCCCGCTGCTTGTCGCCGGCGTCGGTCGCTCGCCGTGTCGCTTCGGACAGCTTGTCGACGCCGCCGGACGTTGCAACTGCGACCGCCCCGATCGCGGCGATTGCGGCCGCGATTGCGCCGGCGGGTGTCAGTACGGCGCCGATCGCGACACCGACAGCGGCGAGCGCTGCACCGAAGCCAACGAACGCGGCCCCGCTCGCCGCAACAATCTTGACCAATTCGGAGTGTTCGCGGATCCACGCCCCGGCCGACCTTAGTGACGCACTGAAGTCGCCAAGTAAGTCTGTGAGTGCCGGCGCGAGTGTACCGCCAAGGGAAAACGCGGTCGCCTTCACGGCGTCTCCGAGCTTCCCCATCGCATCGTTCAACCGCTCCGCGTCGCGCGCCGCCAGGCCCGACAGGACAAGGCCGGCTTCCGCGGCCTCTTGCTGCAGTGCGTTTATCCCGGCCGCGCCGCCCGCCATCATCGGTATCAGCTTCGTCCCACTCTTACCCAGAACGTCCATTGCAGACGCGGCTCGCCGCGTCGGGTCCTGAATGGCGGCGATGCGGTCAGCGATAAGCTTGAACTGTCCTTCAGGCGACAGCCTTTGCAGCTCGCTCGCAGTCAGCCCTATCGCGGCCAGACTATCGGCGGCCGCCTTTGACCCCTTGTCGGCGGCGGTCACAGTCCGGGCGAGCTTGCGCATCCCGGCTTCTAGATCGGCGGCCTCGGCGCCGGATTGCCTCGCAGCGAAGCCGAGCGACGACATCGACTCCACCGAGAAACCGATCCGCGCCGCCGATTTCGCAATCGAGTCGCCGAAGTCGCTGAAAATCTTCGTGGAGGCCGCCAGCGGCGCAATGATCGTGGCGCCAAGACCGGACATTGCGAGACCGATGCCCCGGACCTGGTTTCCGAATTCCTTCATCACCGCATTCATTTTTCGCAGTGAGGCCTGGAGCTGCGATGTGTCGGCCCCGATCTCGACGAATGCTTTCCCGGCTCGGATCCCGCCCGCGCTCATCGCGCCGCTCCCTTCCATCCGGCGACGATCTTTCCGGTTGCGGCGGCCCGCTCCAGGGCCGGCCGAGCGAAGGGTCGGGGCTGGATCCAGATGAACCGGCGGCGCGTCGCGCCGTTTCGCAGTCGTCGCCGAATCACGCTGCGGCCGCCATGCTCCAGCGCTTCCATCGCTGTAGAACCACTTTCTCCGAGTGGGCCGATCACGGTTGAGCCAGTTCGGGGCTCATACGCGAAGCGGATCAAGCGACGAATCTTGCCGGTGTGTGAGTTGGGTGGTCCTCCCGGTTTCGACACGGATTCCCGCTTCGGCATCGATCGAATCATGATGGCGCGGGTATAGGCCGCGCCCGGCGCCTGCGCACGCTGCCGGGCACGATCGACAGCGTTCATAACGTTGCCGGGCTTGAGTTCGATCCGAAGCTTGAACTTGAACACGTCATCTCTACCAGGTCCGATTCCGTTCGCGGCGCCTGCCATGCGGCACCGTGTGGATCCCAGCTCGGAGCGATTGGATCGGTACGGCCAGGATCGGGTGAGTTCGAAAATCGGCGGGGACGGGTCGTCGGCCGTCCCCGCCGCCGCAAAAATGAGCAGTGACGTCTGAAGGCCGTCACTGCTCGGAGTTACTTAGGCAGCGCCCTTGCTCTTGAGCGCGGCGCGGAAGTCCGCTAAGGAAACGCCCGCGTCAATGTACCCACGAAACTGAATTCCGAGCGTTTCGAAAGGCGCGTCGGCCTGCTCGACGGTCGGAGAATCCTTTCCGTCCAGAAAGTTCACGGCGACCGCACCGTCCGATGGCGACGAAAACAGATACCAGGCGGTCGCGCTGTAGCCGGCAAAGTTCGGATTCGAGAGTCGGGGCTCGACCTCGAGGCCCAGCTTGCCGGCGCCCGCGAACGGGTTCCCCGTCGGCGCCTGGTCGGTCGCTGCGGCGCGACTTACGCTCTCAGACCCGAGGATCTGCAGTGCAGTCGTTTCGTTCTCGGGACTGACGACGAGGGTGCGCGGGGCCACGTCGATGTTATTACCTTCCGCGTCGCGCATCTTTCGCATCGCTTCGCGGCCGGCCGACAGGCCTCCCATGCTGAGAATCTTATCGGCGCCGGTGATGTAGTTGGCACGTGGCGCCGTGAAGAATTGCGTCGCCCCGTCGGGTTCCAGATTATTGAGGAGCGCCTCATAGACCACGTCGCTTACGTGGCGGATGCCCATCTTCCCGAGAACGATCGACAGGTCGGACACCATTTGAAGATCATCGTTAATGATCTCGGTTCTTGTGAGTCCGAACATCTTGCCGCGCGTATCGATCTGGATCGTGAACGCGGAGTCCTTGAGCGTTCCATGCGCCAACTCGCCGCCACCGCCGACCTTCTCGAAGTTGCCGCCGACGACAAGCCGGATCATTTTTGAGGGCTTGAAATCGCGGGCGTTGCCGACCCGACAGAACGATCGCCAGGTCGCAGGCTGCTCGCGGTACGCATCCAGGGCGATCTTGCCGAGTGCGTTGGCGAGGGCTTCCGGCAACGAAGTCGTACTGAACGTCGCGCGAATCATTTCGTTGCGCTGGCTTGGGATCTGCCGGTGCTCGAGGTGAAGGGCGGCCTTGCAGAGTTCGACCAATGAGCTGCACCGCAGGTCCTCGGCGGCCTGTGTGACCCGCTCGCCGAGGTGCTTTTCCGCGATCTTCGGGAATCCGGCTCGCAGCAACACACCGGCCGTAAGCAGTTGTGCCGATGAGGTACCGCTCGCCCTTGCGAGGTCCAGCGGCGATGACTGGATGAGTGCATTCGGCGGCCGGCCGTCCCTTCCATTGCCGAGTGCTTGGTACGCGGCTTCAAGGACAACGGCTTTCGTCTTGTCGATACTCCATCCCTCTGTGATCGCCTGAATCTCAATTTCATTGTGCTCGCCCGCACAAATGATCTTGATCGCAGATGCGCGGCGCGCGTCGGCCACCATGGCTTCACGCTGAGCCTGGACGGATTCTTCGATCGGGCTGGGTGTGGGTCGGTCTGACATGGGAATCGCTCCTCTTGCGGCCAGCGTCACTTCCGTCGATTCATCAGCTCCGACCGGAAGTACACTGACCTCTCTAAGTTTGCCGGTCGCGACCAATGTCACGAAGCCGGTGATCTTTATTTTCCGTCCGTTGACATCGATCTCTTCGCCGGCCCGCAGCTCGCGCGTCGAGAACGGGTCGACGCCGACGCTCGCTTTGAGCTTGACGCCGGACGAGATGAGCATCTTGACTTGGGCGGCTTTCGGTGTGTCGGCAAGGGGTGCGACGACACTGATCGATCTGCCGTCCGACTTTGGTGCGCCCGATGCGATGATGCTGTCGAGCCGGTTGTCATGGTCGGCGAGGATGGGAATCGTGGCATCCAGTTTCAGGCCGGCCAGGTCGATGATGACCAAGCCCCAGCCTGCGACGCGCATGACGTCGCCGCCGTAGGCGCTGATGCGCAGCTTCGCCGGCTTGTCGCCGGCGGCGGCCAGTTCGATTGACGCGTGCAGCTCGAGCGGTGTCATCGCAGTTCCCGATCAGGGCTTGGGCGAATTCGGTCTTACGATCGCTTCCGACTCTCGATCCATTTCTTGCGGTCTTTCATCGCTACCTTGTAGCGATCCTGGACCTGCGATCGAATCCGGTCGGGGAGTTCACGCCCGGCTTCGTCAGACGCGAGGAAATCATTCAACTTGGCCGAAATGTTCTGCAGGTCGGGGGCTAGATCCTCGTGCTTTACGCTGCCCATCAGGAGGTAGAAAAGCGCTCCGTCACGCTCCATCATAAAGGTCGTTCGCGCGGCGTCCGCACCGCCGTGGAATTGTCTGAGGTCGCCGGCGAGCATTTCATCCAGCGCGTTGGCTTGCTGGAACAGCACGGGCATTCGCGTTGCGAATGGGACGCCGTCGACGTGCCCGAGTTCTCGAAACCAAACGATTCGATCGAATCCCGGTTGTCTGACGAGTGCGGCGAACGGCATCGCAAGCGCTTCCGCGCGCTGCGCCGTCATGGTCGTAGCACCGAAGATTTCGAGCTGCTCAACGAGCGCATCGATGTCCGAGCGGTACCAGACTCGTTGCTTGCCGATGATCCGGAGTGCCGGGTTCGCTTTGGATGCGAAGTACTCGACCCGTCCCGCCGTCGCGGTCGTACCCCGGAAGCATGCTTCAAAGACGGCGCCCGGCGTGCCGGCGGGATACCATCGTTCGAGCGCGGCCGCCGCTTCCGCCCGGCCGAAGGCCTCGGTGACGAAGGCCCGCAGCAAATCATCATGTTCGGCGCGGCTCATCGACTGCATCGTTAGTCTCCAAACGGACGTCCGTACTATTGTGTACACAAGACTAAACGTCAACACAATTCTTGATTTGTTCGCTAGATTGTCCCCATTGTCATTCGCGAAAGCGGGTTAGCGTCTGGAATCGCGTCGCAAATGAGCATCCGGCGGGGCTGTTACCCCGATGAAATCCCGTCGAATTTCAGGATGGAAACAAACACTACTGAACTGCCGTATGTTCCCGGCGGGTGCGCGGGAAAAAATGTCGGCTGGAAGGACCCGGCGCGCCCGGGCAGGCCCGCAGCGCCCTGGTCAGTCGCCGTCCCCCGCCGATCCGAGCAGCGAATCGATGGCGCGACGGATGGCCTCGGGCAGGTCGCCCCATCGGTCAATCAGCCGTGCGAGGCGGGGATCGGCGGTCTCGGAGACGGAGTGCAGCGCTTTTGCAGCGCCGGCCGAAAAGTGCCCGGAATCATGGGAAGTTGCAGTCCTGTATCGCCCATCCCGCAAGTTGTCAGCAGTTACGGTCTCGGAGTTCCCTTACTCCGGCCAGCGGAACGGCTGCGTCCCGCCGCGCGCTACGACAGGGTCGCGGTCCGAAGCGAGGTCGCGAAATAGCGGCACACAAGCGACGGCAGCACGAGCAGATTCAGCAGAGTCGACGTCACAAGTCCGCCGAGAATCACGATCGCCATGGGACCCTCGATCTCACGGCCGACTTCGCCACTGCCGAGCGCGATCGGCAGCAGGCCAAGGCCGGTGACGAGCGCGGTCATCAAGATCGGAAGGATGCGCTCCGTTGCCCCGCGTATGGCCGTGCCTGGACCCCATGTGCAGCCTTCGCTGACGACCAAATGCTCGTAATGCGAAACCATCATGACGGAGTTGCGCATCGTAATGCCGAACAGCGTTACAAATCCGACAATCGAGCCGATCGAAAGCGACGCGCCCGTCAGAGCTACGGCAGCCACGCCACCAACAAACGCGAACGGCAAATTGGCGAGCACGAGCAGCAGGTTTCGGCCGCTGTGGAACACGGTTGCCAGCAGCAGAATAATGCCGAGGCCCGCGATGCCGGAATGCAATAAGAGCTCAGTTCGAGTCTCCGCGCGTTCCTCGGCCGCACCACCGAACTCAACGTAGGTGCCCGGGGCATGCGGTAGCTCTGCGACTCGCTTCTTAACCTCGCGGTCGAAGCTGGCCAGATCTCGCCCATGCACACCACACACGACCGATTGCCGCCGCCGGGCGCCGTCGTGCGAGATCGCATAGCGACCCGTCGTCGCCGACAATTCCGCAAGGTCGCGCAGCGGAGCGAAACCGCCGTTCCCGTTCCGCATCAAGAGTGAGCCCATCGACTCTGGATCCCCGCGAAAGCGCGGAGCGAGGATCGCAAGCACATCGAAGACGCGATCGCCCTCGTACACCTGCGCGACGCGCGTCCCCTGGCAGGCAGTTTCGATCGCCGCCAGTACATCCGTTGGCTGAAATCCGAACTGCATCAATCGCTCACGCTCAAGGCGAACATATTGATAGGGCGCCCCGGGCGGCGATGCGATCCGCACGTCTGTCGCTCCCCGAACGCCGGAGACGGCCGCCGCAATCTGCCGGGCCTGGTCGTCCAGTACATCGAGGTCGTCGCCGTAAATGCTGATGACAACCGGGGCGGTCTCCCCCGTCATCGTCTCACTGATCCGATCGCCAAGAAACGTCATCGTCTCGGATACAACCCCCGGATAGGCCTCAAGCACTTCGCGAATTTGCTGCTGAACGCTCGCCTGCACGGCCCCGGGTGTGTCCGGCTTCAACTCAACGTGAATCTCGGCCCGGTGGGGCCCCCACGGGTCCTCGCCCAATTCGGCCCGACCGGCTTGGAGCTCCACCGAATCGATGACGGGCTTGCCGTCGACGCGCACGTCTTCCAGGAGTTCGTGTTGGATCCGGCCGCCGAGTCGCATCATGTCCGTCAATGAAGTGCCCGGTGCAACGGTGATCTGCACGACAAAGTGCCCCTCTCGAAACTCCGGAAGAAACTCGCCGCCAAACCGCATGAGCATGACGATGCCCGCGATCACCAGCACAAGGCATCCCGACAGAATCGACCCGGGATGCTGGATGAGACGCGAGAGCAGCGCGGCGTATCGTTCCCTCAGAACCCGCAGGAACGCTGGTTCGACCGCCCGCTCCGCCGCTTTCGGGAGCAAAATGACGGACATGGCGGGCGTAACCGTCAGCGCAACCAGCAGCGACGCAAGAATCGCAAGGATGTACGCCACACCGAGCGGTGCGAACATCCGCCCCTGTAGACCCGACATCGTCAGGACCGGCACGAATACCAGCACGACCACGAACGTCGCATAGACGACGGCGCTCCGTACCTCGAGCGACGCGCTGAGTACGACTTCGGCGACCGGCCGCGGCGAAGCAAGCCGTCGATTTTCCTTGAGGCGCCGGAAGATGTTCTCGACGTCGATAATGGCATCATCGACGACTTCGCCAATCGCGATCGCGAGTCCGCCAAGCGTGATCGTGTTGAGCGTCAGGCCGAGTCGGTCCAGTACGATCACCGCCGTCAGCAAGGAGAGCGGTATCGCCGTGATAGAGATGAAAGCCGATCGCAGGTTGAAGAGGAACAGAAACAGCACCGCCGCGACCAGCACGCCGCCGATCAGCAGCGCCACCGTCACGTGATGGATCGCCGTCTCGACGAACGTCGCCGGTCGATGGAGCCGCGGAAATACCGTAATTCCTTCGGCCTCAAACACCGGCTTCAATTCGTCCAGCGCCGCCTCGGCCAATCGTGTGACGTCCAACGTATTGGCACCGTACTGCCCCAGCAGTTTCACGAGCACACCTGGGCGTCCCTGGATGCTCGCGTCGCCAAACTTTGGCTCCGCGCCGACCACGACGTCGGCGACGTCGCACAATCGCACAACGGCGCCGTTGACGTGCGTCACCACCGCCCCGCCCAGGGTTTCCGGCAGAATGGCCTGTCCCTCTGTCTGAACGATGATGCGCTGGTTCGGTGTCTCGATGAATCCGGCGCCGCGCGCCCCGGTCGCTTTTCGCGCCGCCGCAACGACGTCATCAATTCCGAGACCGAACGCCAGCAGCCGCGCGGGGTCGATCTGGATCTGAATCTGACGCGTCTCGCCGCCCATGATGCCGACCGACGCAACGCCCGGTACGGCCAAAAGCCGCGGCCGGAGCGTCCAGTCGGCGAATGTCCGCAGCTCCATTAGAGACCTCTTGTCCGACACGAGGCCGAGCTTGAGCAGATCCATCGTCGCCGACGTGAGCGGCGTCATACGCGGCTGCTTGACACCATCCGGCAGATTCCCGGCTACAGACGAAAGTTGCTCTGACAGCAACTGACGCGCCGTGAAAATATTGGACCCCTCGTGGAAGACGACCGTAATAATTGAGAGCCCCTGTATCGACTGCGATCGCACCGACTCCAGGCCCATGACGCCGCTCACCACACCCTCAATCGGCCGGGTAACAAGCTGTTCGACCTGCTCCGGCGAAAGCCCGGGCGCCTCAGTCTGAACGACGACCTGCGGCTGAACGAAATCAGGAAAGACATCTAGCTTTGCGTGGTCGGCGACGTAGACGCCGTATGCCATCACCGCCGCGGCCAGAGCGATGACCACGCCGCGCGAGCGAATGGAGAAGCTGACAAGGTGCTGAAGCATGGAGTCAGTTCAAGCCGGTTGCCGAGCGATTACGGAACGTCGCGACCGCATCATTCCTCCTCGGCCTCCTCGAATTGTGATTTGAGCTCGGCGGACAGCAGCGACTGCGCGCCAGTCGTTACCACGCGCTCGCCCGCGCGGAAACCGCGAGACGTGAACCAGCCGCCGCTGACCGGCCGTTCCAGAGTCGCCGCGCGGCGCGAGAATTTTCCCGACTCCTGTTCGACATATACCCACGTCGTTCCGCCGTATCGAATCACGCCTTCATTCGGCAGGACGACGCCGGCGACCGCCTCGCCGGGCTGCGGCACGAACGCCTGGACCGCCGTTCCAGGGCGTAGTGACGACCCCGCGGTGGCAATTCGGAAGATCAGCACGTGTCCCTGCATCCTCGGATCGATCGATGCGCCGACCGCCGCCGGCTCCGCATCGAACATGCGTTCGGGTGTCGAGATTGGTGCAATGCGCGCCCGCCCGGGGGACCCGCTGAACGACTCGCCCCCGGGAATCGTTACCCGCGCGAGGAGTCGGTCAAACCGGGCCACGCGCAGTATTGGATGTCCGGCTTCGACCGACTCGTCGGACTGTGCCCCAACGTCCACGACTTCACCACCCCGAGTAAGAGCAAGCGGCAGCGGTCCGGCTGGCCCGCTCGCGGCCGCGAGTGCCGATTCGATCAGTGATGCTGTTTCCTTGGCCGCACCGAGACGCGCCTCATCCGACTTCAACTTGGCCAGCGCTTCCTCCATCGCGCGATCCGACACGATCCGTCCTTGGGCGTTCAACTGACGCTTGTTCTCGTACGAAATGCGGACCGCATCGAGGTCGGCCTTGACCTCCTCCACTTCACCCTTCGCTGTCGCCAAACGCGACGCAAGATCGGCCCGTTCGACCGCCGAAAGGCGCGGCTCGATCAGCCCCACAATGCTGCCATCCCGGATGTCTTCGCCGAGACTGGGCCACTCCCGGCCGGGCGGAGCGCGCAACGTCCCGGCCACCGGCGCCCGCAGCGTAAAGATCGCGGTCGGATCAACCTCGAGTATCCCGTAGCCGACCACTTCGGGCTTCAAAGACTCGCCCTTCACCTCCTGGGTGCGGAGTCCAAGCCGCTTCTGTGTCTCGTCGTCTAGAATGACGATCGAATGACCCGCAGCGTCGCGCGCGACATGCGACGTCGTTGCCGCCTCATGCTCTTCTTCTTCGTCATGATCTTCGCGCGTGACGTGGCCGCCGAGCAAAGCCCGGCCGGCCAGTACGCCGGCTCCGAACAATGCAGCCGCTGCGATCCACGGGAATACTTTTCGCATCAGCAACTCGCGCTCATCCGCTAGAAGAGAAAGGCCGCAAGCCCCTGCCGGAAAAAGTCGACGAAGAATCCGACAAGAAGCGCAATCGCCTGCACCAATGCGTCGGTGAGCATCGTGATCCAGTCCGATGATGAATTCATTTCAGTCTCCTGCTCCTTCAGTTTGTCCCTGCCGACTGCGTCGTCGCCGGCTCGATCATTCCCGGCATTCGCCCGCCGACGGCCCGTTCCAGCGCCGCGTACGCCACGGCGTAGTCTCGCCAGAAGTTCACGTACTCACGTCGCTGATTCACGAGGAACTGCTGGGCCTCGAGGAGAACCAGTACGCCTTGTTCGCCCGCCTCATAGGCCCGCTCCGAAACGCGAACGTTTGAATCCGCCTGCGGTAGGATTTCCTGGTCATAAAATCGAACCTGTTGCCCCGCCACCCGAGCAACCGCCGCAGACTCTTGGATATCGCTCGCAACGGCGTCCAGCAGCGACTCATACTCCTTTCGCCGCTGCTCCACCACGTAGCCCGCCTTTGCGATCTGCGCCTGGTTCTGGTCCCAGATTGGCAATGTCGCCTGAATCGACGGACCCACAATCGAATCGATGATCTGCCGCCGCGCCAATGCCCGCTGGCCTCGTGACTCGATCGTCGGAGCCGTAAGTTGCCCGGCCGCAATACTCGCCCGCGCGGTGTCCGCCGGAATCGTTCTGCCCGGCAGCGCGCGCTGCTCGAATCGTTCCAGCTCCGCTCCCACTTGTATGCTCGGAAATATGTTCAGCCACTGTCGCTTCAATTCCGCCTCGGCTGCCGCGACCTGTTTTTCCTTCGCCCGCGCGTCCATGCGCTCGACGAGCCCGTAAGCCAGTAGCCCTGCGTCGTCATCACCGATCGCTGCGGGCGCTGGAAGCACGTCGACCAGTTCCCATGCCTGCGTCCATCGGCTGAGCCCGATGGTCCTCGCCAGTGCAGCCCAGGCTACCTGTCGATTACGCTGCACGGTTTGGAGGTCCAATTTCGCGGCCAGGAGCGTCGCCCGAACCAGGTCGGCGTCGATGCGGCTTGTTTCCCCGCCGTTCACGCGCTTCTCCGTCAGTGTCAGCGAGCGTTGAACTAGTTCCACGTTTTCACGGGCAATTTCCTCCGCCTTTCGGGCCGCTAGCAATCGGTAGCAGTCAATGCGAGTCTCCCCCGCAATCTCCACTCCCCGCTGCACCACGTTCAGGACAAGCTGCTCCAGCTCATTTCCGGTAACCTCCTTTCGCACCGGTATCTGCCACAGATCTACAATCTCCTGCGCCAGGCCCAGCGTCAGATCGGCCAGACCACCCCCTTCGGGAAATCGAACGGCCAACGACACTGTCGGGTTGCTCAAGAGTCCCGATTGCACCACGTCCGCCCGGGATGCCCCGATTTGTTGAAACAACGCCTGAAATTCCGGATTCTTCAATAGTGCAACGCGAACCGCCTCCTCCACTGTCAGACCGTTATCCAGGAGCGACGAAACCCGGTCGTTGATCTGCGCATCGACTGCCGGGTCATACACGTCCGCGCTGCCGGTGTGACGCTTCACCAGGTCGCCCGTCCGTTGATAGTCCGATTGCGGCCGGACAGTACAACCGACCGCGGCACAGGTGAGCACACCGAGACCGGCCATCGTCATCGCGGCGCAACGCGTGAACATTCAGATTTCGCTGTCCTAGTCGCCCGCACCGCCTGATTACACATCCGGCGGATCGAGCCGCATTGTATGGATGCAAAGGTCTCAGTCGGATGAAACGAACATTACAAAGGTGTCATGGTCGCGAGTAAGTGAGTGCGGCCGCTCTTTTCGAGCTCCCTCGAGGTGTGGATTGATTTAGAAGGCGTAAAGAAACCGGATGCCGGCCCCGAAATTGGGGGTTTCATCGTGCCCATCCAGTCCAACGATGATACCAGGGCCGATGGTTATTCGCTCGTTGACGTGCCATTCGCCGGACAGCTCGAAGGCATCGATGTCGCCGACGCCTTTTTGCTCGCTCGATTCGTTTCGAACATCGGCGATCAGCGAAAATGTATCGTTGATCCGCCACTTGTAACCCAGTCGTGAGCCCCAGCGAAAGTGCCGAATCCCTTCGCCATCGCTGGTAAGGCCCAGAAAAGTGGTTTCCGGTTCGATATCAAAGTTGTTTCCATTGACCGTTTCCATCCACACGTTTAGGTACAACGTCCCGGGTCCGAAGTCCTTCGCGACGATCCCCGTCAGCCGACCGTCGACCCCCGCCGAGTGATAGCCCGATGGTATTCGGATTTCGGCCAAGGTTGCCATCGTTGGCATCAATCCCTCTTCCTTCACCCAGCGCTGTTGCCATCCAAACTCAAGGTCTGCATTTCCGTCGATCGCACCGCTTCCAAGTTCCATCGGCGTGGCGATGGTGAACTGCAGGTTTCTCAAGAACTCGCCGTTCGCCGGCGTCCACTGCAGCTCCGGCCGCACGAAGTATTCGTCCGGCTCGCCCGAACGCGTTTCCCAGCTCGTGTCGACCTGAAATTGAATCTCGCCGGGCGCGCCAGGTTGTCCATCTTCGAGCGTAGTGAACGCGTCGACCGATTGCCTCCGCGTGACGGGGTCCTCGGCGAGGCGGTGCTCCTCATACTTCTTGCGCCGCTCGGGTGGCTCATTCGGCGCGGCCGTTGGTTCTTCCGTAGCTGACAAGCTCAACGTGTTCACGGTCTCCGGCCTTGGCTCGCGCGACGGATTGGATTGAGCAAAGACCCAAGTCCCGAGAACCAGGACCAAGCCGACCGGAACCACGACTGACATCCATCGTGTATTCGCGCACATGAGATTGCTCCCGCGACACGCGTACGGGCGTTGCAATCGTTGCGGCGCAATCGCTCGTAACGGGCGCGCGAATCATAATCCTCCCCTGGGTATTAGCGGCATGACAAGTCAGTTACAAACCGTTCAGTTTTTTCGCGGCATTCGTACGAACTAACGGGCACCGCGAATTCACCGCGACCGAGTCGGCCCTCGTGCCGACCACGACAGTCCGGGGTAGAATCCGCGGAGATCGGCGACCCAGCGACGCTGGAACTCCGTCTCTGTCCATGCGGGTCCAAGCCATGCGTGTTCTTGTGATCGAAGACGAACCGGGCGTCGCGGCGTTCGTGAAGCGGGGACTTCGCGAGGCATCCTACGCCGTCGACGTCGCCGACGACGGGCAGACCGGCTACAGGTTGGCTGCCACGCGCGAGTACGACACGATCGTCCTCGACCTCATGCTGCCCGGGAAGGATGGCTTCACCATCATCCGCGACCTTCGCGAAGAATCGGTGGAAACGCCGATCCTCTGCCTGACCGCCCGCGACACCGTCGACGATCGCGTACGGGGACTCAATTTCGGTGCCGACGACTATCTTGCGAAGCCGTTCAGCTTCTCCGAGCTGCTGGCCCGGATCAACGCGCTGCTGCGCCGTGGCCACAAGCTGACACAGACCACGCTGGCCGTCGCCGACCTGACCATCGACCTGATCGCCCGCAGCGTCTACCGCGCAAACCGTCGGATCGATCTCTCACCGCGCGAATACGCCCTGCTCGAATATCTCGCCCGCAATGCCGGCCACATACTCTCCCGAACGATGATTCTCGAAAAAGTCTGGGACATGAATCAGGACCCGCTGACCAACGTGGTCGATGTCCATATCAACCGGCTGCGCCGTAAAGTCGATCACGGCCACACGAGTCCGCTGATCCACACCATTCGCGGAGTCGGCTATGTCCTCCGCCCCGACGATGCCTAGCCGTCGCTTCAACACGATTGGACTGCGCCTCACGCTCTGGGGCATGGCGGTCACCCTCGCGGTTTGCGCCGGCATGGCCGTCGCGCTTTACCTGGCCGTTTTCTTCTCGCTACGCCGCGAAGTTGATGGGTTCCTCGAAGGTGAGGTGCATGAGTTTCTTGCCATCATTCGCGAGGACGACGACGACTACGCCGAAATCCAGGCGGAAATCCGCCGCGAACTCGGCAGCCGCTCGCGCTCAGATCTCTTCTTCCGCCTGATCGACGCCGATGGCGCGACCCGGATTACAAGTATCGCCGACGATGGACCAAAGATTGCTTGGCGGGCGCCGGCGGGCTGGGGGAAGGACCCCGCAGCCGTTCGCTTCGAGACCCTTGAACCACCCGATGTTCATTTCCCCGTGCGCGTCTGCAGCTTTCCGCTGCGCCTGCCCGATGGACGCTGGGGCACCGCTCAAGCGGGCTATCTGCTTGACCATCTGACGCAATCACTGGCTCAGTTCCGTCGAATCGGCGCCGTGGCGCTGGCCGTTGCGGCCGTCGTAGCCGTCATCGGCGGGCGGTTTCTCGCTTCGCGCATGCTCTCACCCGTCGCGGTCATGACTGACACCGCCAGAACCATCGGCGGGAGACCACTGACCGACCGCCTCCCGCGATCCGGGAACGGAGACGAACTCGATCGACTGGCTGAAACTCTCAATGACATGCTTCAGCGCATCGAGCAATACGTCACACGACTCCAACAGTTCACCGCGGACGCATCGCACGAGCTCCGCACGCCGCTCGCCGCCCTCCGAGGCAGCGCCGAAGTCGCCCTCTCGCGGGCCCGCTCGGTTGACGAGCTGCGCGCCGTCGTGGAAGAGAGCATTGATCACTACGACCGCTTGTCCCGCATCGCGGACAGTCTGCTCTTCCTCGCTCGCGTCGACGCCGGTGCCGCCGTTCTCGCGCGCGAACGAATCCGCCTCGACAAGGCCGTCACCGATGTGATTGATCTGTATGCGCCGCTCGCCGGCGAGAGTCACATCGAAGTCGCCTGCACGTCCACGGAGCCGCTCTGGATCGACGCCGACGCCGGCCGTATTCGGCAACTCTTTGGAAACGTGCTCGACAATGCCATCAAGTACATCAATCCGCCCGGCAAAGTCGAAGTTAGTCTCTCAAGAATCAACGGTTCGGCCGTCGTCCGAGTCCGCGATACCGGCGTCGGAATCCCGGCCGACGCGATCGATCGAGTCTTCGACCGATTCTTCCGCGTCGACCAGTCCCGAGCTGCCGGAAGGCAGCGCGGCGCAGGGCTTGGTCTGCCAATCTGCCGCTCGATCGCCGAGGCCCATGGCGGCCGCATCGAGCTGGCCAGCCCGCCGGGCCAGGGCACAATCGTGACCGTGACTCTGCCGTTGGACCACGACGAACTGAACAAAGAGTGAATTGCAGTCGCCGTTACCAGCAAGGCAGCGCTTGCACGCGACTACCGCACAGGCACGAGGACCTGCGCCGTCCGCGCCGGCAAATAGATCTGAGTACTTTGCTGTCTGCCGTGACTCGCAACGCGCTGCACCGGATAGACCTGTCCCGGGGAGACGATCGCATGCCCGCCGAACCACAGGTCATCGGTATTCAGCGCAACCCGGTAGTCTGAATCCTCCGGCACGCCGACCCGGTAGCTCGCATGCGACGCAGTCGGATGCAGGTTAATCGCCACGACGAACCGACCGCGCCGCGCCACCAGCGTCTTCCGTGCCTCGTCAGTCTCGATCATATCGATCGGCCGTGCCGTGAGCAGCCCGCCGTCCGCATCCAGTCGCATCATGGCCCGGTCAAACTCCGCCAGGTCTCGATACCGTAACGATTGATCGTCGGCCAGGTGCCATTGCCGCCGCGCATACTTGTACGACCAGTTGTTTCCCACCCTCGGAAAATCCACCCACTCCGGGTGCCCGAACTCGTTCCCGATGAAGTTCAGATATCCGTCTCCGCCCAACGCGAACGTCACCAGCCGGATCAGCTTATGAAGCGCCATCCCGCGCTCGATGATCGGGTTCTGCGTTCCCTTGCTCATGTGAAAGTACATGTCTTTGTCCATGAGCCGGAACGCGATCGTCTTGTCCCCGACCAGCGATTGATCGTGACTCTCCGCATAGGCGATATGCTTCTCCCCGAATCGGCGGTTCAGCAGCATGTGACCGATCTCACCCGGCGACCAATCTTCGTCGCGTCTCTCCTTCAGGATCTTGATCCAGTAATCCGGCACACCCATCGACAGCCGGTAATCGAACCCGATCCCGCCCTCGTCGATCGGCCGCGCCAGTCCCACCATCCCCGACATGTCCTCAGCCACCGTCACCGCCGTCGGCCTCACGTCATGCGCGAGCCGATTCGCAAGCTGCAAGTAAGTGATCGCATCTTCGTCGAGGTCCCGCACGAGGTAATCGTCGTAATGCCCGAAGTCCCGCCCCAGCCCATGATGCAGGTACATCATGCTCGTCACACCGTCGAACCGGAATCCGTCAAACCGGAAATCTTCCAGCCAGTAACGCACATTCGATAACAGAAACCGCTGTACCTCCCATTTGCCGTAGTCGAAACAAAGCGAATCCCATGCCGGATGCTGTCCGCGCGGCCCGGCGTGAAAATAGAGGTGATCTGTCCCGTCGAACAGGTTCAATCCCTCGTTCACGTTCTTCACCGCGTGGCTGTGGACCAGGTCGAGAAAGACAACCATCCCCCGCCCGTGCGCCGCGTCGATCAGTTCTTTCAACTCCTCAGGCGTTCCGAACCGCGACGACGGCGCGAAAAAACTACTCACCTGGTATCCGAACGATCCATAGTACGGATGCTCTTGGATCGCCATGAGCTGAATCGCGTTGTATCCCGCCCCCGCGATCCGCGGCACGATGTGCTGCGTGAACTCCCGGTAACTCCCGACCCGCTGCTCCTCCAGCGCCATCCCGACATGCGCCTCGTAGATGCGCAGTCCGCCGCGAATCACCGGCGCCGCGTGCTTCCACGCGTACGCCGCCCCCGGCTCCCAATACTGCCCCGCAAACTCGCGCCCCTCGTTCCGAAACTCCACGCGGCGGATGTATGCCGGAATCCGATCCATCGCTCCAGCGGCCGACACAACATGCACCTTCACCCGTCCGCCATGTCGCAGTCGATCCGCATACGCCGAGTCCGGCAGAAAGGTGCGCCAAACCCCGAACTCGTCGCGCACCATCGGATGCCCGCGCCGGTCCCACTCGTTGAAATCGCCGATCAGATACAGCGCCGAAGCCCCCGGCGCCCACTCCCGATACCACACCCCCGCCTGCCCGTCGCGCTCCCCCCGATTCAATCCATAGTACAAATGCCCCCGGCTGAACCGCTCCAGCGACCCCTCCGACGTCTCAATCCGCGCAAGCGCCTCCCGATACCGCAAATGCCGCTGCCGCAACCGATCCGCATAGGGCGCCAGCCACGGATCGATTCCGATCAATGCGGTGCCGTCGGGTTGGGGCGTATGTGACGAAGGGACCACTGAAATCCTCGGCCGACCATGACCGGCCGATTCAATGGTACACGGATTTGCGGGACGGGGGCCAGCCGAAATTGTCTTCGCTTCGCTACAGAACCTTCAAGACTTCCACATCAATTTCCTTCTCATCCCCCGGCCGGAAGTTCAGATGCGAATACGTAATCACCCCCTGCTTGTCGATCACGTACACCTGCGGAACATACTTGCACCCGTACCGCTTAATGAAAATCTCGCCCCCGTTCATCAGAATCGTCTGCTTCAACCGGTTTTCGGCCACGTACTTTTCAACTTTCCGCCGCGGCTCGTTCCACGCATTCACCGCCAGCACGACCAGCCCCCGCCCGCCATATCGCTCCTGCAACACGCTTAAGTGTGGCGCCTCAAGCCGACACGGCCCGCAGTCGACGGCTCCAAACGACAGCACCACCGGCTTGCCGCGTAGTTCCGACAACGTCACAAACTTCCCACTCAGGTTTTTCAATGTAAAGTCCGGCGCCGCCGCGCCGACGGCCGGGCTGTTCGGCTGCTTCACCTCGTGCATGCCGTTGCAGCCCATCAACAGCCCGACGCCGGTCGTCAGGAGAAACCACGTCCAATTCCGCATGCAATCCTCCGCACCGATCCAGCTTCATCTATCGGCAACTACGCCGCCGCTGGTCCCGCAGTTCGGATGCTCCGGTGCTCCCGGGTCGCCAACGCACGATCGAATCAACCCGGCCGGCGTTACCCTTGCTTCACGCGCGTGACGATCCGCTCGATCGCCAGCCGTTCGCAGCCCTCAATGGTTTTCGGATCGATCCGCTTGAAATCCGGCCACTGGTCATTCTGGAAATCCACGATCACCCAGTCTCCCGCCTTGTCGCAGATGACGAAGTGCACTCCGCTCACCGGTCCGCTGGGCGACTTCATGAGAAAATCCGCGAGCACCGCATAATCCCCCTCCGGCGGATGACTGCGAACATGGTCCCGAAATCCCCGCGCAAGGTCCCAAAGCAGCTTCTGCTCATTCGGCGATGGACTCATCCGAATCTCGAGCGGCGACTCGACGCCCGCGGCCCGGCATCCGAGTCGTTTCGTCAGCCCCGCGGCGATCCGCTCGCCGCTCCCGCGGTGACTGGTCCCCGCTGCTCGCGTCGGATAGACGGTGACGCTCGCCGTCCCGATTCCCGCCTTCATCTTGGCCGCGCGGTCCTTCATGGCATCGCGCTCGGCCTCGCTTGGAAGGCCCGACTTCTCCGCCCATAGCTTTGCAAATCGTCCCTTCGAATTCTCCGACTCGCTCTTCTTCCACCCCGTTCGCGAAAAGACCCGTTCGCCCACGAGCAGCGAACATCCCATCGGGTCGGGATCGCGCGCGGCGGTTCGCTTGAAGTCCGCGTCAGACTTCGTCTGCCGATCCGAAACCACCAGTTTCCCGTTCCGATCCACGATCAGCCATCGCACCTCGGTCGGCCCTGTCTTCGGGCTGCCCACGTATTCTGCAAGCAGGCCATAATCGCCCTTTGCTGGGTTCGCCTTGACATAATCACCGAACGCGATCGCCGTGTTTTCCCACGCCTGACCCGACCGCGGCATGAAATTGCCATCGACCGCGTCGATGTTCCCCATCCCGTACTTCTCGAGCACAAGCCCGAGTGCATCCGCAACCATTCGATTCGGCCTGCCCTGAACGATCACCGGATAGATCGCCACTTTCGCCCCCGGCCCTGCCGCCTTCAGCGCCGCTATCCGTTCGGCGATGGCCGCATCAGCTGATTCCCCCGCCATGCTCAAGCCCGGAGCAAATAACATCGACCCCAAAGCAAGCACGACGAAATGTAACGGTTTGCAATTCATGGTCCTTCTCCTTTTTCAAGATTCACCGAATGTAAGCACACACTTACATAACTCACGAAATCAAAGGTGACCGTCGCACCACGTCGACTACGCGCCGCCTTCCAGCAACAGCCGCCCGACCACTCCGATCAGTCGCTTTCGATCCACATCCCGCAGCGCGCCGACCTCCCGGCCGATGTTGCACGCCGTCCCCAGCCCGATCACCGCCCACGCCGCCAGCTCAGCCGGAACGCCGTCCGCGCGTCGCTCCGAACGCCGCTGCGATGCAATCTGGCTCTCCAGGAATCGATGAAACCGCGCGAACATCCGCCGCAGCGCATCGCGAACATCCCGGTCATCCGCCTCGGCCAGCGCATTGAACACAATCCGATAGTGGCCGAACTCACCGTGATGCGCCGCCTCGTATTCCAGAATCGTCCGCGCCGCGTTCCCGCTGCCGCGCGCCGTCCCCAGAAGACGCAGCCACGTCTGCTCCGAAAAGTCGTACACGTAGTCGATAGCCGCAATAAACATGGCTTTCTTGTCCGGCCACAGCCGGTACAGGATATTCTCTCTGACGCCGCACCGCCGCGCAATCGCCGCCGTCGTCGCACGCCGATATCCGAGTTCCGTGAATGCATCCGCCAGCACCGGAAGGAGTTCCTGGCGTCTCTCTCGAACTCGACTGGGTCGCGGCATCGCGTTGCTCCGGTATAGTAAGTGTGTACTTACATTATAGCAAACCCGCACCGTGCCGCAAGGGCCCCGCCCAGACCGTCTCCCCCCTCCTTGATCGTTCCCGGCGGTAGGTCAAGATAGGTGCCCGCCCCCACCAGGGCGGCGAAAGGACGGATGAACGGATTTCATGCAAATAGCGATCCTTACCACCGGCGGCACGATCGAAAAAACCTTCGATGAAACGGACGGGTCCCTGCGGAATGTCCACTCCATCCTCAACGATATTCTCATGCGCATGCGTCTGCCCGGCCTCACGACGCGGCACGTCCCCGTCATGTCGAAAGACTCGCTCGAAATGACCGAGGCCGATCGCGCCCGCATTCTCGCAGCCGTCAACGACGCCCTCGGCTCCGATGATGCCATCCTTGTCGTCCACGGAACCGACACGCTCTCTGTCACCGGTGAGTATCTTCACGCCCATCTCACCTCCCTCGCGAAACCGGTCATCCTCACCGGCGCGATGCGGCCCTACGAGTTTCGCGACACGGACGCCTTCCAGAACCTCACCGAAGCCCTGCTCGCCTGCCGGCTCCTCCCCCCCGGTGTCTTCTGCGTCATGCACAATCAGGCCCTCAAGTTCCCCGGCGTCATCAAAGACCGTCAGCAGCGCATCTTTCGTCGCGCCGATCGCTAGTTCTGGCGATCCCCTGTCCGCCGACCGCCGCGATCCGTTATGATTGGTGTTGTAACGCTGCCTCGCCCTCGGGACCGGAAATGCTCATCACGAAACACAGACCGACTGCATTCATCGCTTGCGTCCTGGCCTTGGTCGCCGGCTGCGAAGCGCTCGACATTCCGCTCGGACCCATCCCCACGTCCGACGACCCCGTCATCCAGTCGCTGCTCGCCCCGGCCCCGACGCTTCCGATCGGCCACTACGACTTCTTCGGCGCCCTCAAATCGCCCAACGAAGCCCGCGACATGGTCACCGCCGCCGGCCTCGATCCAGCAAATCCCTCGCACTTCCTCCGCATCGGCCTGATCGAGATCACCGACCAGCTCATCGCCGACGGCCGCGAACGCTTCTTCCGCAACGAACTCGGCGACCACGACTCGCTGAGCCGCATCTTCTCACTCAACAACGAAGTCAGCCTCGGCATCGATACCCTCGCCCCCGTCGATCCAGCCGACGACCCCGCCGGCCTGAAATCCCTCCGCCGCGATCTGCTCTCGACAATTCTTCTACGCCCGCGCGTCGGAACGACAAACGTCCGTGTCCGCGTCTCGCGCGATCTCCGCATCGGCACGCATTTCTGGCCCGCCGGCGCATACGTCGACACCGGCCTCGACGTCGCTCCCGGCGAAACCCTCGCCGTCGGCATTGAGTCTCAAGCCCTGAGTTGCGGCGCCTGCCACGCCGCATTGGACCCGGTCTCCGGTCGCGTCGTACCCGGTGCTCCCAACAGCGACCTCAACATCGGCCTTTTTCTAGCTTCGGTCAGCAACACAGCCGCCGGCTTTCTCCGCTTCAACCACGGCGACATCGATCCGTTCGATCCGCGCTTCCCGAAAACCGGCCGTCGCATCATCGACAGCCACGGAAACACCGTTCAACTCCCCGACCCAACCGCCTTCGAGGACGCCGTCGACGACCTCGTGATCAGCATTCCTCGCGGCAATTTCGAAGCGGCCGCAGACGCAACGACTGCCGAAACCCGCATCCCCGACGCATTTGTCTTCGGTGAGGGCGGCATGGGCTACGACGGCGGCTTCCAAATCGGTCCGTTTGGAGGTGTCGCCGCACTCTCCAGCGCTGTTCATTCGTTCGAGATTAACTTTCTCGGCCCGGCCGCACTCAGTAGCCTGGTCGCCGATCTCGATCCCGAAATCTACCTCGGACTCGCCCTCCAGAACGCCGCCGACCCCGCGCTCCGCGTCCCCGACAACGTGCGACCCTCGGAATGGCTCGCCCGGTTTTCCCCCCAACCCGAATTGACCAATGTGCTCCGGCTGCCGGGCTACCCAACCTTCAGCCTCTTCTCCATTAACGGCCTCGCCTTCAGCCCGCCCGGCGAGACATTTCTGTATTCACCAAACGCCCTCGCCGCATTCCAGCAAAGTCTCCGCATTCCGCCGAATCGCTCATTCGACAATCGCCTCAACTTGGTAAAGGGTGCCGTACTCCGCGGTGCCGAAGTCTTCGCCGCCGCGAGTTGCAACTCCTGCCATGCACCGCCGTTCTTCACCAACGGCGAAATCGTCCCGAACGACGTCATCAAGGCAAACGCTCGCCGCGCCAAAGCCCGTCGCATCTTCGACGGCCGCTTGGCGGAATCGATCGTTCCAACGTTTGATCAGATGGTTCCCCTGCAACCCGGCGCGACCACCATGGCGCTGCCGCCCGACCCGCGCATGGCGTCAAATCTCAACTTGCCGCCGGGTCTCGACAATCCCGCCGGCGGCTACAAGGTCGCAGGACTGCTCGGCCTCTATCTTCGCGCGCCCTACCTCCACGACGGCGGCATCGCGGCAAGCCGCGACGCGCTTCGCATCGCCGAGGACGGCGCTTGGACGATCCTCGATGCGGCTGCGATCGGCTTGCCCGGAACGACGCAGATCAACCGACTCGCCGACCCCGCAAATTCTCTGCGAGTTCTCCTCGATCGTGAACTCCGCGCGACCCTCCTTGCGAATTACGCCGCCGTACCGGACCTCGCCCGCAATGGCATTGAAGGCATCGGCCACGAGTTTTACGTCGACCCCGCCGGCGGCTTCTCGTACGCCCAGCAGAGCGATCTCGTCGCCTTTCTCCTCGCGCTCGACGACGATCCCGGCCGATGACTCCGCTTAGACTCCCAGCGGCTCCTTCCGCGCGCCGCGTCGTCCGCGCTCCTCGTCGTCCTCAAGATCCTCGATCGTCGGCACGTTCGAGGGGACAGCTACCTCGCGAAATCGCGCAGCAAAGTTCTCCCAGTCGATCGCCAATCGCCCGCCCGTCGCCTCGTGCTGTTTTTCCCAGGTCATGAACAGATCGAGGCACGCATGATCGACGTAGGTCAGCCCTTCGATGTGCACGTGCAACTCGTGGTCCGGCGGAACCTGCTCCATTGCAGCAGCCAACTTCGGTAACCGGACAAACGTCGCCGCACCGACGAGGATCATGTCGCTGCGACGCGTGCCGGGCGATACCCGAACCTCAACCTTCAGGTGCGAAAACGTGTAGAGCAACTTCATCAACGCCAGCACGACGCCTGCCATGACGCCCATCAGGAGGTCGTACGACACGATGATCACCATCGTTGCGATGTAAATCGCCGCTTCGCCCCGGCTCACGTGCCACAGCTCGCGCAGTCCCTTCACGTCGACCAGTTTGATCCCCGTGTAGACCAGCACCGCCGCCAGCACCGCCGCCGGAATGTGCTGCAACAGCCACGGAAGGAGCGAGACCGCCAGCAGCAGCCACACCCCGTGCAGGATCGGCGAGAGCCGCGTCTTCGCCCCCGCGTTCACGTTCGCTGCACTGCGCACAATGACCGCCGTCATCGGCAGGCCGCCGAGCATGCCGCATGTCATGTTGCCGATTCCCTGCGCGATCAGCTCGCGGTCGAACTTCGTGCGCGGCCCGGAGTGCATCTTGTCCACCGCCACCGCGCACAGAAGCGTCTCGGCCGACGCGATCATCGCCATCGCCAGCGCACCCAGGATCACCGCCCGCTGCGTCAGTCCGAACATGACGATTTCCCAGGGAGGGATGTTGATCGCCGCTCGAATGCTGCTCGGAACTGAAATCCGATCGATCGGCAGCTTCAACACAACCGCCGCCAGCGTGCCGACGACCACGGCCACCAGGGCCGCCGGAACGCTCTTAAGTCGCCCGCGTCCGATCGCCGGCCACACCAGGATCGTGGCGATCGTCAGCAGTCCCGTGTACGCCGCCTTGTGATGCACCGACCAGTCAAACGGCACTATCCCCTTGCGAAACGCCTCGGGGATTGACAGCAGGTTTGTCAGTCCGTTCGGCCGCGGCGAGTCGTGAACCATCACGTGAATCTGGCTCGCCATGATCAGCACGCCGATGCCGGCCAGCATCCCGTGCACGACCGCCGGAGACACCGCGCGGAACCACTGCCCGACTCGCGCGATGCCGGCAATGACTTGTATCAGCCCCGCCAGCACCACCGTGACGCCCAGCAGTGCCAGCGCACGTTCGGCCCCGAACGCCTGCTCGTAGTTCTGCAGCCGCTCGAATACGAGCACGCTCAGTCCTGCCGCCGGTCCGCTGACAGACATCGGCGAACCGCCGATCAATCCGACGACAATGCCGCCGACGATCCCGGTCACTAGACCCGCCGCCGGCGACACGCCCGACGCCACCGCGATGCCCATGCATAGCGGCAGCGCGACGAGGAAAACCACAATCGACGCGGTCAAGTCGTGGCGCAAAGCGCCCACAAGATCAGCGCTCAGCCCACGATTCTGTGGCGCAGCCATACTTAGCTCCATTCAGTAGTATCGAAGTAGCCAACGCGTGCGCGTCCGTTACGCCGTCACCGTTTCCGCCGCCGGAACGAGCGGGACGAATCGACCCTCGCGCGCGTCAAAGTGATTCACGGTCCCTTGCCCGATGTCGTACACCCACGCGTGCAATTCCAGCTCTCCAGCTGTCGTACGCGCCGCGACCGATGGATGCGTCTTGAGATTGTCCAGCTGAATAAGAACGTTTTTCTCGATCGCCGACGTCAACTGCTCCTCTTCCGTCCCGTCGGAGCAACACATCCGAACCACCCGCAGCGTGCTCTCGGCGTATTGGAGCCACGACGACACCGCCGGAAGGTTTCCGAGTTCGCTCTTGTGCAATAGCGCTCGCATGGCCCCGCAGTCCGAATGCCCGCAAACGATGATGTGCGGAACTCGCAGCACTTCCACCGCGTATTCGATCGTCGCATCCTCGCTGTTCGGGATCGGGTAGTACGCCGGAACAATGTTCCCCGGATTGCGGAGAATGAACAGCTCTCCTGCATCCGTCTGCGTAATCAGGTTCGGGTGAACCCGTGAGTCCGAACACGTGATAAACAGTGCGTTCGGCCTCTGTTCCTTCGAAATCTTCCGAAAAAACTCCCGCTGTTTCGGGAAGATGTGTTCCTGGAACATCTTCACGCCGCGAATGATCTTCTCCATGCGAAATCTCCAGGCCGCGCACGAGCGCAGCATCGAATAAGAGCTTCGTTGAAATAAATGCATCAAATACGGACGCCGTCCGCATCCGTCGGACAGCCGGGTTGGATAGTTAGCTTGAAGTGCGCTGCGAAATCAGCAGCGAAGGGGTGCGCCCAGGCCGTTGGCAAGATCGAATTCAACCTGGATCAGTGACGGAACGCGCGTCGGACGATCCAGCAACCGGGCGATCGTGATGTCGGTCGTCGTTCCACCGGGTGCGGGACGGTAGAGTGCCTCGTGACGATGGTGCCGCCGGTGCTCAACCGCCACAGTCTCCGACTTCGCCTTACCCGTCGGATGCGATTCCTCTTCCTCCGTCGGCCACGCCGGCCCCGAGGATGTCGGATTCATGATCCGAGCCGGCGTCGTGCCGCCCGCCAACCCCACGATGTTGAGACCCATCATTAACAGGAACAGCCACTGCCCACGCGCGCGAAACGAAGACCACGCCAGCCGATTCGGCTTTCCGGCCATCCGCCAACTCAGGGTCGTCTCCACACGCATCCTACGAAGCCGCTCCGTCGGAAGTTTTCTCAACCCTAAGCCTAGGTTCGAATCCTGTGCCCGTCAACGTGATACAGCCCAAATTTGCGATTATCCCGAAGAATTGGGGCACGATCTGAACGCAGCCGACACGTTAAGATTCGGCACAATCAACGCTAAACTACAAGAGCAGTTTTCGCTTCCTCAATCGGAGCCCGTCCTCGTGTCCACACTGTATTGCCCGCACTGCGGCTACAACCTGTCAAACCTGCCGGAGGACCGCTGCCCCGAGTGCGGCAAGCCCTTCGACCGCGAAAAACTGCTCGCACAGGCACAAGCCGGCGTCCGCCCAATTCAACTCCGTGAGTTCATTCTCCGCCTTGCGATGCCGCCCGCAGTATTTCTGGTCGGACTGCTCATTCTCGGATTGCTGTCGTCGATCCGCGTCGAGGCACTTATCCCCGTGGGCGTGGTCATCGCAGTGCTCGCCGGCCTCTTCTGGCTCATTGCTGGACTGGCAAACGCGATCCAACTTGCCCGCCGCCTCGCCGCCACCCAGGACCTCCGCGCCCAACGCGGCCGCACGGACTCCGAACGCACCGCCTTCGTCTTCTTCGTCTCCGCCGGCCTCTGGTTCTGCCAGTTTGCCATCGGCTTCGGTGGCTGCGCTGCGGCCATAATGGTCGGAAATGCCATTTTCTAAACCACCATGCTGATGCCGCTCACAACCAGGCCCGCCATCAAGCAGACCACCAGTCTCTGCCCACATTGCAAGCGCCAAATCGCTGCGGAGGTACACGAATCCGACGGCCGCGTCTTTCTCCGAAAATCCTGCCCTGATCACGGCAACTTCGACGTACTCATCAACTCAGCCCGCCGCTTTTACTACGAATCCTGCGGCGCCGGCTGCGCCTGCCAGACCGCGCCCGGCCACTCTGACACCATGGTCGAATCCGCCGCCACGTGCATCGCCCTCATCGAATTGGTCGAGTCCTGCAATCTCAGTTGCCCCACCTGTTACGCCGCCAGCCCGCTCGGCGAATCGCAAGAACTCAAATGCCTCACGCCAGCCGAGTTTTGGACGCGTGTCAGCGCCGTCATCGACCGCAAGGGTCCGCTCGACATCCTCCAGCTTTCCGGCGGCGAGCCCACCATCCACCCCCAATTCATCGAATTGCTGGAAGCAGTCCTCGCCGATCGGCGTATCGGCTACACACTCATCAACACGAACGGCGTTCGCTTCGCACGCGACGACCACTTCGTCGCCCAACTCGGCGACCTCCACCGCAAGCACCGTAGGTTTGAAATCTATCTTCAGTTCGACGGCACTCAAGAATCCGGCCAGCTCGCCCTTCGCGGCGGCGACTTCCGCCGCGTTCGCGAGCTTGCCATCGAGCGAAGCGGCGCCGTTGGCATCCCCACCGCGCTCGCGATGACCATCACCGACGACAATCTGTCGCACCTCGGCGACACCCTCCGCTTCGGACTGTCGCGTCCAAGCGTCCGCGGCATCACGTTTCAACCCATGTTTCGCTCCGGCCGCACGCACCTTCCGCTCCACGCACCGATCCGCCGACTCAACGTCGCCGACATCGTGCTCGGCCTGATTGAACAATCCCCCGACTTGCTCAGCGAGCGCGACTTCACCCCCCTGCCCTGCGGCGACCCCAACTGCCACACCATCGGCTATCTGCTCCGCCGCGGCGGAGTGGTCCTGCCGGTTTCCAAGTTCATCGACTTCTCGCAAGTCCAGGGCTTCCTCAAGGACCGCGTCGACTTCAACATCCACGACCTCGCCCAGTGCGGCTGCGAGTCCGAGCCGCTCGGCCGCATACTCCGCGATCTCGAAATCGGCCCCGACAACGTCTTCCGCCTGTTCATCAAGCCCTTCATGGACGTCTGGACCTACGACCAGGATCGCATCGATCGCTGCTGTGTCCACGTCATTGGTGAAGGCGGCAAGCTCGAGTCCTTCTGCCGCCACTATGCGATGAAGGCCTAGCTGGCAACCACGATGCCCACCAATCCCGCCTACGGCCTGCTGATGATCGCCGGCATCATCGCCTCGGCGCTCGTGTGGCAGCGTCGAACGCGAACGCAGCCGATTCCCCTGCTCGTCTTCGTCGGCGGCCTGATCGGCGCAATCATCGGCGCAAAGCTCGGCTACTTCCTCTGCGAACTCCCCTTTCGCCTGCACGAGCCGAACCTGCTCCTGAACATCCTCCTCGGGCGCACGATCCTCGGCGGCCTGCTCGGCGGCTACCTCGGCGTCGAATGGGGCAAGAAACTCTCCGGCTACACGCAACCGACAGGCGACACGTTCGCGTTAGCAGTGCCCATAGGCCTCGCCATCGGCCGCGTCGGCTGCTGGCTCCAGGGCTGCTGCCTCGGCCGGCAATGCACAAACGCCTGGTACGCAATGACGGACACTCAAGGTGTAACGCGCTTCCCCGTCGCGCCCGCGGAGATTGTATTTCAACTGACCTTCGCCACCTGCGCCTGGCTGCTCTACCGCCGCGGCCAGTTCCGCGGCCAGCTCTTCCACATCTACCTCATCGCTTATGGCACCTTCCGCTTTATCACCGAGTTCTACCGCGACACTCCGCGACTCGGCGGCGGACTCACGAGCTATCAACTGCTGGCTACCGCGTTGGTTGTCTTCGGCCTATGGGGATTCGCACAACGCCAAACACGCCTGGCGGCACCTCAGGCGTCCAATCGGTGAACAAACATCGGTCTTCGCGTATAGAATATTGCGTTGCCCGTCGGTCCGAGTCGTTGCTGAAATGACCTACATCCCCCCCGAACGCTGGCGCCTCATCCTCTGTCTCTACACCGCCGGCGGCCTCCTCTTGGGCCTCGCACAGCCGCTTCTGTGTGCCGCCATGTACCGGCTGGGCAAACCGCCGGGCATCGGAACCGCCCTGGACGTGAATCTCCTCATGCCCCTTCTTACCATTGCCCTCGCGTTCGCCTACCCGCGGCTCTGGACTGCGGTTCTCGGCGCACTGCTCGCCAGCGCGGCGTTTCACATCGGATCACGCCTAACCGAGAATCCGCAGTTCTGGCATTGGACCTTTATGGGAATCGTTGGAAAGGTCCACCCCATCCTCATCGCCGCCTGCATCGGCTACGCCGCGATAGGAATGGTGAGTTCATCGCTCGTCCGCCCTTGGC